>CAXMNF010000001.1:0-52729 GCA_964194645.1 uncultured Gammaproteobacteria bacterium
CCGATCGCCGCGCTCCGCAAGCGGCTCATCGCCCCGCCGGCCGCGGCGGCGCCGGCCCCGGCGGCGCGGGCGCTCGCCCTCTGGCCGCGCCTCGGCCGGCGTGTCGACAGAAGTGTCGATCGCCCGGGTCTCGACACTCACCCCGGCGCTTTCGAGCAAGGAGCGGGCGTTGCCGTCCAGCTGTTCGGTCGCCAGAACGAGGCGCGCCGGACCACCCGCGCCGGGCGTCCAGACCTGCGGCTCGGCGCGCAGCCGCTCGAGTCCCGCCAGGATTCGCGGCACGTCCGCCAACCCGACCGACGCGAGCACTACCCCGAGCACGGGACGGCCCTCGGGATCGATCCCGGCCCAGTCGCAGGGAGCGGAGCCCTCGGCGTTCCAGGGAATCGAACGCGCGGTGACGCTGACGCGCGCCGCGCGGGCGGCGCGTTCGGCGGCCAGCTCGGCGTGCTCTTCCGGGCGCCCCAGCAGACGCGGGTCCTGCGCCAGTGCGAGCACGGCTTCGTGCAGCTCCACGCCCCAGCGCGAGAAGTTCTGGTCGGTCACGTGCACGTTGCGCTTCTCGGGAGCCAGGAACGTGACGGAGATGCCGTCGCCCTCGGCCTCGACACGCAGCGCGCGCATGCCGCGCGCGTACAACACGTAGCCGTCGCCGGCGCGGCGCAGCGCACCGATCGAGCTCGCGGCAGCCGCTCCGTCGATCACGCGCAGCACGCGGGCGAGCACGGACTGGGTATCGGCACCGGCCCCAGCGGCCGGGTAATGCTCCTTCACGAAACTCGCCTGCGCCTCGTCGGCCAGGCGCGGCGCGGCCAGCAGGGAGAGCCGCAGCCCGCGCGCCGCTGCAGCGCGCGCCGCGCGGTGCGTTGCCTGGGCAAAGGCCGGGGCCGCGACCAGCGCCTCGCGCGCGCCACCCGCATCGAGAGTGAGCGCCAGGCGGGCCCAGCCGATCAGGTCAAGGCCATCGCGGGGACTCGCCACCACGACCACTGGGCGCTTGTCGCCGAGCGTGCCCGCTACCAGGTCGAGCTCGTCCGGCGTGCCCTCGGGGCGGTCCAGGGGGCGCAGGTCGCGCAGGCCAAGCTCCTTGTAGTCGCGCAGGCGCTCGGCGAGTCGGCCACCCTGCCCGCGGCCTCGCCCCCGGCGAAATCTTCTCCTGAACATGATCCTCCCCCGGGACGCGCGAGCCCCTCGGGGGCGCGTCCTCCTGGCGCAACGGTGACAAACTCTGGCGCCTGCGCCAAACGGAAGGCGCCGGCCCAGCCCGGCTTGGGTCGGGCGCCGGCCTAGCCCGGCTCGATCAACCGGCCGCTCTCCTCCTCGGCCTGCTCCCGGCCTGCGATCTCGAGCGAGAGCTCGAGCGACTGGCGCAGGAACGCGAGCTCGAGGGGCGCCGCGTCGGAACGCAGCTGCTCCGCGAGCGCCAAGAGCGCCGCAACGCCCTCTGCGTCCTGCCTCGCCTTCAGGCAGACCGCCACCTCCTCGCAGCGCCCGGCCAGGCGCTCGCGTGTTGGCGCATTGAAGATGGCCGGGGCCTTGCTCGCCTCCAGCGCGCGCTGGCGCTCGAGTCGCTGCACCTCGGACAACACCAGCGGACTCTGCTCGGCCGCCGTTCGCGCGCGCGCCAGCTCGCGCAGCGCCTCGCCGAGGACCGGCCAGACCGGCAGCCTGCCGGACGCGACCAGCTCGCCAATCCGCTCGTCCACCCGCGCGGGCTCGAGGCGCGGGGCCTGCCACTCCTCGCGCAGCCGCTCGCCCGGCGTGCGCTGCGACGCCTTGCGCGTGAGTTCGGCGAGCTCACTCGGCAGCAACTCGTCCGAGCCGCTCGATGTGGCGGCACGCGCGACCAGCGCCAGGGCCTCGCCGGCCGGCACCGCGACCAGCGCCCCCTTGTGACGGTCGCGCAGCGAGCGCAGCAGGCGCCGCGCCTCGCGTGCGGGTCCGTCGCGCGGCGTGACGCCCAGCACGCCCTGTTCGTCGGAGATGCCGATCTCGTAGAGCGTCGCGCGGCTGCGGTGCGGCACCAGCAGCAGTACCGCGCGGCGTCCGAGCGCATCGATCGGCGCCACCCAGCCCTCGATCTCGCGGCCGGCGACGCGTGGCAGGGCTGCCTGGTGGCCCTGCCGCTCGTCGCGCGCCAGCTTGATGCCCTGCGACTCGAGCCGGTGCAGCGCGCGACGCACCTGCTTGCGGACCTCGCGGCTGCCTGAGTCGCGCTCGAGCTTCAGCAGCACGGGAGCGGCCTCCGCGCCGCGGACCAGCAACTCAGAGAGGGCCTGGTCGAGGGCCGAGGGATCGCGCTCGAACAGGGCCTCGGCGCGTTCGGCATCGAGCGGTTCAGACATGCGCGTGCGGGTCGAACAGCTTGCGGTGTTCGTCCATTGCGAAACGGTCGGTCATGCCGGCCAGGTAGTCCGCGATCGCGCGCTCGCGCGGCTCGCCCTCGGGCCGCTCCAGCGCGTGCGGCGGCAGCAGACGCGGGTCTCCCTCGTAGGCCGTCCAGAGATCGCGCAGCATCCGTTCGGCCTTCGCGCCCATCCGAACCACCTGGTGGTGGCGGTAGAGCCGCTCCATCAGGAACTCCGCGAGTTCCGCCTTGGCCGCCGCCATCTCCCCGGAGAAGTCGATCAGCCGCTCGCTCGAGGCGCGCACCGCGTCGCTCGAAGCGACCCTGCTTCGCTGCAGGCGCTCGCTCGACGCCTCGCACAGGTCGGTGGCCAACAGGTCGATCAGCGCGGAGATCACGCGCGGAGGCTCGGCGTCGGACCCGGCGCGCTCCTGCGCCCGCCGCCACAGCGACAGCTCGCGCAGGTCCGCCTGTGCGAGCAGCCTGGAGCGCAGCCCGTCATCGATGTCGTGGTTGTGATAGGCGATGTCGTCCGCCAGGTTCGCGATCTGCGCCTCCGGGCCGGGCGAGTTGCCGAGCTCGGGAACCGCCACGGGGTGCGAGTAGCGCGGGTACTCGGCTCCGTGTTTCAGGATCCCGGCGCGCGTCTCCTCGCTGAGATTGAGCCCGCGGTAGCGTCCCGAGCGGTGCTCGAGCCAGTCGACCAGACGCAGGCTCTGGCGGTTGTGCTCGAAGCCGCCCTGTGGCTCGAGCAGCCGGTGCAGGGCACGCTCCCCCGAGTGTCCGAACGGCGTGTGGCCCATGTCGTGGGCCAGCACGATCGCCTCGGTCAGATCCTCGTTGCAACCCAGGGCGCGCGCCACGGTGCGCGCGATCTGCGCGCCTTCCAGCGTGTGCGTCAGCCGGTTCCGGAAATGGTCGCCCTCGTGGTAGATGAACACCTGCGTCTTGTACTGCAAGCGGCGGAACGCGGTGGAGTGCAGGATGCGATCGCGATCGCGCTGGAAGGCCGTGCGGTACGGGTGCTCCGGTTCGCGGTAGACACGACCCCGGGACGCGCGCGCGCGCGAGCCCCAGGCGGCGAGGCGCTGGTCCTCTCCCTTCTCGATCTCGTCGCGCTGCCGCACGCTAGTCGCGCAAACGCTGTTCGACGAGCTGGTCGAGACTTTCGCGATCCTCGTCCGTGAGCTTCTCGTCCGGAGCGGAGTCGCGTCGCGGCGCGGCCGCCACCGGGGGGCGCTTCCGGTCGCCGCTGGCTCGCACCATGCGTTCGCCCAGGGCACGTGCCGTGTCACGCGCGGCCGCGCGAATCTCCAGCGGCTCGCGCACGCGCAGACTCAGGGTGCGGTTTTCGGGGGACCAGGTCGGGGCGATCCAGACCGCCAGCAAGGCGGCCAGGAGCAGCACTACGAAGGTCCTCAGCAGCACAGGCCCTCCACGCGGTCCGCTTCGCGCAGCCGCCGCGTCGAGGGTAGCTACCTGCGTGTGCGTCTGCCCGTATAATCCCGGTCCCGTGAGCGACCTTCAAGAGCGCCTGCTGCTCGGCCCCGGCCCGAGCAACCTGTCCGCGGCAGTTCGCACGGCCCTGGCGCGCCCCATGATCGGCCACCTCGACCCAGACTTCCTGGCGCTGCTCGACCGGCTGCAAGAACGGCTCGCCGAACTGTTCCGCCTCGGCGATGGACTCGCGCTGCCAATCTCGGGCACGGGCAGCGCCGGCATGGAGGCCTGCCTGGTGAACCTGCTCGAGCCGGGCGATCGGGCGCTGGTCGCGGTCCAGGGCGTGTTCGGCGAGCGCATCTGCGCGATCGTCGAGCGCGCGGGTGCACAGCCGCTGCGCGTCGAAGCCGAGATGGGCCAGATCATCGAGCCCGAGCGGCTGGTCGAGGCAATCAAGCGCGAGCGTCCGGCCTTGGTCGCGCTCGTTCACGCGGAGACCTCGACGGGCGTGGCGCAGCCCGTGCTCGAGGCGGCGAGCGCGACGCGCGAGGTGGGCGGCCTGGTGGTGCTCGACTGCGTCACGTCGCTCTCGGGCATGGACGTGCGCTTCGACGACTGGTGTATCGACGCGGCCTACTCGGGCACGCAGAAGTGCCTGTCCGCCCCGCCCGGCCTGTCTCCGCTGGCCCTCGGGCCGCGAGCGCTCGAGCGCCTGGCGCGGCGCAAGAGCCCCGTGCAGAGCTGGTATCTCGACCTGACCCTGATCGGCCGGTACTTCGGCTCGGAGCGCGTGTACCACCACACCGCGCCCGTCAGCATGATCTACGCGCTCGACGCAAGCCTCGACGCGGTGCAGCGCGAGGGCCTCGAGCCGCGGTTCGCGCGCCACCAGCAGGCGCACGAGGCGCTGATCGCCGGCCTGCAGGAGCTCGGCTTCGAGCCGCTGGTAGCGGCGCCCCACCGCCTACCGATGCTGAACGCCGTGCTGCCGCCTTACGGCGACGAGGCCACGCTGCGCGGCCGCCTGCTCGCCGAACACGGCATCGAAGTCGGCGGCGGGCTGGGGAAGCTCGCCGGGCGCGTGTGGCGCATCGGGCTGATGGGCGAGAACGCCCGGCTCGAGGTGGTGGAGCGGCTGCTCGAGGCGTTGCGCGCGCTCGCCTAGTCGGCGGCCGCGGCGTATGTCTCGAAGCTCGGGTCGACGCTGATGCCGCCGAGGCTCACGGCTAGGTGGGCCTGCAAGGGGACCCAGCGGTCGATCTGCAGCCAGTAGCCGATCGGGATCACCAGCGAGGCCTGCGGGCCGCTGCGGCTGAACTCGATCGCGAGCGAAGCGCGGCTGAAGCTGGTGCGCGCGCCGAGCATCACCTCGCCGTCCGTCTCTACCCGCCCAAACAGCGAGCCGCTCAGCATGCGCTCTCGATCGATGCAGAGCGTATCGGACGGGCAATCGAACTGTGCTCGGCCGAAGCCGCGGTCCAGCGCAAGGCGTCCATCCTCGCGCGCCAACTGGACGGAGCCCGGGACCTCTGCGCCATCGGTCAACAGCAGCTGCTGAATGCTGCCAAGCGCGGCCACGCCGCGCGGCGACCACGGCTCGGCAACGACCTCCAGGCCGGCGTCGAGGGCCAACTCCATGCGGCGCACGCCAAGGAGCAGCTCGCGGCGGCTCGCTCCGTGCGGATCGACCGACTGCTGCTGGAGTGCGTGCGACAGATCCGCGAGCAGCGCGCGCGCGTGTCTGGCCGCGAGCGGTAGTGCGTCCGGCGCCAGCGAACGCGGTACCAGACGCAGAGCCGGCGCGTCGCCGAGCGCCGCCTGGAGCGCAGCGCCGTGTGAGATTGTCTCGCTCTCGAGCACCGCACGGGTGAGCAGCAGGGGCTCCGGCGCCAGGCTGCGATAGGCGGTGCGGGCGCGGGGCAGCACGAAACGCCCGTCGTCCCAGGCTCGGTGGCGCGGGTCGATGGGTGCGCCAACGCGCGCGAGCCAGGCCGCCGCCTCCGCCGCGTGACGGCCTTCGGGAGCCAGCCGGAGGTAGCCCTGGGCCGCCTCGGTCATCCCCGGGTCCTCGACCTCCCAGCGCCGGTACAGGCGCAGCGGCGTGCTTGTCAGGTTCGACACGGACAGCGACTTGCGCCACGCCCGAGCGCTGTCGCGCGACAACTCGAAGCCCGACGCGGACAGGCGCTCCCCGCCGAGCCAGCCGAGCGCCCGGCGCGTTCCGTACCGGCGGCGAGCGCGTTCGAACTCGCTCTCGATGCGCTCTTCCGGGCTGTCGCTCCAGCGGCGCGCAAGCTTGCCGACCGAGCCATTTTCGGCGCCCAGACGTTCGAGTCTGGCGCGGGCGCGCTCGTGTTCGCCGGACAGATGCTCGGCAACGGCCCGGGCCAACCGGGCGTCGGGCTCGTCTCGCTCGAACTCCGCGGCGCGCTCGTATTTCTCGGCGAGCAGGGCCAGCGCGAGGCCAGCCTCCCAGTCGCGCACTGGCGGCGCGTGCTGCTCGGGCTCCGGTTCCCCCCGCCGGGCGGAGAGCTCGAGAAGCTCAGCGGCACGGACGGAATCCGGGTCGAGCGCCAGCCAGCGCTTGGCGCGCAGACCCGCGAGGCGCAACTCGCCCGCCTCGAAGGCGCTCTCCGCACCCTGGATCCTGCGTTCGAGGCGCTCGCCGCGCTCGCGCTCGAGCAGCTTCGCGTGGCGTTCGAGGAGCAAGGGGGTGGCCATGTCGGTGGCGATCGCCGACTCGAGCAGGTCCAGCGCCTGGTCCTCCGCAGCCGAGCGCTCACGCAGCCGGACCACCTGACGCGCCACCTTCACCGCGTTCTTCGCCGCCTTCGACGGCGAAGCGCCCTGCGCGAGCTTCCAGCCGGTCGCGAGCAAGGTGCTGGTCAGGGAGCGCATGCGGCGGCGCTGCTCGCTGCGCAGAACCGCGTCGGCAGCGTCCAGCCGCTCCTCGCCACTGAGCGGGGCGCGCTCCGCGAGCACGGCCGCCAGCTCGGCCGCAGTCGGCTGGCCCGCGTGCGCGTCGCTCTGCAGGAGCAGCACCAGCAGTCCTGCGGCCGCGGCGACCGCGACCACCCACACGCCGACGCGCCCGGCGTCGTTGCGCCTAGCGAACATCGGACACCATGCGGCGCTGCGCCGCGAGTAGCGCGTCGATCTTCTTGGCCGCCTCGGCGCGCAGCCCCGGCCGGCGCTCCTCTCCGGCCAGCTCGTAGGCCGCAAAGGCTCCGTCCAGCAGCCCGTCGTAGCGCGCGGTGTCGAGGGCCTTCTGCTCGACCCGCGAGCGCAGGTGCTCGCGCCGCGCGGCCTCTGCATGAAGATCACCGAGCCGGAGCAGGTGGCGCGCGTGCAGCTTCGAAGTCCGATGCCGCTCGATCAAGAGCTGCGCCGCCTCGATCGCCTCTTGGGCGGAGCGCCGGCGCAGCAGCGCGTCGACCCGCAGCATCGACCAGGCTTCAAGCTCCTCGAGCGCGAGCGGCTCGTAGGACTCGCCGCTCAGCTGCCTCGCCAGGGCGTCCCAGCCAGAAACGCGCGCGTCGAGCCACTCGATCTCCCGCTCTCCCGAGGCGTGTGGCTCGGCGGGCGGGCCCGAGTGTTCGGCAAAGCGGGTCATGACGGCGACTGCTTCCGCGGCCCGGCCCGCCACCAGCGAGCCGACCTGCGCGACCCTCCGATAGGAGGCCATCGCCTCCAGGTAGCGGCGCGACCGCTCGAGCGCCCGGGCGCGGGCGTACTCGATCACGATGTCGACGCTGCCCCACTGGTCCTGCGGCACCGCGCGCTGGGACTGGAGTCGCTCGAGCCGAGAAAGAGCCTGCTGGAACACGTCGCGGCCGTCGCCACTCCGCGCGCGGAACGCGCGATAGGTGTCGTCGCGCAGGTGCATCTGCAGCTCCGTGACGATCAAGGTGAGGCTGTGATCGGGGCGCTCGGCTACGGGCGGGCCAGCCGTCTGGCAGGCGGCCAGCGGGAGCAGCGGCAGCAGGAGAGCGGCAACAGGAAGGCGCACGGGCGAGCATGGCTGCAGGTGACGGGCCCATGGGCAACTGGCGCGGGAAGTGCGCGATTCCCGGTTGCCCGGAGCGGCTCAGGTGCGAAACGGGTTGCGCGCCGCGCAACCTTACTCGTCGTTGCCGGTGCCACGCCAGCTATCCGGGACGCTGGCCAGGGACGCCTCGACCTCCAGGTCGCGCAGGCGATCCTGTGCGGCCTCCAGGGACTGCCGGTCGCGCTTCAGCTGGGCACGCAATTTCAGCACCTCCGGGTCGCTGGGAATTCCGCCGCCCACCGGCGAGAAATTCCACTCGCCGCCCGAGGCGTCCCGGAGCTGCTGCTGGAGATCCGCGACGCGGCTCTGGAGCTCCGACAGCTCGACTTGCGCCTCGCTGAAGACCTCGTGCCACGCCTCGCGGTCCCGGCCACCGCGCAATTCCCGGCTCTGGGGCTTGGGACTGCCCTCGAAGCCGCCCCGCGGGCGCAGCAGCGAGTCCAGATCCAACGACGGCTGGCCGGGCGCCGCGTCGGCCGACGGTTGCGCTCCCGAATCCGGGAGTGCCGAAGGCTCGGCGGCGGGTTCGCGAGTCTGCGCCTGCGCACCCTGGGCAGCAGCCATCCAGAGCACGCACGCGCCGAGCAGGACAGCTCCGATCATGCGCGCCGAGTATAGGGCACGGGACCCGTGGCCCCCATCAAGACGGTAACCCCGGAGGCCGAAGGAATATCTGCGAAAGGCCTCACCTCAGGAAGAACCATGTCACTGGATCGTGAACGTCTCAATCGTCTGTTGCGCCTCGGCTTCGAGAAGGGCGCATCCGACATCCATTTCCAGGTCGGCTACCTGCCCCTCTACCGCTTCAATGGCGAGCTGGTAGAGCTGAAGTACAAGGTGCTGACCGCGGAAGACACCGAACAGATCGCGAACCAACTCCTCGAGGAAGACGGCCGCCGCCTCGCAGACTGCCCGGAAGTGGACCTGGCCTACGAGATCCCCGGCGAGGGCCGCTTCCGCGTCAACATCTCCAGGGAGCGGCGCTGCTACAACATCGTGCTACGCGTGATTCCGATCAAGATCAAGACCTTCGACGAGCTGAACCTGCCGACGGTCATGAAGGAGATCGCGATGGCCCGGCGCGGCCTGGTACTGGTGACCGGCGCCACCGGCATGGGCAAGTCGACGACGCTCGCGACCATGATCCAGGAGCTCAACCTGCACCGCAAGTGCAAGGTGATCACGGTCGAGGACCCGGTCGAGTTCATCTTCAAGCACGAGAAGGCAATCATCACGCAGCGCGAGATCGGGACCGACACCGCGGACTTCCCGGTGGCGCTCCACGCCGCCCTGCGTCAGGACCCCGACGTGATCATGGTCGGCGAGATCCGCAACGCCGAGACCGTGGATACGGCCCTCAAAGCCGCCGAGACCGGTCACGCCGTATTCTCCTCGATCCACACCTCCGACGTAGTGACGACCATGCGCCGCATGCTGAGCTTCTTCCCCGCCGACGAGGAGAACTCGGTACGCGAGCGGCTGGCAGACAACATCGAGGCGATCGTCTCGCTGCGGCTGCTCCCGAACAAGAAGGGCACCGATCGCGTGCCGGCAGTGGAGGTGATGCGCATGACCCGCTCCCTGCGCGAGTGCATTCGCGATCCGAACCGCACGGTCGAGATCCCGCAGTACATCGCCAAGGGTCGCGAGGTCATGGAGATGCAGACCTTCGATCAGCACCTGCTCGATCTGTACCAGGCCGGCAAGATCAAGCTCGAGACCGCCCGCGAGGCGGCCTCGAATCCCCAGGACTTCGACACCAAACTGGCCCTCGAGGGCGGTGCGGACGAGATGGGAGACGAGGAGAGCTCGACCGGCCCGGTCGAACTGGGCGAGGACGACCGCTTCTAGGAGCGGCAGTCATGGAGATCCTCTCCCTCTACGAGTCGTCTGAGAGCCTGGGCTCCGCCCTGGCAGCCGCCGCGCGTCACCTGGCGGCGACCGTGGACGGCTTCGCGCTGGTCTATTGCGACAGCTCGCCGGCGTCCGAGCCGGACGGTTGGGCGGGCTTCAACTGCGCCCAGGACGCACAACAGGCCGGCGCCGAACTCGAGGCCTTCCGCCGCCACGCGACCTCTGCGGAGCGTCCGCTGCGCTGCGACCCACCCGAAGGGTCGGAGCGGATCTGGGCCCGGGCCGCCGGCGGAGTGTTTGGCTTCCCGCTGCGCCACGGATCCCGCACCCGCGGGGTCGCGGTGGTCGGCTGTCCGGGCGCCTGGCCGCGGGTCCGCAATGCCGAGGTCGAGAGCACGCTGCGCCAGGTCGCCCTGGTACTCGATCACTACGCACTATGCGATGTCCCGGCGGCGAGCAACGAGCCCTCGGACGAGGTCCTGCGCCTGTCCGAGCAGCTGCTCGCTCAGGACATCGAGCTGATCAAGCGCGACGAGCGGATCGGGACGATCGAGCGCCTCAAGAACGACCTGATCGAGAAGATGTCGTACGAGCTGCGCATGCCGCTCAACAGCATCATCGAGCGCGTGATCTCGGTGCTGGCCGGCGAGCACGAGAGCCTGTCCGAGAGCGGCCGGCGGGCCCTGCGGGAATCGCTGGATGACGGCAACGCCCTGCTCCGCACCCTGCAGAACATCCTGGACCTGTGGCGCGTGCGGCAAAACGCGATCCGGGTCGAGATCCAGGACGTGAACCTTGCAGAAGTCGTCGAGGAGGCGATCTTCAACGTGCGCGATTCGCTGGCGCCGGAGGTGTCGCTCGAAAAGCGCATGCCGAGCCGGCTGCCCAAGATCCGCACGGATCTGGCGAAGCTCAACCAGGTCCTGTTCCACCTGCTGGACAACGCCGCCAAGTTCACCAAGCGCGGACGCATCGAGCTGGAGATCGCCGTCGAAGAGGGTCAGCTGCTCTGTACGGTCACGGACTCGGGCGTCGGCATCTCGACAGACGACCAGGGCCTGCTCTTCGACGAGTTCTTCCAGGTAGACACGTCGACCAACAGCGGCTACCGCGGCGCGGGTCTGGGCCTGACCCTGACCAAGGCCTTGGTGGAGCAGCTCGGCGGAGCGATCTCGCACTCGAGCGAGATCGGCAAGGGCTCTCGCTTCAGCTTCACCTTGCCCGTCACCCTGTCCTAGCCAGGACGGGCGGAGCGTCGGACGCTAGGCGTCCTCCTCCTGGTCCGGCGGCAGCTCCTTGCGCACGTGGGCCGCGGCGACCTCGCGCAAGGCCACGACGATCGACTTGTTCTCTTCCGCCTTCACCAGCGGACGGGCTCCGCGCATCAACTGCTTCGCGCGGATCGATGCCATCAGCACCAGGTTGAAGCGATTGCCTTCCTGCTTCGTGCAATCCTCAATCGTAATGCGCGCCATGGAACCGGCCCTCCAAAGCCCCCAGGGACTCCCGGGATGCGCGGAGCCTAGGCCCCCACCCCACCCTTCGCAAGCCACCCCAAGAGAGGGCCCCCAGGGCCCCACCACCGGCCCCGCAAAGCGCCCCGCCAGGGGCGCGCGCAGCGAGGCAGAGCCGAGCGGAGGCCGGACGCGCGGCTCCGCCGCGCGTCATCCCGCAAAGGCACAGAAGAAGCCCCCGTTGCCGCACGGGCAACGGGGGCTCTTCTTCCGATGACCTTTCGAGTCCCGGCTACGCCTTCCGGCGTCGCCGCTTCTTTCGGGTCGTCTTCTTGGCAGTGGCCGCCTTCTTGCGGCGCGCCTTCTTGCGCCGCGCCTTCTTCTTGCGAGCAGGCTTCTTGCGCCGCGCCTTCTTGCGGCGAGCCTTCTTGCGGCGGGTCGCCTTCTTGCGCGTACCCTTCTTCTTGCGCGTGGCCTTCTTGCGACGGGTCGCCTTCTTGCGCCGCGCCTTCTTCTTCCGAGTGGCCTTCTTCTTGCGCGTGGCCTTCTTGCGGCGGGTCGCCTTCTTGCGCGTCGCCGCCTTCTTCCTACGTGCTGCCATTTGAGTTTTCACCCCCCAATTTCGCATTGATGAACGTGTCCGCGCCTTCTGTCCCGTTCGACTTTCGGGAACGATCACGCCCGGGCGGATGCTTCCGCTTGTTGCAACGTATCGGCCCTCTCTGACCGAACTTTACGTAACCTGCGTCGTTTCCTGATTGGAAACACGAAGTTCCCACCCTTGCTTGCCGCAGACAGTAGACATTCCGAAAACAGGCTGTCAACGGAAAAGCGCAAAAAAAACGCACCGATGCGATGCATCGGTGCGGGTTGGTGAGCGGAACCGACGAGGGTCGGGCGACCCCTACTTGCCCCGCTTACGCTTGTGCCGGTTCTTGGCGCGCTGCTTCCGGTACTTGTGCTTGCGCATCTTCTTCCGGCGCTTCTTGATCACACTGCCCATCTACGTTCTACCTGTCTGGTCGCCCGTCGTCGAGCGGGCCGGATGGTATACGGAGACGGGCGGATGTCAAGCGCCCTGCGCGGGACTTGCCGCCATGCTGGCCACGGGCCGGGCGACACGCGCCGAGATCCGGCCGATCATGCGGTTCAGCAGGTGTCCGCGGGGCAGAAAGCGCAGCGGAGGGCGCCGCCGGACGCCTAGATCCACGAGCTTGCGGCGCAGGCGGTCGTTCTCGGGATCTACCATCAGGCCACGCCGCAGGTAGCGCACAGCCTCGGCCTTGCCATCGAAGGCCAGGTAGATCCGCGCCAGGTTCAGGTAGAGGTCCGGGTTGTAGAACTCCTGCCGCACGGCCGCACGGGCCAGCTCGACGGCGCCCAGGAACTGCCCACGCACCAGGGCCAGGGCCAGGGCGTACCCGGAGCGGAAGCGCGCGCTCTGCGGGTCGGACAGATAGGCGCGGCTCAGGTGCTCGAGGCCATCGGGCCCGTGGCCACCCTCCAGCAGAGCGAGGCCCCGCCGGTAGTGCTCCTCAGCTGTGAACTCGGTCTCATTTCCGGTATGCATCCGGTCTCTCCGTACCCTCCCGGATGACGTATCGGACATTGGGCGCCGGCTTTTGAGTGTCTTGCTCTTCTGCGCAGCTCACCGGCAGAACTTCGGCAGGACCACACCCGTGCGCGGCGCAGCCGCGCACGGGTGGCTAGTTCGAGAACGGCAGCCGCACCCGGAATTCGATTACGCCCGGTTCGACCAGCTCGGACCAGACCTTCCCACCGTGCAGCTCCACGATCGCGCGCACCAGGTTCAGGCCCAGTCCCACCCCGCCCTGTTCCCGCTTGAAGGAACCGTCCCGCTGGACGAAGCGGTCGAAGATCCGCTCCAAGTGCTCGGCGCTCATGTCGCGCGCGGGGTTGCGCACGGCCAACTCAAGCATCCCGCAGGCGCTGCCGGTTGCCACCCGGATCTCGGACCCCTCGGGGCTGAACTTGATGGCGTTGTCGAGCAGGTTCAGCACGACCTGCTTCATGCGATCGGGATCGAGAAACGCGGGTGCCAGGCCGTGGCCCGCTTCCAGACCCGCGGTCAGGCGGCGATCGTCCAAGCGCGGCTTCAGCACCATCAGTGAGTCCTGGATGATCGTGTTCAGCGAGACCCAGGCCCGGTCCAGCGTGACCACGCCCGACTCGATCTTGGAGAGTTCGAGTAGTCCGCCGATCAGGTCGCGCATGCGGTCGGCTTCCTTGTGCACGATGCGCAGGAACTCGAGCCGCTTCGCCGAGTCGAGACGCGCGGGCTCGCCCTTGCGCTCGCTCTCGAGCTCGGACTGGAGCATCTTCGCGAAACCGCGGATGCTGGTGAGCGGCGTGTTCAGTTCGTGGCTCACGTTCGCGAGGAACTCCGACTTGAGCAGGTCAGCCTCTCGGATCCGCTCGTTCTGCTCCTGGAGCTGGCGATTGCGCTCGGCCAGCTGGCGCTCGAGCGACAGGTGCTCGCGGATGTCGCGCGCGATACACACGACGCTCTCGCGGTTCTCCGCCACGCGCGCCGAGAGCTCCAGAGGCACCCAGCCGTGGCGGGTCTTGCCCTCCACGCGCAGCCCGCGCCGAAAGCCCTGCTCGATCAAGAGCGGCACGCCCTCAGCGACTCGCCGCATCGAGGTCGCAGAGAGCAGGTCCCGTGCCGACTGGCCGCGCAGCTCGTCCAGGCTCATGCCCGAGAACTCGACGGCCGCCCGGTTCGCATCCAGCACGCAGAGGTTGCGATCGAAGATCAGGATGATGTCCTCGATGTCCTCCATGAAGCGGCGCACGGCTTCGAGCTCGCGCACGTCCGGGAACGGGCCGGTCGCCGCGCCGCTCCGCGCCATGCGCCGAAACAGCGCTTCGCGCCCCTGAAGCGTGGCGGAGAGCAGCGAAGCCTCGTCGAAGAGCCGAGCGTGGGCCGGATCCGTCCGCGCAGCCAGCTCCGGCACCACGAAGCGGCAGCTCGGCGCCCCCTGCGCCCGGCACTCGGGGTGCTCGACCCGCGCCGGGTCTCCGCGCTCGTCGCGCAGCAGGCCGGCGATGCAACCGCGCACCAGCTCGCACTCGAGCGGGTCGGCGGACAACTCGTGCAGCTGGGCACGGCGGAACACCGCCGGCGCGTCGGAGATCGGCTCGATGTCGGAGTGGCGGTCCAGCAGCGCAAGCCACTCGCGGCACTCGGCCAGCAAGGCTTCCGGTCCGGGCGAGGCCGCCAAGCAGGCGCGCACCCAGGGTTCGCAGGCGTCCCACACACGAACGCCCACATCGAAGGCGCAGCGCTCCGCAGCAAGTCGCGCCAGGAACTCCGAACGAAGCACCCAGAGGGGAGGCGCGAGCCGCGGATCCTCGCCCCCGGGGGACTCGGATGCGTCGGGCGCATCCAGAAACGCCCGAGCCAAGCGCTCGCTTACGGTACCCAGGGGGTCGGGGATCAGTTCTCGATGATCTCCAAGATGTACCGCTTGTTCTCCTTCCCGCTAGCAGCCGCGAGGATCGTGCGGATCGCCGACGCGTGCGCCCCACCCTTTCCGATCACCTTGCCCAGATCCTCTTTGGCAACGCTCAGCTCGATCACGTGAGCGTGGTTGCCTTTGATCTCCGAGATCTCGACAGCTTCGGGCCGATCCACCAGCGCCTTCACGATCATCTCGACTAGATCTCGCATACAGCACTCCACAGGCCGCTGCCAAAGATCGCGAACTCGAACGCAAGTTGTTCGGTAACCTCAGGCGAAAGCAAAGAGTTCTAGCCTCTGCTGCGGGACTTTGTGGCAGTCTGTCACCGCTGCCGCCTGGGGTCAACCTTCCTATCTTACGCCTTTTTGCCCCTTTGGCCGATCGAGGCGGGAACCACCCACCCCGGCACCGCTCCGCTCCAGGTAGTGCCGCACGTACTTGCCCAGCACGTCGGCCTCCAGGTTGACGCGATCGCCAGCCTCGCGTTCCCCCAGGGTCGTGGCCAGCAAGGTGTGCGGGATCAGCGCCACGGCGAACGAGTTCTGGTCGGGATCGACCACGGTAAGCGAGACCCCGTCGACCGCGACCGACCCCTTCGGGACCAGCAGGTCGGCCAGCTCCGGCCCGCACTCGATCTCGAGCCGCACGTCGTCGCCCGCGCGCTGCAGGGCGCGCACACAGCCCGTGCCATCGACGTGGCCCTGCACGATGTGGCCGTCGAGCCGGCCAGCGGCGGGCAGCGCTCGCTCCACATTGACGTGTCCACCCGGCTGGCGCGCGCCGAGCGAGGTCTTCACGAGCGTCTCCGGGATCGCCTGGAAGCACAGACACGGGGCCGCGACCGCAGTCACCGTCAGGCAGCAGCCGTCGAGCGCCACGCTGTCCCCAACGCGCACGCCCTCGCAGAGCGGCCCGACGTCCACCTCCAGTTCCACGAGCCCGGCGACGGGCTCGCACCGCTGGATGGTCCCGATGGCCTCGACGATGCCCGTGAACACGCTGCCCTACAGCGACTTGTGCCGGAAGTTGTGCTCCGCGTCGATGTAGCGGACGGTCCCCGACTCGCTGCGCATGACCACCGACTGGGTGAGCGCGCCCTGTGAGCGGAAGCGCACGCCTTGCAGGAAGTCTCCGGACGTGACCCCGGTTGCGGCGAACATGACGTGACCGCTGGCCAGGTCGTCCATCGAGAGCTTCGCGTTCACGTCCTCGACCCCCATCTTTCGGGCGCGCTCGGCCTCTTCGGCGTTCCGGGGCTTCAGGCGGCCCTGGAGCTCGCCTCCCACGCAGCGCAGCGCAGCGGCCGCGATCACCCCCTCCGGAGCCCCGCCGATGCCCATCAGCACGTCGACCTCGCGGTCCCGGCTGCAGGTAGCGATCGCCGCCGAGACGTCGCCGTCCTTGATCAGCTTGATCCGTGCGCCGGCCACGCGGACCTCCTCGATCAGCTTCTCGTGGCGCGGACGCTCCAGGATCACCACAGTCAGCTCGCTCACGAGCACCGACTTGGCCCCGGCAATCGCTTTCAGGTTCTCCGTGGGCTCGCGGTCGATGTCGATCACGCCCTTCGCCTCCGGACCGACGGCGATCTTGTCCATGTAGGTGTCGGGCGCGTGCAAAAAGCCGCCTTCCTCGGCGGCGGCGATCACCGAGAGGGCATTCGGTCCGCCAGTGGCACAGATCGTCGTGCCCTCCAGCGGGTCCAGCGCCAGCTCGATCTTCGGGCCGGAGCGCGTCCCGACCCGCTCTCCGATGTAGAGCATGGGCGCCTCGTCCCGCTCGCCCTCGCCGATCACCACCGTCGCGTCCATTTCCATGCGGTTCAGCGCTGTGCGCATCGCGTCGACCGCCGCCTGGTCCGCGGCGGTCTCGTCGCCGCGGCCCATGCAGCGCGTACAGGCCAGGGCCGCTGCCTCAGTCGTCCGCACCAGCTCCAGCGCCAGGTTCCGATCCATGCTCATTCGCCTGTCCTCCGGTCCGCGCCCGAGCCGAAGCGCCGCTCGATCTCGCGAAAGATGGTGTCGCGCACCCGGCCGTAGTCTGCCGGCAGCACGATCTCGTCATTGGCCAGCGGTGCGTCGAGCTCCTCGAGCGCGCGACGGTGATAACGCACCTTGAAATCGATGAACTTGAGCCCGTGCGCGGTGGAGAGCACGACCACGCGCTCGTCGCGCTTGATCACGCCGCGCGCCACCAACTTGCGCAACGCCGCGAGCGCCACACCGGTGTGGGGGCAGTTGAACAGGCCGGTGGCGTCGGCCTCGGCGACCGCGTCGACCAGCTCCTGCTCGCTGGCCTGTTCGACGATCCCATCGAAGCGCTGCAAGGTGGCCACGGCTCGCGGGTACGATACCGGGTTGCCGATCTGGATGGCGCTGGCCAAGGTGGGGCGAGCCTCGATCGGCTGGTACTTCTCGAAATCCGACTGGTAGCTCACGTACAGCGGATTGGCGCGCTCGGCCTGCGCACACACGATGCGCGGCAGGCGGTCGATGATGCCCAACTCGTAGAAGTCGAGCAGTCCCTTGCCCAGAGCCGAGACGTTGCCGAGGTTGCCGCCGGGCACGACGATCCAGTCCGGCACCTCCCAGTCGAACTGCTGCACGATCTCCATTCCGACAGTCTTCTGGCCCTCGATCCGCAGCGAGTTCATGGAGTTCGCCAGGTAGATCCCATCCGACTCGGCGATCCGCTGCACGATTCTCATGCAGCCGTCGAAGTCGGTATCGAGCGACAGGGTGATCGCACCGTTGGCGATCGGCTGGATCAGCTGCGCGATCGACACCTTCCCCTTGGGCAGCAGCACGATCGCCGGAATCCCGGCGTACGCCGAGTAGGCGGCGAGCGCGGCCGAGGTGTCGCCGGACGAGGCACAGGCGACGGCCGGAATGCTCTGGCCCTCCGCGCGCATCTGCTGCACGACCGACACCAGAACGGTCATGCCCAGGTCCTTGAAGCTGCCGGTATGCGTGTTGCCGCACAGCTTGAGCCACAGATCGTCCAGGCCAATGCGCTGACCGTAGCGCCGCGCCCAGAACAGGTTCGTGTTGCCCTCGTACATCGAGACGATGTTCTCGTCGTCGACGGTCGGGCAGACCAGCTCTCGCTTGCCCCAGACACCGCTGCCGTACGGCCAGCCCGTGGTGTGCCCGCGCTCGACCAGAAGCTGCTTCCATTGCTCGGCCGAGCGCAGCTTGAGCGCCTCCATGTCGTGGCTGACCATCAGCAGGCCATTGCACCTCGGGCAGCGGTAGATCACCTCGGTCAATGGCCAGCGGCCCTCGCAGCCCGCGAAGCACTCGAACCAGGCCGACAGGATCGCCTCGGGGTTCGGGCCCGGCACGCTAGATCTCCCGCTCGATGCGGATCAGCTGGGGCTGGACCCCGACCTCGCGGCTCGCTGCGATCTCGGCGAGCGCCTGACGCAGCGCGGCCTCCTTGGCCATGTGAGTGGTGATCACGACCGGCACCAGCTCGGACGCGTGCCGTTCGGGCTGCAGGAGCGAGGCGATGCTGATGCCGCCGGCGGCCAGCGGGCCAGTGATGCCGGCCAGGACGCCCGGGCGGTCCGGCACGGAGAAGCGCAGGTAGTACTCGCACTCGAGATCTTCGAGCCGGCGCAGCGGCAGGTCGCGCAGCCGCGGCGTCCCGAGCGGGGGCACGCGCCCCCTGGCCCCGAGGCGCGCTCCGCGCGCCAACTCCATGACGTCGGCGAGCACCGCGCTGGCAGTCGGCAGCGACCCGGCGCCGGCGCCGTAGTAGAGCGTCGGTCCCGACATGCGGCCGCGCACTTCGATCGCGTTCATCGAGCCATCGACGCGCGCCAGCACGCTCGTCTCCGGAATCATCGTGGGGTGGACGCGGGCCTCGACCTCGCCGTCGCGCAGCTTGGCCAGCGCGAGCAGCTTGATCCGCAGGCCGAACTGGCGGGCGTACTCGATGTCGAGCGGGGCGATCCGCTCGATGCCCTCGCTGGCGATCCGATCGGAATCGGCGCGCACGCCAAGCGCGAGGCCCAGCAGGATGGTCAGCTTTTGGCGCGAGTCGGTCCCGTCCACATCGAAGGTCGGGTCGGCTTCCGCGTAGCCCAGGTCCTGCGCGCGCTTCAGGCAGGCTTCGTAGGGCTCCCCGTACTCATCCATCTGGGACAGGATGTAGTTGCAGGTGCCGTTCACGATGCCGGCCAGCGACTCGATGCGGTCCGCGCACAGACCCTCGCGCAGCGCGCGCAGCACCGGGATCGTGCCGCCCACGCTGGCCTCGAACGCGATCTCGCGGCCGTGTGCAAGGGCCGCCCGGTAGATCTCCTCGCCGCAGCTCGCCAGCAAGGCCTTGTTCGCCGTGACCACGTGCTTGCCGGCAGCCAGGGACGCCAGCACGATCTCGCGCGCGACGCCGGTGCCACCCACCAGCTCGACCACGATCTCGATGCCCGGGTCGTCCAGCAGCTCGCGCCACTCCGCCGTCATGCGGTAGCCGTCGAGCGACACGCCGCGGTCCCGCGCAAGATCGATGTCCGCGATCGCAGCCAACTCGAGCGGGAAGCCGAGCCGCTCGTCGACCAGCTCGCCGTGCTCCTGGAAGAGCGTCACCAGGCCCGTGCCGATCGTTCCGAGGCCGACCAGGCCCGCGCGCACGGCGCCGTCAGACATGGCAGAGCATCCGGCGGATGCCGCGCACGGCCTGGCGGGTGCGGTGGCTGTTCTCGATCAGCGCGAAGCGCACGTAGCCCTCGCCCGCCGGGCCGAAACCGGCACCCGGCGACAGCGCCACGTCGGCCTCCTGCAGCAGCTTCTTGGAAAACTCGAGTGAGCCGAGCTCCGCAAAGGGCTCGGGAATCGGCGCCCAGACGAACATCGTCGCCTGCGGCTTCTCGATCTTCCAGCAGGACGGCCCGGGCGCGCCCAGTCCGTCCACCAGCGCGTCGCGGCGCTCGCGGTATTCCCCCACGATCTCGGCCACGCAGTCCTGCGGACCGTCGAGTGCGATGATGGCCGCGATCTGGATGGGCTGGAAGGTGCCGTAGTCGAGGTAGCTCTTGACCCGCGCCAGGGCCGCAATCATCTCCTCGCTGCCCGCCGCGAAGCCCACGCGCCAGCCGGCCATCGAGTGCGACTTGGAGAGCGACGTGAACTCGATCGCGACCTCGCGCGCACCGGGCACTTGCAGCACGCTCGGCGGCTGGTAGCCGTCGAAGCACAGCTCGGAATAGGCCAGGTCGTGCACCAGGATCAGCTCGTTCTCGCGACAGAACTCGACCAACTGGGTCATGAACGCCAGGTCCACGATGGTAGTAGTCGGGTTGTGCGGGAATGAGCAGATGATCATCTTCGGTCGTGGCCAGGCCTCCTGCACGGCCTCGGCCATCCGCCCCAGCAGGCCATCCAGCGGCAGCAGCGGCACACGCCGCATGTCGCCTCCGGCGATCACCACCGAGAAGCTGTGGATCCCGTAGCAGGGGTCCGGCACCAGCACCGTGTCGCCGCGCGAGATCGCCGCCAGCACGAAGTGCGAAAGGCCCTCCTTGGCCCCGATCGTGTTGATCACCTCGCGGTCCTGATCCAGCTCCACGCCGTAGCGCCGCTGGTACCAGCGCGTGATCGCGCGGCGCAGGTTCGGCAGGCCGCGCGATGAGGAATAGCGGTGATTGCGCGGATCGCGCGCCGCCTCGACCAGCTTCTGGACGATGTGCGGCGGCGTGGGCAGGTCGGGGTTGCCGAAACCCAGGTCGATCACGTCGCGGCCCGCGCGGCGAGCCGCGAGCTTCAGCTCGTTCACGATCGAGAGCGTGTACGGCGGGATCCGGTCGACCTTCTCAAAGCGCGACATGGCCGCTCTCCTGCGCCGCCGTCACACGCAGCAACGCCGTGTCGCGCAGCAACGCCAGCGCGTCGCCTGCGTGGAAGGAGCTGCGCACCAGCGGGCCACTCGCCACGTGCCGGAAACCGAGTGCGCGAGCCTCGACCGCCAGCGCGTCGAACTCGGCCGGATCCAGGTAGCGCGCGACCTCAAGGTGGCGCAGTGTAGGGCGCAGGTACTGCCCGAGCGTCACGCAGTCCACGTCGCAGGTGCGCAGGTCACGCAGCACACAGCGCAGCTCGTCGCGAGTCTCGCCCAGCCCGAGCATCAGGCCGGACTTGGTGAGCAGCGCCGGCTGCTCCCTGCGCGCCCGCGCTAGCAACTCAAGCGAGCGCTCGTAGCGCGCCGCCGGCCGCACAGCGCGGTACAGGCGCGGAACCGTCTCGAGGTTGTGGTTGAACAGGTCCGGCCGCGCCTCGAGCACGCAGGCGAGAGCCGCCGCGTCGCCCTGGAAGTCGGGGGTGAGCACCTCGAGCGTGGTGCGCGGCGACACTGCGCGCACCGCGCGGATCGTGGCCGCGAACTGAGCGGCTCCCCCGTCCGGCAGGTCGTCGCGATTCACGCTGGTGAGCACCGCGTGCGCCAGCCCCAGGCGCCGCACGGCCTCGGCGACCCGCCCGGGCTCCGCGCGATCCACGAGCGCAGGCCGGCCGGTGGCAACGTTGCAGAAGCGGCAGGTGCGCGTACACACCGGGCCGAGCAGCATGAACGTGGCGGTCCCCTGGGCGAAACAGCTGCCGATGTTCGGGCAGCGCGCCTCCTCGCAGACGGTGTGGAGCCGGAGCGAGCGCAGCCGGCGCTTCATGCTGGCCACGGCGGGCGTCCGCCGCGCGCCCGGCCGGCAGTGCTGCGGAAGCCGCTCGCGGGGCCGCGCAGGTCGCTTCGCGCGGGCCTCGCGCGTCTGGAGATCGGTGCGGTTCATGGCGCCGGGGCGAGGGTATGCGAGGCCGGAATCCGCTGCAATCCCAGAGCGTTCCGGCTCCCGGCCGCCTCAGGCGATGCTGCCCAGATCGAGCCTCCGGCCCCAGCGCTGGCCGATCGCGGCGCGCAGCGCCGGGTGCCGTTGCAGGGCCGGATCCCCGCCAACCAGGCGCTCCGCGGCCGCGCGGACCGGGGGGAGAAGGTCCGCGTGGCGCACCAGGTCTGCCAGCCGCAGCTCAGGCAGGTGGCCGGCCTGGCGGGTGCCGAGCCACTCGCCGGCGCCCCGGATGGCAAGGTCCTGCTCGGCGATGTCGAAGCCGCTCTGGCTGCTCTCGAGGACCGCCAGGCGCCGCGACGCGGCTTCGCCCTGTGGATCGGCGAACAGGATGGCGCGGCCCGGAATCCCGCCGCGCCCCACCCGCCCGCGCAGCTGGTGCAGTTGGGCCAGTCCGAAGCGCTCCGCGTGCTGCACGATCAAGAGCGTCGCATTGGCCACATCGACACCCACCTCGATGACCGTCGTGCAGACCAGCAACTGCACGTCTCCGGCGGCGAAAGCGTCCATTGCGGCCGCGCGTTGGCGCGCGTCGATCCGGCCGTGCAGCAACGCCACGCGCGCTTCCGGCAGCGCGCGCTGCAGGCGCTCGAAGCCGCGCGTCGCGTCGAGCAGGTCCTGCTTCTCCGACTCCTCGACCAGCGGGTAGACGACATAGGCCTGCTCCCCGCGCGCCAGCGTCTCGCGTAGCTCGCCCAGTACGGCACGGGCCGCATCTGGAGGCACCACGCGCGTGTGCACCGGCGCGCGTCCGGGCGGGCGCTCGCGCAGCAGCGAGTGGTCCTGGTCCCCGAACAGGGTGAGCGACAGCGAGCGCGGGATTGGCGTGGCGGACATGGCCAACACGTGCGGCTGCTCGCCCTTGCGGCCCAGCCTCTGGCGCTGCTCTACGCCAAAGCGGTGCTGCTCGTCGATCACGACCAGGCGCAGCCTCGGCAACGCGACTCTCTCGCCCAGGAGCGCGTGGGTGCCCACCACGATCGCCAGCTCTCCAGCCGTGAGCGCACGCTCGATGCTGCGCCGTTCGGCCGCTGGAGTGCTGCCCGTGAGCAGCGCCACGCGCAGCCCGAGCGGGCCCGCGAGCGCTCGGAAGGTTCGCAGATGCTGCTCGGCCAGGATCTCGGTCGGGGCGGCGACCGCCGTGACACCGCCGGCCGCATGCGCGGCGACCGCGCCCAGTACGGCGAGCACCGTCTTGCCGGTCCCGACGTCGCCAACCAGCAAGCGGCTCATCGGCCTGGGACGGCACAGGTCCGCTGCGATCTCCCGCCAGACCTGCTGCTGGTCGCCCGTCAGCTCGAACGGCAGGCTCGCCAGCGCGCGGCGCACCTCGGGCCCCTGCGCCGGCAGCGGCTTGCCCGGCCGCCGGGCGCGCGCGTCGCGCCGCACCACCAGCCCCGCCTGCAGCAGGAACAGCTCCTCGGCCACCAGGCGCAGGTGGTACGGCGTGCGCCGCTCGCGCAGCTCGACGGGATCCAGGTGCACGCCCGGGCGGTGCACCTGGCGCAGCGCTTCGCCGACGTCCGGCAGGCCGAGCTCGGCGGCCGTGGCCTCGGGCAGGTGAGCGTCCACCAGGTCCGATGCCAGCGAAACGGCCGCATGGACGATGCGCCGCAGGGTGCGCCCCGGAACTCCTTCGCCGGTCGAGTAGACCGGCACGATCCGCGCCAGGCTGTCCTGTGCCACGTCGCTGGCCAGGATCTCGATCTCCGGGTGGTGCAGCTCCTTCGCGTAGCGATAGCGGCGCACGTCGCCCGCTACGAGCACGTGCTGACCGGGCGCCAGACGATCGCGGAAGTGCTGCAGCCCGCGGAACCACTTGAGCGAAACCGCGCCGGTGCCGTCCGAGACAACGGCCTCCAGGAAGCTGCGGCCGTTGCGCAGCGGCACCACGCCGGCGCGCACGACGTTGCCCTCGAAGCAGGCGCGCTGCCCCACCTTGAGCTCCTCGATGGAAAGCAGCTCGCGGCGGTCTTCGTAGGAGCGCGGCAACAGGAACAACAGGTCCTGGATCGTGCCGACTTCGCGTTGGGCGAGCGTGCGCGCGATCTTCGGTCCCACGCCCGGCACCCGCTCGGTGGAGAGAGCCAGGGCGCGCGCCGGATACGCGGGATCCAGCAGCGGGCCGAGCCGGGCCAGGCCAGCCTTGGCCAGGGCCGCGTCCAGCTCGCCGCCCTCCAGGAGCGTCGCCAGGTCGGCCAGGCGGCGCCGAGCGTCCGGCGGCAACTCGAGGCGCTGCGCGCGCGCCAGGGCCGCGAGCACCGCCTCGCGCGCGTTCACTGCGCGCTCCAGCTTGTCGGGGTGCTCCCCGACGAACTCGAGCGGCCCTCGCAGCGCCTGGATCGCGTCCCCGAAGCGCGACACGCGGGACTCCTATGCCGGGTGCAGGTCCTGGAGGGCCAGGGGCTCGATCTCCCCCGCCTGCAGCGCCCGGATTGCGCTGGCCGCCGCCCGGGCCCCCGCGACCGTGGTGAAGTACGGCACGCCGTGCTCGAGCGCCGCGCGCCGCATCGAGGCCGAGTCCTGCACTGCCTGCGGATCCCCGGCGCGCGTGGTCACGATCACGAGCTGCGCCCCGGCGGTGCGCAGCAGATCGACCGTGTGCGGCACCCCATCGGCCACCTTGTTCACGTGGGAAGCCGGCACGCCGTGCTCCTTCAGGTAGCGCGCGGTGCGCTCGGTGGCTGCCACATGGAAGCCGGCGTCGGAGAGACTGCGCACCGCCTCGAGCACGCCCGGCTTGTCGTCGTCGCGCACGCTCACCAGCACCGTACCGGCGATCGGCAGGTCCATCCCGGCCGCCCGCTGCGCCTTTGCGTAGGCGCGGCCGAACTCGCGGTCGATGCCCATTACTTCGCCGGTGCTCTTCATCTCCGGACCGAGCAGGGTGTCGACACCCGGGAACTTCAGGAACGGGAAAACCGCCTCCTTTACGGAGATGTGGGCGGGCTCCACCTCGGTCGTGAAACCGAGCTCCGCGAGGCTGCGGCCCGCCATCACGCGCGCCGCGATCTGCGCCAGCGGCACGCCCACGGCCTTGGCCACGAACGGAATGGTGCGCGATGCGCGCGGGTTCACCTCGAGCACGTAGACCTCGTCGCGGGCCACCGCGAACTGCACGTTCATCAGTCCCCGCACGCCCAGCTCGAGCGCCAGCGCCCGGGTCGCCTGGCGGATCTCCTCGATGATGTAGCGCGGCAGGCTGTAGGGCGGCAGCGAGCAGGCCGAGTCGCCGGAATGCACGCCCGCCTCCTCGATGTGCTCCATGATCCCGCCGATCACGGCCTGCTCTCCGTCGCAGACCGCGTCGACGTCGACCTCGATCGCATCGGCCAGGAAGCGATCGACCAGCACCGGGTGGTCGGGGCTCGCCGTCACCGCCTCGCGCATGTAGGTGTCGAGTTGCTCCTGGTCGTGGACGATCCGCATGGCCCGGCCGCCCAGCACGTAGGAGGGACGCACCAGCACCGGGTAGCCGATGTGGGTAGCCAGGCGCCGAGCGTCCTCGACGCTGCGAGCCGTACCGTTCTCCGGCTGGCGCAGCCCAAGCCCGCTCAGCAGTTCCACGAAGCGCTCGCGATCCTCTGCGCGGTCGATCGCATCCGGGGGAGTCCCCAGAATCGGCACGCCAGCGCGCTCCAGCGGAACCGCGAGCTTGAGCGGTGTCTGTCCGCCGAACTGCACGATCACGCCGAGCGGCTGCTCGGTGTGCACGATCGCGAGCACGTCCTCCAGAGTGAGCGGCTCGAAGTACAGCCGGTCCGAGGTGTCGTAATCCGTGGAGACGGTCTCGGGATTGCAGTTGACCATGATCGTCTCATAGCCGTCCTGTTCCAGACCCATCACCGCGTGCACGCAGCAGTAGTCGAACTCGATGCCCTGACCGATGCGGTTGGGCCCACCTCCGAGAATGATCACCTTGGGGCGTCCGGTCGGCGCGGCTTCGCACTCGTCCTCGTAGGTCGAGTAGAGGTAGGGCGTGTGCGCCTCGAACTCGGCGCCGCAAGTATCGACGCGCTTGAAGACGGGGCGGATCCCCTGTCGCTCGCGCTGCTCGCGCACCTGCTGCTCGCTGCGGCCGGAGAGTGCGGCGATGCGCCGGTCCGAGAAGCCGTCGCGCTTGGCTTGGCGCAGGTCGGCGCGGCCGGCCGCGATCTCGGCTTCGTCGTTCACGATCCCCTGGACATGCCACAGAAACCAGGGATCGATGCGGGTCGCCTCGTGCACGGCCTCGATCGCCACGCCACGGCGCAGCGCCTCGGCAGCCAGCCAGAGCCGCTCCGGAAGCGGTTCGCGCAGACGCGCCAGCAGGGTCTCGTCGTCGAGCCCGATGGGCTCGAAGCCCCAGTGATCGGTCTCCAGCGAGCGAATACCCTTTTGCAGCGACTCGCGGAAGGTGCGGCCGATCGCCATCACCTCGCCGACCGATTTCATCTGCACACCCAGATGATCGTCGGCCTCTGGGAACTTCTCGAAGGCAAAGCGCGGGATCTTCGTGACCACGTAGTCGATGGTCGGCTCGAAGCTGGCCGGCGTCTCGCGCGTGATGTCGTTCGGGAGCTCGTCGAGCGTGTAGCCGATCGCCAGCTTCGCGGCGATCTTCGCGATCGGGAAGCCGGTGGCCTTGCTAGCCAGCGCCGAACTGCGCGACACGCGCGGGTTCATCTCGATCACGACCACGTCGCCCGTTTCGGGATTCACGGCGAACTGGATGTTCGAGCCGCCCGTATCGACTCCGATCTTGCGGATGATGTCGAGCGAGGCACTGCGCAGCCGCTGGTACTCCTTGTCCGTCAGGGTCTGCGCCGGTGCGACCGTGATCGAGTCGCCGGTATGGACGCCCATCGGGTCGAGATTCTCGATCGAGCAGATGATCACGACGTTGTCGGCCTGGTCGCGCATCACCTCGAGCTCGAACTCCTTCCAGCCGAGGACCGACTCCTCGACCAGCACCTCCTTGCGCGGTGACTGGCGCAGACCCCAGTCGAGCAGCCGGCCGTACTCCGCGCGGCTATAGGCAACGGCCCCGCCGCTGCCGCCCAGCGTAAAGCTCGGCCGGATGATGGCGGGCAGGCCCACGCGCTCGAGCGCGGCCTCGCCGTCGCGCGTGTTGCGCAGGTACTCCGAGGCCGGCACGCGCAGACCGATCTCCTGCATGGCCTGCCGGAAGCGCAGGCGGTCCTCCGCCATCAGGATCGAGTCGAGCTGGGCGCCGATCAGCCGGATCCCGAGCCGCTCGAGCGCGCCGCTCTCGGCCACGGCCACCGCCAGGTTGAGCGCGGTCTGGCCGCCGAGCGTGGGCAGGATCGCGTCGGGCCGCTCGCGCTCCAGGACGCGGATCAGGGTGCCGGGAGTGAGTGGCTCCACGTAGGTGCGCTGTGCGAAGCCCGGGTCGGTCATGATCGTCGCCGGGTTCGAGTTGATCAGGACGACCTCGATGCCCTCCTCGACCAAGGCCTTGCAGGCCTGGGTGCCCGAGTAGTCGAACTCGCAGGCCTGGCCGATCACGATCGGGCCCGAGCCAATCAGCAGCACCTTCGCGAGGTCAGCTCGCCTGGGCAAGGTGCTCCTCTACCACTTCGCGGAAGCGCGCGAACAGATAGCCCGCATCGTGCGGGCCGGGCGACGCCTCCGGGTGATACTGCACGGAGAAGAGGGGCAGCTTGCGGTGTCGCAGCCCTTCCACCGTGCCGTCGTTCAGGTTGCGGTGCGTGATCTCCAGGTCGGGATCGTCGGCGAGCGGCTGCTCCGAGAGCGCGAAGCCGTGGTTCTCCGAGGCGATCATCACGCGCCCGCTGGCCAGGTCCTGGGCGGGCTGGTTGGCGCCGTGGTGCCCGAAGCGCAGCTTCTCGCTGCGCCCGCCGAGCGCCAACCCCAGGATCTGATGGCCCAAGCAGATGCCGAAGATCGGCCGGGCGCCGATCAGCTCGCGCACCGTCTCGCACACGTGAGGCACGGCGCCGGGATCCCCCGGCCCGTTCGACAGGAAGATCCCATCGGGCTCGAGCGCGAGTGCGTCGCGGGCGGAGGTCCCGGCCGGCACGACGGTCACGTCGAAGCCCTGGTCGACCAGCAGGCGCAAGATGTTGCGCTTCACGCCCAGGTCGTAGGCGACCACGCGCAGCCGCTGCGCCGGCGGCTCGGCGGGTATCCAGTCGTTTCCGAGCCGCCACTCGTAGGGCTCGGCGCAGGTTACCTCGTCGACCAGATTGCGGCCCTCCATGGACGGGAGCTCCCGGGCGCGGGCAACCAGGCCGCGAGGATCGGTCTGGCCGTGCACGATCACCCCGTTCGTCGCGCCGCACTCCCGGATGTGCCGCACCAGCGCGCGCGTGTCGATGTCGCTGATGCCCGGCACGCCGTGCCGCTCCAGGTAGGCATGCAGCGACTCGCGGGCGCGCCACGACGAGGGGTAGTCCACGTGGTCGCGCACCACGAAGCCGCCCAGGAAGAGCCCGCGCGACTCCTCGTCTTCGGGGTTCACGCCCACGTTCCCGATCTCCGGATAGGTCATGCACACGATCTGTCCGGCATACGAAGGGTCGGTCAGGATCTCCTGGTAGCCGGTCATGCCGGTGTGGAACACCACCTCGCCAGCGCCCGCGCGGCTCGCGCCGAACGCGCGCCCCGTGTAGACGGTGCCGTCCGCCAGGGCCAGGTGTGCGACGCCGCCGCTCAAGCCCGGGTCTCCTCGTCCAGGTCGTGCACCAGCCGCCCGCCGACCCAGGTGCGCACGGCGCGTCCCTGTAGCTCACGGCCCAGCCAGGGCGAGTTCTTGGAGCGCGAGTGGAGCGCCGACGCGTCCACCTTCCAGATGCGCTCGGGATCGATCAGGGCAAGATCGGCCGGGGCCCCGGGCTCGAGCGTGCCCGCGGGCAGTCCCAGCACGCGCGCGGGGCGCGTCGACAGCACGTCGATCGCCTGCAGCGCCCCGAGCCGCTCGGTGCGCACCAGCTCCAGCAGCACCGGGAGGGCGGTCTCCAGGCCCACGATGCCGAACGGCGCGGCGCTGTACTCCACGTCCTTCTCGTAGAGGGCGTGGGGCGCGTGGTCGGTGGCCACGCAGTCCAGGTGACCCTGGGCCAGTCCATCGAGCAGCGCCTCGCGGTCGCGCGCTGGGCGCAGGGGCGGCGCCATCTTGGTGTTGGTGTCGTAGCCCAGGATCTCCTGGTCGCTGAGCGCCAGGTGGTGAGGCGTCACCTCGGCCGTGACCCGCACGCCGGCCTCGCGGGCCTCGGCGATCATCTGGACCGAGCGGGCCGCCGACACGTGCGCGATGTGCAGGCGCGCCCCGGTGAGCCGCGCCAACTCCAGGTCGCGAGCCACCATCACCGTCTCGGCCTCGGCCGGGGCGCCGGGCAGGCCGCAGCAGGTGGCGTGCGATCCCTCGTGCACCACGCCCGAGCCGCGCAGGCGAAGATCCTCGCAGTGCGAGATCACGGTGCGGTCGATACCGCTGGCGTACTCGAGCACGCGGCGCATCACGCCAGCGTCCATGATCGGGTGACCATCATCCGAAAAGGCCACGGCGCCGGCCTCGGCCAGGCTAGCCATCTCGGACATGATCTCGCCGCGCAGCCCCTGGGTCGCGGCGGCGATCACCTGCACGCGCACGTGCGCGACCTGGCGGGCCCGCCGCTGGATGAACTCGGTGACGGCCGGACTGTCGTTCACCGGATCGGTGTTCGCCATGCAGCAGACCCTGGTGTAGCCGCCCGCCGCCGCGGCGCGGGTACCGCTCTCGATGTCTTCCTTGTACTCCTGGCCGGGGTCGCGCAGGTGCGTGTGCAGATCGACCAGTCCCGGCACGAGCCACAACCCATCGACCTCGAGCGTCTGGTCCGCCGGCCCCACGGGCGACGGCTCGAGCGCAGCGATCCGCCCGTCTTCGATGTCGAGCGCCAGGCGCTCATCGACGCCGCGCGACGGGTCCAGCACGCGGGCGCCCAGGATGCGCAGCCGGCTCACGAATCGGCTCCGGTCAGCAAGTAGAGGGCGGCCATGCGCACGGCGACTCCGTTGGTCACCTGGTCCAGGATGCGCGAGGGCTCGGAGTCGGCCACGTCGCTGGCGATCTCGACCCCCCGGTTGATCGGGCCGGGGTGTAGCACGATCGCGTCGGGCCGCGCGCGCGCCAGGCGCGCCCGGGTCAGTCCCCAGCAGCGTGCGTACTCGCGCACGCCCGGGAAGAGTGCGCCCTCCAGCCGCTCCTGCTGGATGCGCAGCATGCAGACCACGTCGGCGCCGTCGAGAGCTTCGTCGAGGCTGGAGCACGGCTTCACGCCGAGCTGCTCGATCCCTACAGGGATCATGGTCGGGGGTCCCGCCAGCCGCACCTCTGCGCCGAGCTTCGTGAACACGTGCACGTCGGAGCGCGCCACGCGGCTGTGCGCGATGTCGCCCACGATCGCGATGCTGCGGCCCTCGATGCCGCCCAGCGCCTGTCGCACCGTGAACGCGTCGAGGAGACCCTGAGTGGGGTGCTCGTGCGCCCCGTCGCCGGCGTTGATCACCGGCACCCGCACCCGCTCGGCAAGCATCTGCGGCACGCCTGCGGTGCGATCGCGAACCACCAGCACGTCGGCGTTCATGGCGGCCAGGTTGCGGGCCATGTCCGCCAGGGTCTCGGCCTTCGACAGGCTCGAGCCCGCGGCGGATACGTTCACCGCATCCGCCGACAGGCGCTTGGCCGCGATCTCGAAGGAGACGCGCGTGCGCGTCGAGGGCTCCAGGAACAGGTTGATCACGGTGCGGCCGCGCAGCGTCGGGACACGCTTGATCTCGCGCTGCGAGATCTCGAGCATCGCCTCAGCGGTGTCGAGCAGGCGCACCACCTCCTCGCGCGACAGGTCTTCGATGCCGAGCAGGTGTCTCATGTAACCACCACCTCGTACTCCCCGGCCGCGGAGCGGCGCAGCTCCACCCGCTCGGCACGCGCCGTCGGGATGTTCTTGCCCACGAAGTCGACCTGGATGGGCAGCTCCCGGTGACCGCGGTCTACCAGGCTCGCGATCTGGATGACCTCGGGCCGCCCGAAGTCGAGCACCGCGTCCATGGCGGCGCGCACCGTCCGGCCGGTGAAGACCACGTCCTCGACCAGCACCACCCGCGCGCCAGCGGCGGAAAACGGCATCCGGGTGCGCTGCGGCACCGGCCGGGTGCCGCGGCCGATCACATCGTCCCGGTAGAGCGTCACGTCGAGCACGCCCAGCGGGATCTTGCGGCCGGCGATCTCCGCGAGGTGCTCGGACAAGAGCTCGGCCACCGGCACTCCGCCGGCCGGAATCGCGACCAAGGCCAGGCGCTCGCAACCGGGATTGCGCTCGGCGATCTCGTGCGCCATGCGCTTGCTGGCACGCGCGATGCCCTGAGCGTCCAGCACCGTGCGACAGGGGCGTGGCGCGCCGGGGCGCGGCTCGGACTCTTCTCCAGGCGTGCGGGGGACGCTCATCATGACCCTTTGTCCACCTCGCGGGATGGACTTAAAAGGACCCCAAGCCAATGGCTTAGCGCGGCTCGATCAAGCAGACCCTCTCACCCTGGCCAAAGCCGCAGCCGTACCGTATCCCGGCGCGGCGCCGGCGTCAATCCGCCTGGCCGTCCACCGGGCGGCCGATCCGGTGCCAGCGCACCTCCTCGACCTGGAAGGTGATCATGCGCCACAGCGTGTTCAGCAGATCGGCGACGAAGCCCCGCTCGGCGCGGCCGGCCGGACCCACGACCCACGACCAGTGCACGCGGATCGCGCGGCCCTTGATCTGCTCCGGACTCACGAAGGGGTTGTCCCACAGCCGGCTGTCGCGCGAGTTGTCGCGATTGTCGCCCATCATGAAGTAGCGCTCGCGCGGCACGATCCACTGGCGGGTGTGACCCAGGCCGAGCGGACGCCGGCTGCGGATCACGGTGTACTCCGTGCCGTCCGGGGCGATCTCCCGGAAGCGCAGCTTCACGACGTCGCGGTCCTGCTGGAAGTCGAAGTAGGTGTAGTCGCCCTCGGCAATCCGGTCGACGACCTGGCCGTTCACCCAGACGCGCCCCTCGCGAATCTCGATCTTGTCGCCGGGCATGCCGACGACCCGCTTGATGTAATCGATGCTCGGATTGTCGGGGTAGCGGAACACCACCACGTCGCCCCGCTCCGGCTCCCCGATCGGCAGCAGCAGCCTGCCCGCAAAGGGGTCGCGCACGCCGTAGGCGAACTTGTTGACGATGATGTAGTCGCCCACGAGCAAGGTCGGGATCATCGATCCCGAGGGGATCTTGAAGGGCTCGACCAGGAAGGAGCGGATGCCGAGCGCCAGCACAACGGCCAGGGCCAGCGCGCGAACCGTCTCGAAGGGCTTCGGCTCGCGCTCCGCCTTGCTGGCGCCTCTCCGCCGCTCGGCCGCAGAGTGCGTTTCTGCGGAATCACTCATCAGCGCTCTCCATCCGTGGACGATAGCACCGCCAGGAACGCCTCCTGGGGGATCTCGACCTGCCCGAGTTGCTTCATGCGGCGTTTGCCGGCCTTCTGCTTCTCGAGGAGCTTTTTCTTCCGGGTGACGTCGCCCCCGTAGCACTTCGCGGTCACGTTCTTGCGCAACGCTTTGACGTTCACTCGCGCGATCACCTTCGACCCGATCGACGCCTGGATGGCCACGTCGAACATCTGACGCGGGATCCGCTCCTTCATGGTCCGGATTACGGCCAGCCCTCGCTGGTGCGCCACGTCCTGGTGCACGATCAAGGACAGCGCGTCGACCGGGTCCCCGTTCACCAGCACGTCCACGCGAACGAGCTTGTCCGGACGGAACTCGAGAACCTCGTAGTTCATCGACGCGTATCCCCGGGTCGAACTCTTGAGCCGATCGTAGAAGTCGACCACCACCTCGGCCAGGGGAAGGTCGTAGCGCACCACGGCGCGGTTGTCGCCGTGGACCAGCAGATCGCGCTGGATGCCGCGCCGCTCCTGACAGAGGGCCAGGACCGGCCCCAGGTAGGCGGGCGGGGTGTGGATCTGCGCCAGGATGCGCGGCTCGAGCACGCTCTCGATCTCGTTCAGCGACGGCAGGTCGCTCGGGCGGTGGATCTCGATCTCCTCACCGCGCGCGAGCTTGACCCGGTAGACCACGGTAGGCGCCGTGATGATCAGGTCGAGCCCGTACTCCCGCTCGAGGCGCTCCTGGGCGATCTCCATGTGCAGCAGCCCCAGGTAGCCGCAGCGGAAGCCAAAGCCCAGCGCGTCGCTGGTCTCGGGCTCGGCTGTGAAGGACGAGTCGTTCAGGCGCAGCTTGTCGATAGCGCTGCGCAGCGCCTCGTAGCTGCCGGGGTCGGCCGGATACAGTCCGCTCCAGACCATGGCCTGGATCGGCTCGAAGCCGACCAGCGGCTGCTCGGCGCGGCGTCGCGCGTCGCCCACGGTGTCGCCGACGCGTACTTCGCGCGGATCGCGGATGCTCGCGGTAAGCACGGCCACCTCGCCCGGTCCAGCGCGCTCGATCGGCACCACGTCGGGCGCCAGCGAGCCGAGCAGGGCCACGTCGTACTCCCTGCCGGTGGACATCAGGCGAAACGTGCTGGGTCGGCACAGCTCGCCGTCGACCACACGCACCAGCATCACCGCCCCCTGGTAGGAGTCGTACCAGCTGTCGAACACCAGAGCGCGCAGTGGGGCGGCCGGGTCGCCGGCCGGCGGCGGCACGCGCTGCACGAGCGCCTCGAGCACGTCTTCGATCCCGGCGCCGGTCTTCGCCGAGACCAGCAGCGCGTCGTCGGCCGGCAGGCCCACGATGTCCTCGATCTCGCGCCGCGCCCGGTCCGGGTCCGCGTTGGGCAGGTCCGACTTGTTGAGCACGGGGATCACCTCGAGCCCCGCGGCCACCGCCAGCTCGGCGTTTGCGACGGTCTGCGCCTCGACGCCCTGCGCCGCGTCCACGACCAGCAAGGCGCCTTCGCAGGCTGCCAACGAACGTGACACCTCGTAGTGGAAATCGACGTGGCCGGGTGTGTCGATCAGGTTCAGCAGGTAGGTCTGGCCGTCGCGCGCGGTGTAGGACATGCGCGCCGTCTGGGCCTTGATGGTTATGCCGCGCTCCCGTTCGAGATCCATCTTGTCCAAGTACTGCTCGGCCCGCGCGCGTTGGTCGAGCGTGCCGGTGCGCTCGAGCAACCGGTCGGCCAGGGTCGACTTGCCGTGGTCGATGTGAGCCACGATTGCGAAGTTGCGGATGTTGCGCGGATCCATACGCCTTGCGCTGCGCCCCTGCTAGCCGGGCTGCGCATCCTTCACGGCCTGCTCGAAGTAGGGAAGCGTGAGGCGCAGCCCCGCGTCGGGCCCCACCTGCGGCTCCCAACCCAGCAGCTTGCGCGCCAGCGTGATGTCGGGCCTTCGCACCTTGGGATCGTCGGGCGGGAGACCACGGAACACGATCTTGCTGGCCGAGCCGGTGAGCGCCAGGATTCTCTGCGCGACGTCGAGCACGGTCAGCTCGAGCGGGTTTCCCAGGTTCACGGGCTCCACGTAGTCGGAGTGGAGCAGCCGGGCGATGCCCTCGATCAGATCCGAGATGTAGTTGATGCTGCGCGTCTGCAGGCCGTCGCCGTAGACGGTCAGCTCCTCACCGCGCAGCGCCTGGCTGAAAAAGCTCGGGATCATGCGTCCATCGTCGGGCCGCATGCCCGGACCGTAGGTGTTGAAGATCCGCACGATGCGCGTCTCGATGCCATGCACCCGGTGATACGCCATGGTCATCGCCTCCGCGAATCGCTTGGCCTCGTCGTACACGCCGCGCACACCAATCGGATTGACATTGCCCCAGTAGCTTTCGGGCTGCGGGTTCACCTGCGGATCGCCGTAGCACTCGGAGGTAGAGGCGATCAGGAGGCGGGCGCCCTTCTCCTTCGCGACGCCCAGCGCTTTGTGCACGCCGAGCGCCCCGACCTTCAGGATCTCGATCGGCAGGCGTTCGAAGTCCGCCGGACTCGCGGGCGACGCGAAGTGCAGCACTGCGTCGAGCTCTCCGGGCACGTGGACGTAGTTGGTGACGTCGTGCCTTACGAAGTCAAAGCCGTCGCGCCCGAACAGATCCTCGATGTTCTCGAGCCGCCCGGTCAGAAGGTTGTCCATGCACACGACCTGACAGCCGTCGTCGAGAAAGCGGCGACACAGGTGCGAGCCGATGAAGCCGGCTCCCCCGGTCACGAGCACCCTGGTCATGTCCGATCCCCTTTCGCCCGCTGGTCCAGATAGCCTCGCAGGGCGTCCCGCCAGTGCGGCAACTCGATGCCGGCCCGAAGCGCCCGGCCCAGGTCTAGCACGGCGTGACCCGGCCGGACGGCCGGCCGCTCCAGCTCACTGCTCGCGATCGGCTTCACCGGCACGTCCCGATTCCAGCCGCGCTCGCAGCCCCCCCGGACCACCTCGCTGGCAAACTCCCAGCGGCTCGCCTCTCCCTGATTGGCCAGGTGAAGCGTACCTCGCAGGCCCGTCGCCGCCACATCGAGCAGCCCGCCGGCCAGGTCGTCGGTCCAGGTGGGCCGACCGACCTCGTCGCGCAGCACGCGCAGCGGCTCCCCCAGGCGAGCCCGCTCCAGTACGGCCTCTACGAAGCTCGGACCGGGCCCGAACAACCACTGGGTGCGCACAATCAGGTGCTCGCCCCCGGCGTCCTGGACGGCGCGCTCCCCCGCGAGCTTGCTGCGCCCATACTCGTTCAGCGGCTGCGGCGGCGTGTCCTCGTGCGGCCACACGCCCGGTTCGCCGGCGAACACGTAGTCCGTGCTCACCTGCACCAGCAGCACCCCGGGCGAGCAGGCGCGGGCCACCACTCCTGGACCCTCGGCATTGGCCCGCCAGGCACTCTCCTGCTCGCTCTCGCAGCGATCCACCGCCGTGAACGCGGCGGCGTTCACGACGCAGTCGGGCCCCACGTCGTCGAGGGCCCGTGCCACGTCGTCCGGGTCGGCGATGTCACCCTGGAACGCGGAAGCACTCAGGCCTCGGGCGCGAGCGCAGGCCAGTAGCGACTGACCGAGCTTGCCACGCGCCCCCAAGACCAAGCAGTGCGTCACTCGCGCGTGATCCAAACGTCGAAGCCGCGCTCGCGCAGCCTGCCGGCCAGCGCCGCAGCGTCCAGTCCGCCGCTGGGCCGCACGCGCACGCGGTGGCGGCTGCCGCCGTTGCCGGCTCGTTCCGAGCGGTAGGAGTCGAAGCCCAGGCGGCGCAGGCGCTCGACGACCCGGTCCGCCGAACCGGCGTCCGGGAAGGCTCCGACCTGCACGACCGACCCGGCCAGCCCGGGCGCGGCGCGGGCGCGCGCACGGGGCGGCGGCACCTCGTCCGGGAGCGGCGTGGCGCGCTCGGTACGCGCCGCGATCGCATCGATCAGGTCCTCGGCACGCGGTCCAGCCGGCTCGTCGCTCGAGCCCGGCTTCGGCCCAGGCTCTGATTTCGGCGCGGGCCGGGTCTTCGCCGCGGGCGCCGGCGACGCGGGCTGCTCCTGGGCCTTCTGGAGGGCTCGATATTCCGCGAGCTGCTCCGCCGGGGGCGCTGCCGCGGCGGCCCGCGGCTCGGAGTCGGGCTCGAGCTGGATCGTCTGCACGGGCTCTTGGAGACGGCGCATCAGGATGCGCGGCGCGTCGAGCAACGCCCCCAGCACCAAGCCGATGCAGCCACCCAGTAGCAGCAACGCGGCGCCCGCCAGGCTGCTCCGCGTGGAGCCGGTCTCGCCGCGCTGCGCCTTCATTTCACATGCGCTCCGGGGCGCTCACACCGAGCAAGGCCAGGCCATTGGCCAGGGTGCCGCGCACCGCCAGGGAGAGCGCCAGGCGTGCCCGCGACAACGGCAGGTCCTCGGAAAGCACGCGGTGGCGCCGGCCGTCTGATACGTAGGTGTGGAAGGCGCTGGCGAGATCGAGCAGGTAGCGGGCGACGATCTGAGGCTCTCGTTCCCTGGCCGCCTGCCCGACGGCCTCCGGGAAGCGGCCGACCCGCACCGCCAGTTCCTTCTCCTCGGGCGAGTCGAGGGGCTCCAGTTCGGCCGCGCTGGCCCCCGCTTCAACGCCCAATTCCGCGGCCTTGCGCTCGATGCTGCACAAGCGCGCGTGGGCGTACTGAATCTTGAACACGGGGTTCCGCTCCGAGCCGTCCCGCGCCAGGTCCAAGTCGAAGTCCAGGTGAGTGTCTGCCCGCCGCTCGATCATGAAGTAGCGAAACACGTCAGGACCCACTTCGTCGAGTACCTCGTCGACCGTCACGAAGGAGGCCTTGCGAGTGGACATCTTGACCAGCGCACCTTCGCTGCGCAGGTTGACCCACTGGTAGATGACCGATTCGACCCGTTCGGCCTCGTGGCCGAGCGCGCCCAGCGCCGCCCGGACGTACGGGAACTGCTCGATGTGATCCGGCCCGAGTACGTCGATCAGGCGCTGGAAGCCGCGCCGGAACTTCTCGCGGTGGTAGGCGATGTCTGGCAGCAGATAGGTGGGCTCGCCGCTCGAGCGCACCAGGACGCGGTCGCGGTCCAGGCCGAAGTCGGTGGCGCGCAGCCACACGGCGCCTTCCGCCTCGTAGACCAGGCCGGCGGTGCGCAGGTCTTCGAGAGCGCCCGGCACCAGGCCCTCCTCGTACAGCGAACGCTCGTTGTAGTAGTTGTCGAAGTCGATGGACAGCCGCGCGAGCGTGGCCTGGATGTCCGCGAAGATCGCGTTCTGCGCTCGCTCCCGAAAGGCGTCGTCGTCCTGCTCGAGCCACGTGTCCGCGTGCTCGGCGACCAGGGCTCGCGCCACCTCGATCAGGTAGTCGCCCTGATAGCCCTCCTCGGGCAGCTCGGCGGGCCGCCCGAGTTGCTGCTCGTAGCGGGCGCGCAGCGAGGCTGCCAGGACGCGCATCTGCTTGCCGCCGTCGTTGAAGTAGTACTCGCGCACGACGGCGTGGCCGGTCGCGGTGAGCAGCGACGCCAGGACGTCGCCGACCACGGCGTTGCGTCCGTGGCCGATCGTGAGCGGACCGGTCGGGTTGGCCGAGACGAACTCGACCTGGACCCGCTCACCGCCACCCGCATCGCTCTGCCCATAGCGATCGCCTTGGGCAAGCGCGCGCTCCACCAGCGCCTGCCACTGGGCGCCGGCCAGGAAGAAGTTCAGGAAGCCCGCACCCGCTACCTCGGCGCGATCGATCAGCCCGTCCGGGTCGCGCAGCTCCGCCAGGATGCGCTCGGCCAGCTCGCGGGGCGGCACTCCGAGCGGCTTGGCCAGGATCAGCGCGACGTTCGAGGCCAGGTCGCCGTGCTCGCGGCTGCGCGCGGGGCCCAGCGCCACCCGCTGCGCGAGCTCCGGGTCGGCTCCTCCGAGGCTCCCCAGGGTGCGCTCGACGGCTTCACGGAGCAGCTTTTGGACGGGCTCGTGCACGCGGTTCTCGATAACCCCCGGGGATCCTGTGGTCAATCGAGGCGGTCGGTCCCCTCGGGCCAGCGCACCACGATCTCTCCAGGCCGCAACATGCCGAGCTGCTCGCGGGCAGCCGTCTCCACGGCGAACGGCTGCCCGCGCAGCCGCGCGATGCGCTGTCCCAGGCGAACCCGCTCGGCGTCCAGATCGGACACCTTGCTGCGCCGCAGCTGAGCCTGCTCGCGCAGGCCGGCGAGGGGCAGGAGCCCCGTCTCGCGGTCGAGCAGCAGGACACCGAGTGCCGCGAGCAGGGCCAGGAGCGGGGCGACCGCCACGCCCAGCAGCCCGCGCCAGAAACCCGGGCCCTTGCGCTTAGCCATCGCGGCGCTCCGATCCGCCATCTCGCTCGGCGAGCAGGCGGCGCACCACCCGCGTGTAGCGCGGGTCGTCCCAGTTTCGGGGGCCGATGAAGCGCTCCGCCAGCCGGCCGCGCGCGTCGATCAGGTAGGTCTCGGGCACCCCGGTCACTCCGAACGAGCCATGGGCGTCCTTGGCCGGGTCCAGCAGGATCGGGAACGACAGCCCGAACTCCCGCCGGAACTCTTCCACGGCCTGCCCCTGCCCGGGCGCGTCGATGCTCACCGCCAGAATCTCGAAGCCCTCCTCGTGCAGACGCCCGTAGAGCCGCTGGAGCGAGGGCGCCTCATCCCGGCACGGGGGGCACCAGGTCGCCCAGAAGTTTACGAATACGACGCTTCCGCGCTGCTCGTGCAGGGCAACCGCCTCGCCAGCCAGGTCGGACAGGGCGAAATCGGGAGCCGGGGCGCCGAGTTGGGCGCCCACCCCGGGCGGGACGCGCAGCAACACGAGCGCTCCGATCACGAGCGCGAACAGACCCGACGCCAGGAGGAGGGGAAGAGCGCCGCTCCGCTCCCGGCTCAAGAGGTCGGCTCGGCCCCTTTCGCGGCCTCGTCCTCGGGGAGCAGCTGAACCAAGGACATCGGGGCGTTGTCCCCGGGCCTGCGGCCCAGCTTGAGGATGCGCGTGTAGCCGCCGGGCCGCTCGTGGTAGCGGTCCGCCAGCACGTCGAACACACGGCTCGCGACCTCGCGGGAGCGGATCGTGCGAAGCGCCTGACGCCGCGCGTGCAAGGTGCCGCGCTTTCCCAGAGTGATCATGCGTTCGGCGATGCGGCGCACTTCCTTCGCCTTGGCATCGGTGGTCCGGATCTCCTCGTGCTCGAGCAGCGAGGTGACCATATTGCGCAGCATCGCAGCCCGGTGAGAGACGCTCCGGTTGAGCTTGCGGTGATCCTTGCGGTGGCGCACTGGCTCCTCTCCTAGCCCTCGACGGTCTCGCGTATGCGATCCAGCTCCTTGCGAGCCGGGAACGAGTCCAGGGTCATCCCGAAGCCCAGGTTCAGGCCTTCGAGGATCTCCTTGATCTCGTTCAGCGACTTGCGGCCGAAGTTCTTGGTCTTCAGCATGTCGCCTTCGCTGCGCTGGATCAGCTCGCCGATGTACTTGATGTCGGCATTCTGCAGGCAGTTGGCCGAGCGCACCGAGAGCTCGAGCTCCTCGACCGGCCGGTAGAGCACCTCGTTGACCGTTCCCGCTCCGGGGCTCTCCGCGACGCTCCGCTCGATCTCCTCCTCGAAGTTGATGAAGATCGTGAGCTGGTCCTTGAGGATCTTGGCCGCAAAGGCCAGCGCGTCGCCGGGCACCACGGAGCCGTCCGTCCAGAGCTCCAGGTTGAGGCGGTCGTAGTTCGTCTCCTGCCCGACGCGCGCGCTCGTGACGGTGTAGTTGACCTTGCGCACCGGCGAGAAGATCGCGTCGATCGGGACCGTGCCGATCGGCTGCCCCTCGATCGCGTTCTTCTCGGCCGCCACGAAGCCCTTCCCGGACTCGACCGTCGCGGTCAGGCTCACCTCGGCGTCGTCGGAGAGCGTCGCGATGTGGTGGTCCGGGTTCAGGATCTCCACCGTCTGATCGGGCGACACGAAGTCGGCCGCGGTGATCGCCCCCGGTCCCTTCTTGTTGAGCGTCAGCTCCTTGGGCCCCTGAGCGTTCAGGCGCAACCGCACCTCCTTCAGGGAGAGGATCACGTCGGTCACGTCCTCGAGTACGCCCGGAATCGTAGTGAACTCGTGCATCACGTTGTCGATGCGGATCGACGTGATCGCGGCGCCGCGCAGCGAAGAGATCAGCACGCGTCGCAGGGCGTTCCCCAACGTGAGGCCGAAGCCGCGTTCGAGTGGTGCGCACTCGAAACGGCCGTAGCTTTCGGACAGATTGTCCTCGACCTCTAGACGGCGCGGCCGAATCAGACCTAGCCAGTTCTGCACCATGAGTTCGACGTTCATGCGGTTTCTCCTCTCCGGATATCTCGGAGCGGTACTAACGGGAATAGAGCTCGACGATCAGCTGCTCTTGGATGGGCAGGGTGATCTCCTCGCGGGCGGGGTCTCCGATCACCTCGCCGGTCTTCTTGTCCTTGTCGACCTCGAGCCAGGCGGGCAGCCCCCGTGCGTCGACGTTCTGCAGCGCCTCCTCGATGCGCGCGGCCTTCTTGCCGCGCTCGGTCAGCGCGATCACGTCCCCCTTCTTCACTCGGGCGGAAGGGATGCTGACGCGCCGCCCGTTCACCGTAAAGTGCCCGTGGCGCACCAACTGGCGCCCCTCGGTACGGGAAGACGTGAAGCCCAAGCGGTGCACGACGTTGTCGAGCCGGCGCTCGAGCAGCGCGAGCAGGGTCTCGCCGGTCACGCCACGGATCCGCTCTGCGTCGCGCACGGTCTTGCGGAACTGGCGCTCCAGCACGCCATAGATGCGCCGCACCTTCTGCTTCTCGCGCAACTGGTTGCCGAAGTCCGAGAACTTGGGACGCGACTGGCCGTGCTGGCCAGGGGGGTAGTTGCGGCGCTCGATCGAGCACTTGTCGGTGAAGCAGCGCTCGCCCTTCAGGAAGAGCTTCATGCCTTCCCGGCGGCACAACCTGCAAACGGATCCTCGGTATCGGGCCACGAGCGCTCCTAGGCGCGGCGCCGCTTGGGCGGGCGGCAGCCGTTGTGGGGGATGGGCGTAACGTCGCGAATGAAGGTGACCTTGAAGCCGGCGGCCTGCAGTGAGCGCAGGGCGGACTCGCGTCCGGCGCCCGGCCCCTTCACGAGCACGCCCACCTGGCGCACGCCGTGCTCCATGGCCTTGCGGGCCACGGCCTCGGCGCAGGACTGGGCGGCATAGGGGGTGGACTTGCGCGAGCCCTTGAACCCCACCTGCCCCGCCGACGCGCTGGCCAGGCTGTTCCCAGCCACGTCGGTGATGGTGATGATCGTGTTGTTGAACGACGCGTGGATGTGCGCCACACCCGTCTGGATGTTCTTCTTGACGCGCCGCTTGACTCGCTTTGCCTTGGCCATGCTTCTCGCTCGCTACTTCTTCGTCGGGGCCCTCTTCTTGCCCGCGACGGTTTTGCGCGGTCCCTTGCGGGTACGCGCATTGGTGTGGGTGCGCTGACCGCGCACCGGAAGCCCGCGCCGGTGGCGGAGTCCCCGGTAGCAGCCAATGTCCATCAGCATCTTCAGGTTCTGCGAAGTCTCGCGGCGCAGGTCACCCTCGACCTTGTAGCTGCGCTCGATCGCATCGCGCAGCCGCACCACTTCGGGCTCGTCGAGGTCGAAGGTCTTCTGCGTGGCGGGTACACCGGCCTCTTCGCAGATCTTCACTGCAGACCCGCGTCCGATTCCGAAGATATAGGTGAGTGAGATTCCGATCGCCTTCTCGCGCGGAAGATCGACGCCTGCGATTCTCGCCATCGCTAGCCCTGCCTCTGCTTGTGCTTGGGGTTGTCGCAGATGATCCGCACGACGCCTTTGCGGCGGATGATCTTGCACTTGTCACACATCTTGCGGACGCTTGCTCTGACCTTCATTCGGCTGCTCCGTCCCGACTCGCTAATGGCTGCCCGCGACCCGGGTCAATACCTCGGGCCCGCGCTCGGTGATCGCGACGGTGTGCTCGTAGTGGCACGAGAGTTCTCCGTCCGCCGTGGTCGCCGTCCAGCCGTCGTCCTGCACCTCTACCTCGGGGCCGCCCCGATTCACCATGGGCTCGATCGCGAGCACCATTCCCGGCCGCAGCCTCGGGCCGCGCCCCGCCCTGCCGAAGTTCGGGACCTGCGGGGGCTCGTGCAGCGCCCGGCCGATCCCATGACCCACGAAGTCGCGCACGACTGAGAAGCCCTGCACCTCCGCCTCCGTCTGGATCGCGTTCGAAACGTCGCCCAGCCGTTGCCCCGGCTGCATCTGCTCGATCCCGGCGCAAAGGCTGCGCCAGGTTGCGTCCTGAAGCCGCTGGATCTCCGGATCGGGCTCGCCGACCTGGATCGCCACTGCGGAGTCCCCGTGGAACCCCTCGAAGATAACACCGAAATCCAGCTTGAGGAGGTCTCCGGCCGACAACTCCCGGTCCCCGGGGATGCCGTGCACGATTTCCTCGTTGATCGAGGTGCAGACCACCGCCGGATAGGGCGGCGAGCCGCCCGGGCCGTAGCCCAGGAAGGACGAGCCGAGCTGGCGCTTGCGGATCTCTCCGTGTGCCGCCAGGTCGAGCTGGCCGGTGGTGACCCCGGGCTTGGCCATCTCGCGCAGGATCAGCAGGATCTCGGCCACGTGGCGCCCGGCCACGCGCATCTTCTCGAGTTCCCGCTCGCTCTTGAGCTGGATCACGACAGGCCCAACGCCTCCAGGATGCGCGCCTCGATCTCGTCGATCGTGCCGAGGCCCGAGAGCCGCAGAACCGCCTCTCCGTAGTGGTCAAGCATGGGCTTGGTGTCCCGGATATACACCCCGAGGCGATTGCGCACGGTGTGCTCGGAATCGTCCTCACGGCCTTCGCCCCGCGAGAGGATGCGCCGCACCAGCTCCTCTTCCGGGACCTCGAGGCAGATCACGCGCAGCGGCGCGCGCCCCCCGCTGGCGAGCAGCCCGTCGAGCGCGTCGGCCTGGGCAGCGGTGCGCGGAAAGCCGTCCAGGATGAAGCCAGCGCGGGCGTCCTCCTGGGCGAGCCGCTCGCGCACCAGCTCGATCACCACCCCGTCGGGCACCAGATCGCCTGCGGCCAGGATGCCCTTGGCCTGCTCGCCGAGCTTGGAGCCCGAGGCCACCGCGGCGCGCAGCATATCCCCGGTCGAGATCTGCGGAATCCCGCAGTGCTGCACCAGCCGCTGGGCCTGGGTGCCCTTCCCTGCGCCCGGAGGCCCGGTGAGGATCAGGTTGAGCTCGCTCATCCCCGTCTACCCCGGACGCGTGTGCCCTGCATGAAGGTCTCGTAGTTGCGCGAGACCAGGTGGGCCTCGATCTGCCCGACCGTGTCCATGGCCACGCCCACCACGATCAGCAGCGCCGTACCGCCGAAGAAGAAGGGCACGCTGAAGCGCGCCGACAGCATCACGGGCAGCACGCAGACCGCCGCCAGGTAGATCGCGCCGATCGCGGTCACCCGGTTCAGCACGCGCTCGATGTAGTGCGCCGTGCGCTGTCCCGGCCGGATGCCGGGGATGTAGCCGCCGCTCTTCTTGATGTTCTCCGCGACATCGTCCGGATCGATCATGATTCCCGTGTAGAAGTACGCGAAGAAGATGATCATGGCGATGTAGATCAGGTTGAAGCTGGCACCGGTCGGATCCATGTAGTCGGTCACGAAGTCGTTCAGCCCCGAGCTGCCGCTCCAGTTCGCGATCTGGTTGGGCAGGAAGAGCAACGACGAAGCGAAGATCGGCGGGATCACGCCCGCGGAGTTCAGCTTGAGCGGGAAGTACTGCGTGCCCGCGCGGATCTCGCGCCGGCCGACCACGCGCTTGGCGTATTGGATGGGGATGCGGCGCTGGGCCCGCTCCACGTAGACGATGAAGGCGGTCACCGCGATCATGAAGGCCAGCAGCAGCAGCACGCCGATCGGCACGAGCTGGTCGGTGCGCACCAGGTCCCACACGTTGCTGAGCGCCGAGGGAATTGCCGAGACGATGCCCGCGAAGATGATCAGCGAGATCCCGTTGCCGATACCGCGCTCCGTGATCTGCTCGCCCAGCCACATGATGAAGGACGTCCCGGCGGTGAGCGTGAGGACGGCCATCAGCCGGAAGCTCCAACCTGGCTCGCTCACGGCCTGGGTGCCGAACAGCCCACCCTCGAGCGCGCTCGCCACCAGGAAGCCCTGCACGACCGCGAGGCCGATGGTTCCATAGCGGGTGTAGCGCGTCATCACCCGGCGGCCTTCCTCGCCTTCCTTCTTCAACTCGGCCAGGTGCGGGATCACGCTGGTCAGGAGCGAGATGATGATCGACGCACTGATGTACGGCATGATGCCGAGCGCGAAGATCGAGAGCTGCTCCAGTGCGCCGCCGCTGAACAGGTTCAGCAGGCCGAACACCCCGCCCCCCTGCTCCTCGAAGAAGCGCCGGATCTCGGCGGCATCCACGCCCGGGGTCGGAATCGCGCAGCCGATCCGGTACACGGCCAACATGCTGAAGGTGAACAGGATGCGCCTGTTCAGCTCCGGGATGCGGGTGAGACCCTGTACCGATCCGGGGTTCACGACTTCGCTGCCGCCTGCGAAGCCTTCGCCTTGCGACGCGGGCGCAGCTCGACCCGGCCGCCGGCGGCCTCGAGCTTGGCCTTCGCCTGCGCACTGATCGCATCCACCAGGAGCTGCAGCGGGCCGGGCGCGTCGCCCTCGCCCAGGATCTTCACCCGGCGGTCGGCGTGCGACACCAGACCGGCCTTGGCCAGCACCGCGGCGTCGATCACAGCGTCCGCGGGGCAGCGGCCCAACTCGCCTAGGTTGACCACCTGGTACTCGCTCCGGAACAGGTTGTGGAAGCCGCGCTTGGGCAGGCGGCGCGCCAGGGGCATCTGGCCACCCTCGTACCAGGGCCGCGACTTGAATCCCGAGCGCGCGCCGGCGCCCTTCTGGCCCCGGCCGCAGGTGCGGCCCTGGCCGGCGGCGACGCCGCGTCCCTTGCGTTTTCGCTCGTGCCGCGAGCCAGGCCTGGGCGAGAGCTGGTCGAGCATCGCTAGCTCTCCTCGATCTGCACCAGGTGCTTCACCTTGGCGATCATCCCGCGCACCGCGGGCGTGTCCTCGACCTCGCTCGTCCTGCCCGGCCGGCCCAGACGCAGGCCGCGCAGCGTGGCGACCTGTTCCCCGCGGCGCCCGTTCGAGCTGCGCACCTGGCGGAGTCGGATCTTGGCATCGGCCATGACTACTGCGCGAGTTCCTGTTGGCGCTGCTCGGGGCGCTTCAGCCGGCGCAGTCCCTCGAGCGTGGCCAACACGACGTTGTGTGCCCGGTTCGAGCCCAGGCACTTGGTCAGGATGTTGTGCACTCCCGCCGCCTCGCAGAGCGCGCGTACCGCACCGCCCGCGATCACGCCCGTGCCGGGCGCGGCCGGCCGCAGCAGCACGCGTCCGGCGCCGTGGTGGCCGGTCACTCCGTGGGGGATCGTGCCCTCGTCGAGCGGCACGCGGATCAGGCTGCGTCGCGCCCGCTCGATCCCCTTGCGGATCGCCTCGGGCACCTCGTTCGCCTTGCCGAGGCCCGAGCCCACCACGCCGCGACCGTCCCCTACCACGATCAGGGCCGTGAAGCCGAAGCGCCGGCCGCCCTTGACGACCTTGGCGACCCGATTGATGTCGACCACCCGCTCGTCGAGATCGTAGTCGTTCGGGTTGAGCCGCTCGCGGCCGATGTCTCTGGTCTGCGTCATATTTCTTGTCCTAGAACTGGAGGCCCGCCTCGCGGGCGGCCTCCGCAAGCGCCTTGATGCGGCCCGTGTAGAGGAAGCCATTGCGGTTGAAGGCCACCGCCTGGATCTGCCGATCGAGCGCGAGCTTGGCGATCGCCTGGCCGACCTTCTTGGCCGCGTCCTTGTCCTTGGTCGACGCGAGCCCCCCGCGCAGCGACGGGGTGCGCGTGGACGCCGAGGTCAAGGTGCGGCCCGACAGGGGGTCGACCAGCTGCGCGTAGATGTGCTTCGAGCTGCGGAAGACCGTGAGCAGCGGCCGCTCCGTGCGGGACAGCTGCTTGCGCACGCGCTTCTGGCGCCGTTTGCGCTGCCGGGTTCGTCGCGCTTCTGTCATGGCCTAGGCTCCCACCGCTGCCTTGCCAACCTTGCGCCGCACCTGCTCGCCCTGATAGCGGATGCCCTTGCCCTTGTAGGGCTCCGGCGGACGCACCTCGCGAATCTCGGCGGCAAACTGGCCGACCCGCTGCTTGTCCGAACCGGTCACGTGGATTCGCGTCGGGCTCTCGACGTTCACCTCGAGCCCGTCCGGGATCTTCACGGGAACCGGGTGCGAATAGCCGACCGCCAGCACCAGTTCGCGGCCCTTGAGCTCGGCGCGGTACCCGACGCCCTGGATCTCCAGGCTCCTGCTGAATCCGGTGGTCACGCCGGTGATCATGTTCGCCAGCAGACTGCGCATCAGGCCGTGCATGGACCGCGCGGTCTTGTGCTCGGCATCGCGCTCCACTTTTGCGACTCCGTCCCCGACCTCGATCCGGGTGTGCGGAACGATCGCCTGCTCGAGCACGCCCTTGGGACCCTTCACGCGCACCACCCCCTCGCTCACGCCGATCTCGACGCCGGAGGCCACAGGGATGGGAAGCTTTCCGATGCGCGACATGGTTCCTACCAGATCCTCGCCAGCACCTCGCCGCCGACCTCGGCGGCGCGCGCTTGTTCGTCGCTCATCACGCCACGCGGCGTGGAGAGAATCGCCAGGCCCAGGCCGTTGCGGACCTTGGGCACCTTGCGGGCGCCAACGTAGACACGGCGGCCAGGCCGCGAGACGCGTTGGATGCCCTCGATCGTCGGATGCGAGTAGCTGTCGTAGCGCAACTCGATCAACAGGGTGGCCGTGCTCTTCTCGCCGCTGCTCTCAAAGCCGCGGATGTAGCCGGACTGCTGCAGAACCCGCGCGATTTCGCGCTTGATGCGCGAATCGGGCAGCTGAACGTTCTTGTGGCGCGCCGCTCCGCCGTTGCGGATCCGCGTGAGCATGTCGGAAATGGGATCGGTCAACACCTCTATACCCTCACCAGCTCGACTTGGTCATGCCGGGGATCTTGCCCTCGAGCGCCAACTGGCGCAGGCAGATCCGGCACAAGTCGAACTTCCGGTAGTAGCCCCGTGGACGGCCGCAGCGACCGCAGCGGTTGTAGTAACGGCTCTTGAATTTGAGCTTGCCCGCGGCGCGGGCGGTGCGCATGCGCAGCTGCTGCACCAGCTTCGAAGTTTTCGGCATGAAATCCTCCCCCGCCCTACTGCGCTCGGAGCGGCATGCCCAGCTCTCGCAGCAGGGCCCGTCCTTCGTCGTCGGTGGGCGCGGTGGTGGTGATGGTCACGTTGAGTCCCCGGATGCGCTCGACCTTGTCGTAGTCGATCTCCGGGAAGATGATCTGCTCGCGGATGCCCAAGGTGTAATTGCCGCGCCCGTCGAAGGCGCGGGGCGAAAGGCCGCGGAAGTCGCGTACACGCGGCAGCGCCACATTGATCAGCCGGTCGAAGAATTCGTACATGCGCTCGCGCCGCAGGGTGACCATGCAGCCGATCGCCTGGTCTTCGCGCAGGCGAAAATTCGCGATCGCCTTGCGCGACTTGGTGATCACGGCCTTCTGCCCGCAGATCTGCGCCAGCTCCTGGATGGCGGCCTCGAGCAACTTTGCGTTGGTAAGTGCTTCGCCGAGCCCCACGTTCACGGTGATCTTCTGCAGGCGCGGCACCTGCATGGGATTCGTGTAGGAGAAACGCTCGATCAGCGCCGGCGTGACGCGGCTTCGGTAGGCCTCGAGCAGGCGCGGAGCAAGGCCGTTGCTAGCCATCGATCGCCTCGTCGTGCTTTCGGCTCCAGCGCACCTTTTGGTCCTTCACGTTCCTGAACCCGACCCGCGTGGTCTCGCCGTTGTGAACCAGCGCCACGTTCGACAGGTGAATCGCGCGCTCTTTCTCGATGATGCCGCCCTGGCGATACTCCGCCGTGGGCTTCGTGTGGCGCTTGACCAGGTTCACGCGCTCCACGGTGACCCGGCCCCGGGCATGGTCCACCGAGAGCACCGTGCCGCGGGTCCCTTTGTTCTTGCCGACCAACACCTCGACCGTGTCTCCCCTGCGAATGCGAGCGGCCATCACAGCACCTCGGGCGCGAGCGATACGATCTTCATGAAGCGCTTCGAGCGCAACTCGCGCGCCACCGGACCAAAGATGCGCGTCCCGATCGGCTCGCGGTTCGCGTCGATCAGCACGCAGGAGTTGTCGTCAAAGCGGATGTAGGAGCCGTCCGAGCGCGCGACCTCCTTGGCGGTACGCACCACGACCGCGCGATGCAACTGCTTCTTCTTCACGCGGCTGTTCGGCAGCGCCTCCTTGACCGACACCACGATTACGTCGCCAATCGAAGCGTAGCGCCGCTGCGAGCCGCCCAGGACCTTCACGCACGCAACGCGCCGCGCTCCCGAATTGTCCGCGACCAGCAGCTCCGATTCAGACTGGATCACGAAAGCTTCTCCTGGACACGCCAGCGCTTGTGCTTGGATAGGGGGCGCGATTCGATGATCCTGACCTGGTCGCCGACCTTGAACTGGTTGCCCTCGTCGTGGGCCATGAACCGCGAGCGCTTGCGGATGTACTTCTTGTAGAGCGGGTGCAGGACGTTGCGCTGCACCTCGACGGTGACGGACTTGTCCATCTTGTCGCCTACCACCCGGCCGACCCGCGTCTTGCGCAAACCGCGCTCGCTCATTTCGCTCTCCCGCGCTCGGAGCTGATCGTCAGCGCCCGCGCCAGTTCCCGGCGTGCCACGCGGACGCTGGCGCTGTCCTCGAGCTGACCCGTCGCGTGCTTGATCCGCAGGTTGAAGAGGTTGTTGCGAAACTCGTCGAGCCTCGCCTCCAACTCATCGTCCTGGAGCTGTCTGAGCTCTGCGGGCTTCATCCCTGGGTTCTCTCCACGAAGCGCGTGCGGAGGGGCAGCTTGTGCGCGGCCAGCCGCAGGGCCTCCTTGGCCACATCGCGCGTCACGCCTTCCATTTCGTACAGCACCCGGCCCCGGCGAATGCGGGCGGCCCAGAACTCCGGATTGCCCTTGCCCTTGCCCATGCGGGTTTCGGGCGGGCGCTTGGTTCGAGGAGTGTCCGGGAACATGCGGATCCAGACCTTGCCGCCGCGCTTGGCGTGGCGCGTCATGGCGATCCGGCCGGCCTCGATCTGGCGGGAGGTCACGTCGCCGCTCTCGATGGCCTGCAGGCCAAAGTCGCCGAACGCGAGGCTGGAGCCGCGCAGAGCCAGGCCGCGGATGCGGCCCTTCATCTGCTTGCGGTACTTCATTCGCTTCGGTTGCAGCACGGCCCGTTCTCCTAGTTCTCGGCGGGACGCTCGCCCGGCGCCATCAGGCGCTGGGAGCGGATCTGGGCATCGGGCACGAGGCCCGTGAAAACCCAGGCCTTCACGCCGATCGTTCCGTAGGTCGTGCGCGCCTCGGCAAAGCCGTAGTCGATCTGGGCGCGCAGCGTGTGCAGGGGCACTCGGCCCTCGCGGTACTCGGTCCTGCGCGACATCTCGGCGCCGCCCAGCCGCCCGGAGACGCGCAGGCGGATACCCTGCGCGCCGAACTTCATCGCGGAGGTCACCGCCTTCTTCATGGCGCGGCGGAAGGCCATGCGTCGTACCAGCTGCTGAGCGACGTTCTCGGCGACCAACTGCGCGTCGATCTCGGCCTTTCGGATCTCGCGAATGTTGATGAACACCTCGTTCTGCGTCAGGTCGTTCACCTCCTTGCGCAGCGCCTCCACCTCGGAGCCGCGCTTGCCGATCAGGATGCCGGGACGCGCGGTGTGGATGTTCACGGCCATCTTGTCGGCGCGGCGCTCGATCACGATGCTGCTGATGCCGGCGTGCTGGACCTTCTTCTTGATGAAGTCGCGGATCTTCAGATCCTCGTGGAGCATCGGGCCGTAGCCGCGCTCTGCGAACCAGTTGGACTGCCAGCCATTGATGACGCCCAGCCGGAAGCCGTAGGGATGTACTTTCTGGCCCACGAATCCTCCTAGCGCTCGTCCAAGATCAAGGTCACGTGGCTGCTCATCTTTCGGATCCAGAAGGCTCGACCCATCGCGCGCGGCCGGATTCGCCAGTCGTGCGCGCCCCGGTCCACGGTGATCGTCTTGACGTACAGGTTGTCGACGTCCAGGCCAGCCTGCTGGCGCGAGTTCTTCTCCTGCGCGTTGGCCAAGGCCGAGCGCAGCAGCTTCTCGAGCGGCCTCGCCGCCGCGCGCGGGCAGCCCTGCAGGATCGCAAGCGCATCCGAGGCGGACTTGTCGCGCACCAGGTCAGCGACCTGCCGACATTTGCGGGTGCCCATCTTGGCGCCTTGGAGCTTGGCTCTGACCTCCATCGCCCTGCCTACTTCCTTCTCACCTTTCGGTCCCCGGCGTGGACCGTGACCTTGCGCGTCGGCGCAAACTCGCCGAGTCGGTGGCCAACCATGTTCTCGGAGACAAAGACCGGCATGAACAGCCGGCCGTTGTGCACGTGCAGGTTGAGCCCCACCATCTCGGGCGTGATCATCGAGCGCCGCGACCAGGTGCGGATGATCTTCTTCTCGCCGGCGTCGCCCAGCTTGTCGAGCTTCTTCTGCAGCGACGCCTCGACGTAGGGGCCCTTCTTCAGCGAACGCGCCATTTACTTCTTCCCTCGCCGCTTGACGATGAACTTGTCGGAGGTCCGGTTCTTGCGGGTCTTGTGCCCCTTGGTCGGCACGCCCCAGGGTGTGACCGGATGGCGGCCGCCGGAAGTGCGGCCCTCGCCGCCGCCGTGCGGATGGTCGACCGGATTCATCGCGACGCCGCGCACCGTGGGACGACGGCCCAGCCAGCGCGAGCGGCCGGCCTTGCCGAGCGACACGTTCTCGTGGTCGAGATTTCCGACCTGCCCGACGGTGGCCAGGCAGGTGACCAGCACGCGCCGCGTCTCCGAGGAAGGCAGCTTGATCTGGGCGTAGCGGCCCTCGCGGGCCATCAATTGCGCCCCGCCGCCGGCCGAGCGCACCAATTGGCCGCCCTTCCCGGGCTTCAATTCGATGTTGTGCACGATCGTACCCAGCGGGATCACCTCGAGCGGCAGGGTGTTGCCCGGCTGGATCTCCGCGTTTCGGGCGGTCTGCACCCGGTCGCCGATTCGCATGCCCTGCGCGGCCAGCACGTAGCGCTTCTCGCCGTCCGCGTAGTGCAGGAGCGCAATGCGCGCACTGCGGTTGGGGTCGTACTCGATCGCCGCGACCTTGGCCGGCACGTCCCACTTGTCGCGCTTGAAGTCGATGATGCGGTAGCGGCGCTTGTGCCCGCCTCCGCGCTGGAAGGAGGTAATGCGGCCCAGGTTGTTGCGCCCGCCCGTGCCGCTCTGCTTCCCGATCAGCGCCCGCTCCGGCTTGCTCTTGGTGATGTCGCCGAAGACCGAGACGGACATCTGGCGCCGCGCGGGAGAGGTCGGCTTGTACTTCCGAATGGCCACGCTCTACACCCCTTCGAAGAACTCGATGCTGTCGCCCTCGCGCAGCTTCACACGCGCCTTCTTCCAGGACGGCCGGTGCCCCACGAAACGTCCTACCCGCCGCGCCTTGCCCTTGACCCGCGAGGTCCGCACCTCGACGACCTTCACGTCGAAGAGCTTCTCGACTGCGCTGCGGATCTCCAGCTTGTTGGCCCGCGGGCTCACCTTGAAGGTCACGATGTTCTCGAACTCGCGTTCGATCGTGCTCTTCTCCGTAATGATCGGACTCTTGATGATCTGCCTGGGGTCGATCACTGGAGGCGCTCGGTGATCGCGGACGGCGCGTTGCCCACGAGCACGAGGTTCTTGCGCGCAAGCACGTCGCGCACGTTCAGTCCGGGAACAGCCAGCACGCGCACGCCCGGCAGGTTCCGGGCGGCCAGCTCGAGCCGCTGGTCGCGCTCGGCCGTCACGATCAGGGCGTCTTCGGCACCGAGCTTCGCGAGCTGCTGCACCACCAGGCGGGTCTTGATCTCTGCCAGCTCGAAGGACTTCACGAGCTTCACGGCATCCTCGCTCTTGCGCAGCGAGAGCGCCGAGCGCAGCGCAGCGCAGCGCACCTTCTTGGGCACGCGCTGCTCGTAGCTGCGGGGCTGGGGTCCGAAGATGACGCCACCGCCCGAGGCCTGACCCGCGCGGATCGTGCCCTGGCGCGCGCGGCCGGTGCCCTTCTGCTTGTAGGGCTTGCGACCGCCGCCCGAGACCCCCGCGCGGTTCTTGGTGGCGTGCGTTCCGGCACGGCGAGCCGCCATCTGGCTCACGACCACCGTGTGGAGCAGATCGGGCCGGATCGGCGCGTCGAAGATCTTGGGGTCGAGAGGAGTAGCCATGCTGCTAGAGCTTGATCTCGACGTCGACGCCGGCTGCGAGCTCGAGCTTCATCAGCGCATCGACGGTCTGTGGGGTCGGATCGAGGATGTCGATCAGACGCCGGTGGGTTCGGATCTCGAACTGCTCGCGCGCCTTCTTGTCCACGTGGGGGCCACGCAGCACGGTGTACTTGGAGATCGACGTGGGCAGCGGAATCGGCCCCGCGGTGCGCGAGCCCGTGCGGCCCGCGGTATCGAGGATCTCCGAAGCGCTCTGGTCGAGCAGCTTGTGATCGTACGCTTTGATCCGGATGCGGATTTTGTTTGCTGCGGTCTGGGCCATTTCCCCTACTCGATGATGTCGGCGACGACGCCGGCACCGACCGTGCGGCCACCCTCGCGGATCGCGAAGCGCAGCCCCTGGTCCATCGCGATCGGCGTGATCAGATCCACCGTGATCGAGATGTTGTCGCCCGGCATCACCATCTC
>CAXMNF010000002.1:0-3166 GCA_964194645.1 uncultured Gammaproteobacteria bacterium
CGCGCGGTGGAAAGGATGTAGTCCGCCCGCTTGTGCAGGCTGCCGCCATGCCCGAGCAGGACCAAAGGCGCGGGGCCGCCCGACTCGGTGGTCCACAGCAGGCCCGGGACCCGGCGTCCCTGGCAGTGCACGTCGAAGCGCTGCTCGCGCACGCCCCTCGCTACGATCGCTTCCCCGATCCGCCCCATGACAGCCTCCCCTTGTTTCTGCCGGGCAGTCTACCAGCCCCGCGGCAGCGCTCGGGGTACAGTAGGCGCGCCCTGCCTGGAGGATTGCGATGCCCGACCTGTTCGACCTTGGCGGCAAGGTGGCCGTCGTCACCGGCGGCAGCCGTGGCCTGGGCCGCGAGATGGTGCTGGCCTTCGCGCGCCGCGGCGCCGACGTGGTGATCGCCAGCCGCAAGCGGGACGCGTGCGAGTCCCTGGCCAAGGAGGTGGAGGCCGACACCGGGCGCTCGGCGCTCGCAGTGGCCTGTCACGTGGGCGACTGGTCGCAGTGCGACGCGCTCGCCGACGCGGCATACCAGCGCTTCGGTCGCGTGGATGTGCTGGTCAACAACGCGGGCATGTCGCCGCTCTACCCGTCGCTCACCGAGGTGAGCGAGGAGCTCTACGACAAGGTGCTGGCGGTCAACCTGAAGGGACCTTTCAGGTTGTGCGCGCTGATCGGCAGCCGCATGGCCGAAGCAGCGGGCGGCTCGATCATCAACGTGTCGAGTGTGGCCGCCGTGCAGCCGAGCCCCGCCGAAGTGCCCTATGGAGCGGCCAAGGCCGGGCTCAACAACCTGACGATCGCCCTGTCGCGCGCGCTCGCCCCCAAGGTCCGCGTGAACTGCATCATGCCCGGACCCTTCCTGACCGACATCAGCAAGGCCTGGGACCTGGACGCGTTCGCGAAAGCCGCCCGCACCAGCATCCCGCTGCGGCGCGGCGGCGAACCCCACGAGGTCGTCGGCGCCGCTCTCTACCTGGCGAGCGACGCTTCGTCCTACACCACCGGCGCGGTGCTCAAGATCGACGGCGGCGCGGCCGCCGCGCCCGCCTAGGCGAGCGACTCGAAGGTCGCTCGCGGACAGGAGAGGGTCAAACCGCGTCGTGCCGAGACCGGATTCGGCATCATGTCCGGGATGGCATGGCTGCCCGGGGCCGATCCCCTCCTTACGCTCGCCGCGATCCTCGTGGTGGGCATGTCGCTCGGCGGGCTGGCGCAGCGTCTGCACCTGCCCGCGGTCACCGGCCAGATCGTGGCCGGGATTCTGCTCGGTCCCTCGGTGTTCTTCCTGTTCGACACCGAGTCGGTGCACCGGCTCCAGCCACTCACCCACTTCGCGCTGGCCCTGATCGGAGTCACGGTCGGCGCGCACCTGAACGTTCAGCGGCTGCGCAACGCCGGGCGACGGCTCTTCTGGCTGTTGATTGCCGAGGCGATCGCCACGCCGCTGCTGGTCGGAGGCCTGATCCTCGGCCTGACCGGAGCGCCGCTCACCCTGGCGGTACTGCTGGCGACCCTGGCCGTCTCCACGGCTCCCGCCACGATCATCGCGCTGGTGCGCGAAACGCGCTCCCGCGGGGTCTTCGTCAAGACCCTGATCGCCGCGGTGGCAATCAACAATATGTCGTGCATCCTGCTCTTCGAGCTGGCGCGCACGGCCGGACGTCTGGCCGCCGAAGGCTCGATCGTGGACGTGTCCCTGCCGCAGGTGCTCGGGGACTCGGCCGTGCAGATCGGGGAAGCGGTGCTCGTCGGCGCCGGACTGGCCGTACTCACGCACCTGGCAACGCTGCGCTTTCGCAGCCCCGGTCGGCTCGCAACCGTGTCCGTGATCTCGATCCTGCTGACTTTCGGACTGGCCTCGTACGCGGGGGTGTCGCCGCTGCTCGCGTGCATGGTCCTCGGGGTGGTGCAGACCAACCTCACGCCGAAGCGCGACCGCATCGTCGATTCGGTCTTCGCGAACTTCGAGCCTGTGATCCTGTGCGTGTTCTTCACGCTCGCGGGCTTGCACCTGTCCTTCGAGGGCGCGTTCACTGCCGGCGTGATCGCGCTGGTCTTCCTGGCCGGGCGCACCGCGGGGAAGATGCTCTCGGCGAACGTCGCGATGAGGCTCGCCGGTGCAACCGAGCGGGTGCGCCGCAACCTGGGAATGGCGCTGATCCCGCAGGCGGGCGTCGCCGTGGGTCTGGTGATCCTGATCCAGGACGACCCCGCGTTCGCCGGGCTGCAGGGGCTGTTCACCGCGGTCGTGCTCACCGCCGTAACGGCCAGCGAGATCGTCGGTCCGATCGCCACGCGCGTGGCCCTCAATCGGGCCGGCGAGGTCGGGCGCGATCGCCCGCGCCTCGTGGACTTCCTGCAGGAGGAGAACATCACGACGGATCTCGAGGCCACCTCCATGGAACAGGCGATCGAGCGGCTCGTCGACCTGCTGATCCGCTCGCACGATCTGCGCGGGGTCGACGGGCGCGCGCTACTGCACTCGGTGCTCGAGCGCGAGGCGCGAGTCTCGACCTGCCTGGGCCTCGGGCTCGCCGTGCCGCACGGAGACCTGCCCGAAGGGTTGCCCATGGTGGGCGTGATGGGCATCTCGCGGCGCGGACTGGCGCTGCCCAGCCCCGACGGCGAGCCCATACACTGCATGGTGCTGCTCGCGACGCCAGTCGGTGAGCGCGACCGCCACCTCGAGGTGCTGGCTGCGCTCGCGCGCACGGTCGGCGCGGACCTCGCGGTCCAGCAGCAACTCTACAACGCGCGCAGCCCCGCTCACGCCTATGAGATCCTGCACGGCGAGGAGACCGAGGACTTCAACTACTTCCTCGACGACCACCCCGCCTGAGCCGGACAGAAGGAGGACTGGACATCGAACCCAGCCGAATCCACGGGGCCGTCTCGCTGCGGACCAGCAGACGCTCTTTGCTGCGCTTTCTGCTCGGCAGTCCGCTGCTGTTCGCGTCACAGCCGGTACAGGCCTTCGAACGGCTCCTGGCCGGTCTGGCGGCGGGCGATGCGAATGCCGAGGAGGCTCAGCCGCTGATCTCGGCCGCAGCCGAAGCGATCAACGTGTTCGACTTCCGAGGGGTGGCCGAGCACAAGCTGATGCCGGGGCACTACGCGTTCCTGTCGCTGGGAGCCGAGGAGGAAGTCACGCTGCGGGTCAACCGCGAGGCCT
>CAXMNF010000003.1:0-3125 GCA_964194645.1 uncultured Gammaproteobacteria bacterium
TGTACGCGCCCATGCTGCGGCGCGGCGAGCCGATCGGCGTATGGCTGCAGCCTCCGGAGGCAACCTGGTGGCCGGTGGGCTCGCCCCGCGAGCTGCTCGATGCGAACCTGTCCGCCTTGTCGCAGCTCGGCGAAGGGCCGCGCGTAGCCGAGGACGCGAGCGTGGAGGGGCGCTTGAGAGCCCCGGTCTGGGTCGGCGCGGGCGCGCGGATCGCGGCCGGGGCAACGGCCGGACCGAATGCCGTGATCGGCGCGGGTGCAACACTCGGAGCCGGAGCCACGGTCAGCCAGTCGTTGCTGCTCCCGGCGGCCCGTATCGCGCCTGGCGCAGGCTTGCAGCGCGCGATCGCCTGGGATGACGAGGTGTGGACCGATGCTTGAGGTGCTGTTCATCGGCACCGGCGACGCGTTCGGCAGCGGCGGCCGGCGCAACAGCGCGATCCTGGTGCGCGACGCGCAGCACACGCTGCTGCTCGACTGCGGGCCGACGACCTTGCTCGGGCTGAAGGACCTGGGCGTCGACCCACTCGAGATCGACGCGATCGCCATCTCGCACTTCCACGGCGACCACGCCGCCGGCGTGCCCTTCATGCTGCTCGACTACCTGTTCGCAAACCCGCGCGACAAGCCGCTCGACATTCTCGGACCGCCGGGGATCGGCAAGCGCGTCGAGCAGATGACCGAATCCTTCGGCTACACGACCCCGATCGAGCGCGGCTACGAGCTGCGCTACCGCGAGTTCACGTGCGGGACAGAGCACGCGAGCGCCAGCTTCAAGATCACGCCCGAGCCCGCGCACCACCACCCCGAGACGCGTCCGCACATGCTCCGCGTGGAAGCGGGCGAGCGCACCTTGCTCTTCTCAGGCGATACCGGCTGGACAGACTCGCTGCCAACGCTCGCCGCCGACGCAAATCTGTTCATCTGCGAGTGCGTGCAGATGCAGGAAGGCTTCGAGTATCACTTGAGCCATGAGCGGCTCGATGGCGAGCGGTCGCGCTTTTCTTGCGACCGGATCGTGCTCACGCATCTGGGCAGCGAGGTCCTCTCCGACCTGGACCGCGTGAATTTCGAGACTGCCCGGGACGGGCTGCGCCTCAAGATCTGAACGCGTCCGGCGGGGTGACCGAGCCGAGCACCACGGCGCGCTGCGCGCCCGTGGCCGCCGGCAGGTTCGACGGCAGACCGCGCGCCGCGCAGTAGCCGAGCAGCGCGAAGGTCATCGCTTCGAGCGCCTCGGCGGGCACGCCAAGAACGTCGGTCGGCTCGACCGGAGCGGGCGCGAGCTTTTCGGCGAGCGAGCCGATCAGCACCGGGTTGCGCACTCCGCCGCCGTACACGAGCCAGCGTGCGGCGGGCTCCGGGAAGAAGGACTCGGCCGCGGCGGCCACGCTGGCCGCGCTGAGTTCGACCAGGCTGGCGACCAGGTCGTCGGGGCTCCCGCCGGCCGCCCTCACCGCGTCCCGCGCGCGCGAGAAGAACGCCTCGCCGAAGTACTCGTGGCCCGTACTCTTGGGCGGTGCCTTCGCGAAGTAGGGATCGGCCAGCAGTTCCGCGACCACCTCGGGCAGTACGCGTCCGCGCCGCGCGCGCGCTCCGTCGAAATCGCAGCGCTCGCGGCCGTCGGACGCCAAGCGGGCCGCGCGATCGAGCAGGGCGTTGCCCGGGCCGGGATCGAACGCCACCACGTGCCCCGCGTCGCGGTCCGGCAGGTAGCTCACGTTCGTAAAGCCGCCGATGTTCAGCACGGCGCGGGGCTCGGCGGCGTCCGCGAACACGGCGTGGTGCAGGAAGGGCGTCAGCGGCGCGCCCTGTCCGCCCGCCGCCAGGTCCGCGCTGCGGAAGTCGGCCACCACCGGGATCCCGGTGCGTTCGTGCAGCAGTGCCGCGGAGCCGAGCTGCAGCGACCCGCGCACCTCGGGCTCGGGATGATGGGCGACGGTCTGTCCGTGTGAACCGATCCCCGCGATCTCGGCCGGCCGGACCCCGGCCTCGGCCGCGACCGCGATCGCGGCGTCCGCGAAGCGCGCGCCCAGCTCGCGGTCGAGCGCAAGAAGCTCACGCAGGCCGGTCGGCGAGCCGGACAATGCGTGGATACGCGCGCGCAGCGCGTCGGGCAGCGGCTGCTCCAGGTATGCCAGCAGCTCGAGCCGCGACGGCGCCTCGATGCGCACCAACGCGGCGTCCACCGCGTCGGCCGAGGTCCCCGAGATCAGGCCGATCCAGATCACGGCTAAGGGGTAGACCAATGCGGGGAGCCGGGCATCCCCGCTGCGCTCAGTCCGCGGGCAGGGTGCGGCAGAAGGCGCTCCAGGCGTCTTCCTCGGTGTTGCCCAACCCGCCGAGGCGCACGCCCATGCCGGCGGGGGGAGACTCCCACCCCTTGTACTCGCGCACCCAGCGCACCTCGGCGCGGCGAGCGACCAGCGCTCCTCCCCGACCGGGCAGACTCAGGCGCAACGAGAGGTGCGTGCCGACCGGCGGGGGCAGCGGGCACTGCAGGAAGATGCCGGACTCGGAAACGTTGCGGGCGTAGCCGAGGAAGTGCGGCCTGGCGTGGGTCGAGGGAATCCGCTCGACCGGCATCGGGATCGGAAGCACGTGTCTTTCCGCGGATGCTCTGCGCTCTCGCATGGCTACCGGATCGGCGCGCGAGATCCGAAGCTTGACGGTCCAAGCCTGCGCTACGCTTCACGAATTGACACCTGCCGCTCGCCAAAGGTACTGTGCGCGCGCCCATGGCGAACCCGTCTGACGAGAACTCGCGCGTCCTTGGTGGCGTAGTCTGCCTGGCCGCCATGCTGGCCGCTGTCCTGTTCCTGTACGGCCTCGCGCTGCAGAGCTACTGGGCGATTGCCCTGCCCGTCGCGCTGCTCTTCCTGTTCGTGGCGAGCCTGGTCTTCTGGATCGGCTGGACCATCATGACCGTCTCGGCCGAAGCGGGCGGCAAGCCGCTCGTTCCGGGCGGGGGACCCGGTGCGGCGACCACGCCGGGCGCGGGCGGCTCCGGCGACAGCGAAGCGACGCGGAGTTAGCTCTCGTGAATATCGCCCTGCTCACCTACCGGGGAAACATGTTCTGCGGCGGCCAGGGCATCTACGCCGCGCACATCGCACGTGAGCTCGC
>CAXMNF010000004.1:0-4346 GCA_964194645.1 uncultured Gammaproteobacteria bacterium
CGAGGTCGAAGCGCGCACGTCGCCGCGCGCCGCGCGCGCGCCGGCCTCGTAGGCGAGGAAGGTGCTCTTGACCGACGGGAGCTCGATCCCGCCGATCGCGCCCACGCGCCCCTGTCTCGAGACCAGCGCCCCGACGAAGCCGAGTACGTAGGTGGCCTGCTCCATCTCGAATACGATCGGCGCCAGGTTCGCGCGGATCGTGGAGCCGCTGGTGGTGATGAAGACGGTATCCGGGAACTCGCCCGCCACCTTGGCGGCGGCGTCCTGGAACTCGAAGCCGTGCCCGAACACCAGGTCGTAGCCGTGCGCGGCGAAGTCCCGAAAGCCCGTCTCGAAGTCCTGCGGAGTGGCGGTCTGCTGGTGCGCGATCTCGGCGCCGAGCTCCTGGCGAATGCGCTCGAGTCCCTCGTAGGCGCTCTGGTTCCAGCCTGCGTCGCGGATCGAGCCAGGCGTGAGCAGGGCGACGCGGAACTGCGCCCGCGCGCCGGGCTGCGGCGGCTCTTCGCAGCCGGTCGCGACCAGCGCGGAGACGAGCAGCAGGGCTGGGACCAGGGATCGACGCACGGTGGGCGCGTAGGATATCGGTGCATACCCGCGCTGCAAAGCGCTTGCTACGTTCGACCGTGCATGCTGCGCGCCCTCGGCCGCGAAATCCAGGCCGTCACCTTCGATTGCTGGGGCACCCTGCTCACCTTCGAGCCGCACCCGCGGGCCGCGTACCAGGCACGCGTCGAGGCTCTGGCCGAGGCGGCGCGTCGGGGCGGCCTCTCCTCGGGCGAGAGCGTGGCGCGCCAGGCGCTCCGCGTCGCGCACGAGCGCCACCAGGAGGCGTGGAGCGGGGCCGTACAGGCAGGTGCGCAGGAGATGGCCGTCTGGGCGCTCGAGGCGCTCGGCCTCGACGACCCGGCGCTGGCAGACCCGCTTGCACGTGCCTTCGAGGAGGCTGCGCTCCTGGACCAGATTCCGGCACTGTCGGGGGCGCGCGCGACCTTGGAGCGCCTCGCGGAGCGCGGCGTGCGGCGCGCGCTGGTGTGCGACACGGGCTTCACGCCCGGTCGCGTGGTGCGCGAGCTGCTCGACCGCGAAGGCCTGCTGGATTGGCTGGAGGTGCTGGTCTTCTCCGACGAGGCCGGAATGCCCAAGCCGCACGCTCCGGTGTTCCGGGCCGCGCTCGACGGGCTGGCCAGTACAGCCGAACGAACCGTGCACGTCGGCGACCTGCTGCGCACCGACATCGCCGGAGCGCGCGAGCTCGGCATGGGCACGATCCGCATCCGCCACCACAACGACGACGACTCCGGCCTCCCGGAGGCGGACGCGGTGGCCGATTCCCACGACCACCTGTGCGCCCTGCTCGGTCTCGACGCAAACTAGCGCGCCGGAGCGGCTAGCCGCACAAGCGCTCGATCTGGCGCACCAGCTCGAGTACCCGGAGCACACGCGCGTCCGACACGTAGGACGCAGCGCCGTCCAGCACCCGGGCCACGAACACGTCGAGGTCGGCGCGGAACAGTCCCGCCCGGGGCCGCTCGGGCGGGTCGTCGAGCACGCCGTGCTCGCAACTCACCCGCCAGACCGTGCGGCGCGGCAGTCCGGGCCCCCGCTCCTCGAGAAGGGTGGTGACGCCACCGGCAGCGAACTCGAGATCGACCCGCAGCCGGTAGCCGCGCGCGCGGCGCTCCAGGGACGCAGCCGTGACCTCTGCGTCACCAAACAGGTCGATCAGCCGGTGCATGCGCGCGAGAGCACAGAGCGCCGGTGAGCCCGCCAAGGCGGGATCGCCGATCCAGCCGTCGCTGGCTCCGCGGAACTCGAGCGCCCCGCCCGCGGGCCGACCGAGGCGCGCCACGCGCTCGCGCTGGGCCAGCTGGGCCCCTGAGAGCAGCTCGATGTGCTCGACGTGCAGTACGCGCCCGGCGGCCCGCGCCGCGGCGAACAGGCGTCGCGCCTCATCGGGGTTCGTCGCCAAGGGGAACTCGACCAGCACGTGCTTTCCGCGCGCGAGCGCGGCCGCGGCCAGCTCGGCGTGCGTGCGGTTCGGGGTGCAGACGGCCAGCGCGTCGCTGGCCGGATCGGCCAGCACCTGCTCGAGGCTCGGCTCAACCCCGCGCCGCACCAGCGCCGTGAGCCGCGCGCGCGGATGCTCGACGAGCGCCCGCTCCCGAGCCCGGCCGGCGCGTCCGGCGCCGACGATCGCAATCCCCAGGCGCTCGGCCAACCCGGATCAGCGCTTGCGGAGCAAGGTGAGGCCGTCCGACACGGCCAGCATCACCGACTGCACGCGCGAATCGGACGCGACGAAGTCGTTGAACGCCCGGATCGCGCGTGTGTCCTCGCCGTCGTTTGTGACGTCGATCACACTGCCGCCCCAGAGCACGTTGTCCACGGCCAGCACGCCGTTCGCCCGCAGGCGCGGCAGCAGCTCCTCGTAGTAGTCGCGGTAGCCGGTCTTGTCGGCGTCGATGAAGGCGAAATCGAACTGCTCCTCGCGCGGCAGGCGGCGCAGCGTCTCCAGCGCGGGCCCGATCACCAGCTCGATACGATCCGCGACGCCCGCCTGCTCCCAGTACTTGCGCCCCACCGAGGTCCACTCCTCGCTCACGTCGCAGCACAGGAGCCGCCCGTCGGCAGGCAGGCCGCGGGCCATGCACAGGGCGCTGTAGCCGGTGAAGGTGCCGATCTCGACGATGCGGGAGGCGCCCAGGGCCGCTACCAGCAGCTCCAGGAGGGTCCCCTGCTCCGCGGCGATCTGCATGCGCGCCCGAGGCCCCAGCCGCGCGGCCGTCTCCTCGCGCAGCGCGAGGAGCACGGGGTCGTCTGGACTGCGGTGCTCGGCCAGGTAGCCGTGCAGCGCGCTGTCGAAACCGGTCGCCTTCGCCATGCCGGAAGGATTGGACCATTGCGCGTCGCACGGCGTCAATCGCGCCACTACCGGGTGTCGGCCTACGGGGGGTTGGCTAGTATTCCCGGGACTGAAAAGCAGAGGGGGGATGGCATGACGACCCGAAAGGCGACCAAACGGACCGCTTCCAAGAAGACCCGCATGCGCAAGCCGGCCCGCAAGGCCACCGCCAAGCGCAAGCCCGCTCCGCGCAAGGCGAGCGCGAAGCGGAAGCCCGTCCGAAAGAAGAAGACGGCGGCGCGTGCAAAGACGCCCACGCCCGAGCTCATCGCACGCAAGATCGTGCGCATGACCAAGGACCACTCGAAAATGAAGGTCGAGGAGCTCTACGCGGAGAACTGCGTCTCGCAGGAGCCGAACCAGTCCGAGCCGGCGCTCGGCCACGAAGGCCGGCGTGCGAAGGACGAGTACTGGGAGACCTTCCAGGACAGCGGGAAGGCCGACTGGAACGCCGAGAACATCTGGATCAAGGGCAACAAGATCTGCATCGAGTGGGACGCGAAGATCGTCACGCGCGACGGCCGCTCGCTCCGCTTCCAGGAGGCGGCGATCTACGAGGTGAAGGGCGGCAAGATCGTGTCCGAGCGCTTCTACTTCGACTCGGCCGTGCTGCAGCCGGCCGCCCGGCCCGCAGCACCGGTGCCGACGCCCGCGCCCACGCGCGAGCCCGAGCTTCGGCGCGAGCCGGAGTCGCGGCCCGAGCCGTCGTATCGCTCGTACAGCTCGCCGTCGAGCTACTCGAGCTCCTCGCTCAAGGCCGACGAGGACGACGACGAGCCGAATACGCCCAAGGTGGATCCGATCGATCTCTAGGGGTGACGCCGGGTCTTCTGGTCGCACTGCTGCTCATCGCAGGGGCGGGCCCGGCGCTCGCCGATTCGCTGCCCGGAGCCCGGCCGGTCCCGGCTGAGCTGGCGCCGCGTCTAGAGCGCGCCCGCGCCGCGGTCGCAGCGCCGCGCACGCGGCACCTCGACGCCGAGGGCCGGCCCCTTTTCACGAACCGGCTGGCCCTCGAGGCGAGCCCCTACCTGCTGCAGCACGCGCACAACCCGGTGAACTGGTTCCCGTGGGGCGACGAGGCCTTCGCCGAAGCGCGCCGGCTCGACCGGCCCGTGTTGATCTCGATCGGCTACTCCACCTGCCACTGGTGCCACGTGATGGAGGAGCAATCCTTCGAGGACCTCGAGATCGCCGAGGCGCTGAACGCGAAATACGTCGCGATCAAGGTGGACCGCGAAGAGCGGCCCGACGTCGACAGCGTCTACATGAGTGCGGTGCGCGCTCTGACCGGCAGCGGCGGCTGGCCGATGACGATCTGGGCGACAGCGGACGGCGTGCCGTTCTTCGCCGGCACCTACTTCCCGCCGCGCGGCGGCTCGCGCCGGGGCCCGCCGGGCTTCCTGCCCACGCTGCGTCGCATTGCGGGCCTCTGGCAGCAGCAGCG
>CAXMNF010000005.1:0-2463 GCA_964194645.1 uncultured Gammaproteobacteria bacterium
CGCCCCGCGCGTGTCGCACGCGTTCTCCATCACGATGCAGACCACCCAAGGTTGGCTCGCGCTGTTGCTGCTCTTGCCGCTCTCTGAGCGGCTGCCCGCGCAGGCGCTGCTCCTGGCGGCGCTCGGCGGGGCCGCCTACACGGTGGGGATGCTGCTCTTCGTACTCAAACGTCCACGCCTCTGGCCACGGATGTTCTCGCATCACGAGGTGTTCCACCTCTTCGTGGTTGCCGGGAGCAGCCTGCACTATGCGATGACGTACACGTACGTCGCCCGCTTCGCGAGCATCTAGCGGTCGACGCTGTCGCAAGCTGCGAGGAGGGCGGGGACGAAGAGGTCGGCGCGAGCCACGCAGGCGCCGTGGTCACCGTCCACCTCAAAGACCTCGGCGCCGGGGATCGACGCGGCCAGCTTTCTCTGGCGCTCCGGCGGTACCAGGTCGTCGCGCGTCGTGACGATCACCGCCGTTGGGACGTCGACGTTGCCGATCCAGTCGTGAGACGAGAAGCCGGAGAGCGCGTGGCTCGCCTGGATCAGCGAGGCCGGGTCGTGCCCCTTGAACTCGCGGTAGACACGCTCGCGCAGCTCGGGATGCTCGACCCGCGCCAGCATCCGCCGCAGCAGGCGCTCGTGGGCGATGGCGGGTGCGACCCGCGCCATGAGGGCCGCCGCGGGCAGGGCGAAGCGCGCGGCGCGCGCAACGTTCCGGCGCATGAAGTGACGGGCGGTAGCACACAGGACGAGACCGGCAACCTGGTCCGGGTGCCGCCGCCAGGTGAGCGAGGCGATCGGCCCGCCCATCGAGTAGCCGACGGCGATGAAGCGCTCCACGCCGCGCGCGCGGGCGACCGCGGCGGCATCGTCCGCACACTGCTCGAGACGGAAGCGACGCGTGCGGAGGCCGCGCCCGTGGCCCCGGTGGTCCAGGCCCAGCACGCGGAAGTGCTCCGACAGCGGCCGGAAGCACGGGCCCCAGTTCAGTCGCGCAGTGGCTCCGAGCCCGTGGAGCAGCATCACGGTTGCGGCGCCCGGCGGGCCCGGGATGTCTCGCACGGTCGTCGTACCGTGCCGGCCGAGCCTCACCTCGTGGTCGATCGCCGTCAAAGCGAGCGGACATGCGTGGTGAAAGCACCAAGGTCGGCTGCGACCCGGCCCAGTCGCCTGGAGATCTTGATGGTGTTCGCGTCCGACATCCCGCGCCGTGATACCTTCAGATCGCCATTCTGGAGGGAAGGCACGCCCGATGCAAAGGACGCACCGTCCCGCCGCGATCTTGTTCACCGACATGGTGGGCTTCACGGCGCGCGTGGACGACGACGAGGACTGGGGGCTCCGCGTCCGGGATCGGGTCGTAGAAGTTCTTCGCGCGGTTCTCGCGGATCACCGGGGCGAGCTTCTCGCTGTAGTGGGCGACGGTACGGTCTCGACGCTTCCCGGCGCACGCGAGGCCGTGGACTGCGGGCTGGCTCTTCAGGGCCGGCTTCGCAACGACCCCGATCTGGCGGTTCGGGCCGGTATCCACATGGCGCAGCGGCCGACGCTCGACCTCGGGGACCCGGAGGTCCGCCTGGGTCAGCAGATGACCGCAGGCTGTCCCAATCGGGGGATCCGCCTGTCGGCAGCGGCCTTCGAGCAGCTCGATGCCGTCGACGACCTGGAGGTTCTGGACCAAGGTGCGGTCGAGCTCCGGGGGAGCGACGAGACCGTGCACGCGTACGACGTGCGAACCGGGGCCGAGCAGGAAGGCTCGCCTAGGGCCGGGGACCCCGCCGAGCGTCGGCTTGCGGCGATCCTACTGGCCGACGTCGTCTCGTACAGCCGGCTGATGGCGACCCACGAAGACGAGACGGTGCAGACGATCAAGAGCTTCCGGGGAGTCTTCCTGCTCGCCGTGCACGACCTTGGGGGTCGGGTCGTCGACACCAGCGGCGATGGCGTCCTCGCCGAGTTCAGCTCGGCGCTCGCCGCGACGCGCTGCGCGCTCATTGTCCAGGAAAGCCTGCGCGCGCGAAACCGGGAGCTCCTGCCCGACCGCGCCGTGCGCTACCGCATTGGTATCCACCTCGGCGATGTCCGCATCGAGGGCGATCGGATCTACGGCTCGGGTGTGAACGTCGCAAGCCGCCTCGAGGCGCTCGCCCCCGCGGGTGGGATCTGCATCTCCGGCCCCGTCCACGAGCAGGTCCGCTACCGGCTCGATCTCCCCTTTGAGGATCTCGGCGAGCCCCCGCTCAAGAACATCCCCCACCCGGTCCGCGCCTACGCCCTGCGGATCGACTCTTCGGTGCCCAAGCCGCGGCGGCAGAGCCGCTGGCGGACTCGCGCCGCGATCGGCCTGATCGCGGCACTCGGGCTCGCTGCGGCAGCTTGGCTGACCTGGCAGCTCGTGCCCGGAGCGATCGTGCCGGCTTCCCCGATCCGCTCGATTGCCGTGCTGCCGCTGGAGAACCTCTCGGGCGATCC
>CAXMNF010000006.1:0-35394 GCA_964194645.1 uncultured Gammaproteobacteria bacterium
GGGGGACGAGGCGTTTGCGGAACTGCAGGGCGAGGTCGAGGCGTTCGCCACGAGCCAGGGCCGGCGCCCGCGCATCCTGGTGGCGAAGCTCGGACAGGACGGCCACGACCGCGGCGCCAAGGTGATCGCCACCGCCTTCGCGGACCTGGGATTCGACGTCGATGTGGCGCCGCTGTTCCAGACGCCCGACGAGGTCGCGCGGCAGGCCGTCGAGAACGACGTGCACATCGTCGGCATCTCCACGCAGGCCGGTGGCCACAAGACGCTCGTGCCGCAGCTGGTCCTCGCGCTGCGCGCGCAGGGCAGCGGCGACGTCGTCGTGGTGTGCGGTGGGATCATCCCGACGCAGGACTACGACTATCTGCGCGAGCACGGCGTGGCGAAGGTCTTCGGTCCGGGCACGCACGTCCCCAAGGCCGCGCGCGAGGTCCTGCAGGCCGTGCGCGACCGGGGCGCATGAGCCGCGGACCGGATTCCGCCGACGCATACGTCGAGGGCATCCTCGCGGGAGATCGGCGCAAGGTCGCCAAGGCGATCACGCTCCTCGAGAGCCGCCGGCCCGACCACCTGGAGCTGGCGCGCGAGGTACTCGAGAAGCTCGCGCCGGAGAGCGGCCGCGCGCTGCGGCTCGGCATCACCGGGCCCCCGGGAGTCGGCAAGAGCACGCTGATCGAGTCGCTGGGCCTGGCCTTGCTCGAGCAGGGCCAGCGCGTTGCCGTGCTTGCGGTGGACCCGTCCAGCCCCGTGTCGGGCGGCAGCATCCTGGGCGACAAGACGCGCATGGAGCGCCTGGCGCAGGACGAGCGGGCGTTCATTCGCCCCTCTCCCTCGGGTGGCACGCTCGGCGGCGTCGCGCGCCGCACGCGCGAAGCGCTGCTGGTGTGCGAGGCCGCGGGCTTTGATGTCGTGATCGTCGAGACGGTCGGCGTCGGGCAGTCGGAGGCGGAGGTCGCATCGATGGTCGACTTCTTCCTGGTGCTGCTACAGCCCGGCGCCGGAGACGAGCTGCAGGGCATCAAGAAGGGTGTGCTCGAGCTGGCCGACGCGCTGGTGGTCAACAAGGCGGACGGCGACAGCAAGCACGCCGCCGGGCAGACCCGCGCCCAGTATCTCCAGGCCCTGCGCCTGTTGCGCCCCAGATCCGAGAGCTGGACCACCCCGGTCCTGGCGGTGAGCGCCCTGACCGGCGAGGGCCTGGCGGAGCTCTGGGGGACCGTGCAGGAGCACCGCGAGCAAGCCACCCAGAGCGGCGAGCTCGAGGAGCGGCGGCGCGCGCAGACGCGCGCCTGGCTGTGGCGGCTGCTGCGCGACGGTCTCGAGCAGGCCTTCCGTTCCGACGCGGACGTGGCCGCGGCGCTCCCCGAGCTCGAAGCCCTGGTGGCCGACGGCAGCGCCAGCGCACCCGAAGCCGCCCGCCGCCTCTTGGAGCGCTTCGCGGCCGTCCGGAGCCCGAAAGACGGCTAAGGACGCCCGGTTGCCCCGCCGATACGCCGGTGGGATGCCGCAGCTCAACCTCGAAGCGCGCGAGATCACGCTGAAGATTGTCTACTACGGAGCTGCGCTCTCCGGTAAGACGACCAACCTACAGCAGCTCCACGAGCTGCTTTCGGCGGGCTCCAAGGGCGACATGGTCACCTTGGACACCCAGGACGACCGGACGCTCTACTTCGACTTCCTGCCGGTCGAGTTCGGTGTCGACGGCGATTACAACATCAAGCTCAAGCTGTTCACGGTGCCCGGACAGGTCATGCACCGCGCCACGCGCAAGGTCGTGCTGGCCGGAGTGGACGCGGTCGCATTCATCGCCGATTCCCAGCGCGACGCGGCCTCGGCCAACGCGTACTCCTACCGTGACCTCGAGGCGAACATGCGCGCCAATGGCATCGACGTGCACGAGGTGCCCCAGGTGGTCCAGTTCAACAAGCGTGATCTGCCGGACGTGAAGCCCCTCGAGGAGGTCCGCAAAGCCTGGGAAGGCACCGGCATCCCCACGGTCCCGGCCGTGGCCGTTCGGGGCGAGGGGGTCGTCGAGACCTTTGAAGCCCTGCTGGGCCAGCTCTACAAGCACTTGAACGAGCGCCACGACTTCGAGCGCAAGTTCGGGATCGGCCAGGAGGACTTCCTCCAGGGCGTGGTCCGAGACCTGCGCGACAAGCCGCGCAACGGCTGAGCGAAGCCGGCTCCCGCTCGCAGCCGCGGGCCAAAGTCTTCGCGATTCCGCTGACTTCGCTCGATTGACACAGAAGTCAGCCCTTGGTACTTTCCGTCGCAATGGGCGCGTCCTCCGTAGGCCGTCGTCCGACCGGCGAACGACACGCGAAGACTCGGACGGCGTCGGCGCCGGAACCGCCGCCCGGAGTCGAGCCGATGCCCGAAACCAGTCGCGACGCGCAGACCGATCAGGAACTGATTGAGCGCGTCGAGCGCTGCCTGATCGACCTGCGCCGCGGGCGCATGCTGATCCTGGTGGACGATGAGGATCGCGAGAACGAGGGCGATCTGTGCGTGGCCGCCGAGAAGGTCACGCCCGACACGATCAACTTCATGGCCCGCCACGCGCGAGGCCTGATCTGCCTGGCCCTCACCGAGCAGCGGGCCCGCGAGCTGCACCTGCAGATGATGGTGCCAGAGGCCCAGAACAGCACGCGCTTCGGGACGGCCTTCACGGTGTCGATCGAGGCGCGCAGCGGCGTTACCACGGGTATCTCGGCCGCCGATCGCGCGCGCACCGTCCAGGTGGCCGTAGACCCGGCGTCCGGCCCCGGCGACCTGGCGCGGCCCGGCCACGTGTTTCCGCTGATCGCGAAGGAAGCCGGCGTGCTCCGTCGGGCCGGCCAGACGGAGGGCGCGATGGACCTGGCTCGTCTCGCCGGCCTGCGCCCAGCCGGCGTGATCTGCGAGATCATGAACGACGACGGGACCATGGCGCGCATGAGCGACCTGCGCCGCTTTTCCAAAGAGCACGATCTGCCGATCCTCTCGATCGCCGATCTGATCCGCTTCCGCCTGCGCACCGAGGATCTGGTTCACGCCTACGCCGAGGCGGAGCTGCCGTCGGCCTACGGCGACTTCCGGTCCGTGGTCTTCAAGAACTCGATCGACCACGTTGACCACGTGGCGCTGGTGCGCGGCACCATCGACAAGGACCGGCCGACCCTGGTGCGCGTGCACAGCGAGTGCCTGACCGGCGACGCCTTCGGCTCACTGCGCTGCGACTGCGGCGAGCAGCTGAAGACCGCCATGAAGATGATCCAGGAGGAGGGCAGCGGTGTCATCCTCTACATGCGCCAGGAAGGCCGGGGCATCGGCCTGGCCAACAAGATCAAGGCGTACTCGCTTCAGGACTGCGAGGGTCTCGACACCGTGCAGGCGAATGAGCGGCTCGGCTTTCCGCCGGACGCCCGGGACTACGGGGTCGGCATGCAGATCCTGCGCAAGCTCGGTGTCGGCAGGATGCGGGTGATCACGAACAACCCGCTGAAGCGCGCCGGTCTGGACGGCTACGGCCTGGAGATCGTCGAGCGCGTGCCGATCGAGGTACGCCCCAACGAGAAGAACCTGGATTACCTGCGCACCAAGCGCGAGAAGCTCGGGCACATCCTGAACCTGATGGGCTGAGCGCCCGCCCCGCACGAGGAGAGCGATGTTCGACACCGTCGAGGACGTCCAGAAGAAGCTGAACGATCAGGGCTACATCTGTGGCAAGAACATCGCCATGGTCGTGTTCCTGGCCACCAAGCTCGGCAAGCCCGTACTGGTCGAGGGCCCCGCAGGGGTCGGCAAGACCGAGCTGGCCAAGGTGGTCGGCCAGGCCATGGGCCTGGAGATGATCCGGCTGCAGTGCTACGAGGGCCTCGACGAGTCGAAGGCGCTGTACGAGTGGGAGTACTCCAAGCAGCTGCTCTACACCCAGATGCTGCGCGACAAGATCAGCGAGGTGATCCAGGGCGCCGACACACTGAAGCAGGCCGCGGCCCGCATCGCCGAACAGGACGACGTCTTCTTCAGCGAACAGTTCATCGTGCCGCGGCCGCTGCTGCGCGCGATCACCTCCGACCACCAGATCCTCCTGCTGATCGACGAGGTCGACAAGTCGGATCCGGAGTTCGAGGCGTTCCTGCTCGAGGTCCTGTCCGACTACACGGTGAGCGTTCCCGAGCTGGGCACGCTGCAGCCCAAGGTAGTGCCCGTGGTATTCCTGACCTCGAACAACGCCCGCGAGATGACCGACGCGCTGAAGCGCCGCTGCCTGCACCTGTACATCGACTTCCCGGACGCGGAGATGGAGGCGCGCATCCTGCGTGCGAAGGTGCCCGACGTGGGCGATCGGCTCGTGGAGGAGATCGTCGACCTGATCCAGCGCATCCGTCAGCTCGATCTGAAGAAGGCTCCGTCGATTTCCGAGACTCTCGACTGGGCGCGCGCGCTAATGCTGCTGAATGCGGACTCGCTCGAGGCCGAGCTGGTCGAGGAGACCATGAACATCATCCTCAAGCACCAGGGCGACATCGAAAAGGCCCAGTCGGAGCTGGCCAAGCTGCTCTCGCAGAAGGCCGCCGAGAAGGCCGCCGGCGAGTCCCAGCCGGCGCCCCCGGCCGCCGCTGCCAAGAAGAGCGTGCTTCACTAGTGCAGAAGAAGATCATCGAGTTCACGAACCTGCTGCGAAAGGCAGGCGTGCGCGTGTCCGTGGCCGAGTCCATCGACGCGTTCGAGGCGCTCGACCTGATGTCGATCGAGGACCGGGAGCTGTTCAAGGACGCGCTCCGGACCACGATGGTCAAGTACTATGACGACATCCCGACCTACGACCGGCTCTTCGACCTGTTCTGGTCCGGCTTTCACGACGTGCTGCACGAGCAGCTCGCCCAGGCCATGGGCGGCATGGGCGACATGGACCTGGACCAGCTCATGGAGCGTCTGCAGGAACTCCTGCAGAACATGGACATCGACCTCTCCGAGCTGGCCGCGGCCCTGCTCACGATCGACGCCAACAAGCTCGAGCAGATGATCAACGAGGCGGGCGAGCAGTCCGGCGTCGACGGCATCCAGAACATGCTCCAGATCGGGTTCTTCAGCCGGCGCATGCTCGAGCAGATGGGGCTGGACGGTGCCGGCGCCTCCTTGGGCGACCTGATGGACCAGCTCCGCGAGGCCGGCATGAGTGAGGAGGAGCTGCGGCAGCTGGGCGACTTGATGAACGCCGTCCAGGAGGCGCTGCGGCGCGCCGTGCGCCAGTACGCCGAGCGGGAGCTCGACAAGCAGAACCACGACTACCTGGAGCGCTTCCGCCGCGAGAGCCTGCAGGAAAAGAGCTTCTACAACCTGACCGAGGAAGACCTGCGCCGCATGCGCGAGGTGGTCACCCGGCTGGCGCAGAAGCTCAAGAACATCATCTCGATCCGCAAGAAGCGCGAGCGCAAGGGCAAGTTCGACCTGAAGACCACCATGCGCCGCAACATGGCCCACGGCGGGGTGCCCTTCGAGCTGGTCTTCAGGCACCGCCGCAAGGACCGGCCGAAGCTGGTCGTGCTGTGCGACATCTCGAGCTCCGTCTCGAACGTGTCGCGCTTCTTCCTGCAGTTCATCTACAGCCTGCAGGAGTGCTTCACCAAGATCCGGGCCTTCGTCTTCGTGGCGGAGCTGGGCGAGGTGACGGCGCTGTTTCGCGACAGCGACATCTACACGGCGATCGACGAGGCGCTGGACGGGGGAGGGGTGATCAACCCGTACACCCGCTCGAACTTCGGCATGGCGTTCCACGTGTTCTGGCGCGACTTCCTGGCCTCGCTGGACAGCCGTACCACGGTCGTGGTGATCGGCGACGCGCGCAACAACTACAACGACCCGAGGGCCTGGTGCCTGCGCGAGATCCACAAGAAGGCCAAAAACGTGGTCTGGATCAATCCGGAGTCGCCGGGGGCCTGGGGCTTTGGCGACAGCGTCATGGACCGGTACCTGCCCCACACCGACGTGGCCGAGGAGTGCCGCAACCTGAAGCAGCTCTCCCGAATGGTGGACCACCTGATCCTCTAGCGGGGCGCCCGGTCCGCCGCTTCCCGGCTCCTGCACGCCCGCGGCCCCAACGAAAACGGCCCGCGGCGTGTGCCGCGGGCCGTCAAGGGGTCGGAGAGGCGGTGAATGACTTGTGGGGGGTGAGAGGTTGGACATTTCAAAGCAGAAATGCCGTCACCACCGCCGTCTCCGTAAGAACCTTCTGGGCGACCCTCCCTACTGCCCGTTGCTCCAGCCCGCGACTGCATGCGTGTCCAGTGCGACCGCGCTGTCCACAGGCTTTCTCTACGAGAGCAGATTATGCATGGCCGTATGCGGAAGTCAAACCTCTTTTCGAGCCCACTGGATCCAGGCGCCTTGCAATACCGTGATATCTGGACTGTTTACGTGAAAGATCACCATATAAAGATCCGAAATTATTGGATTTTATTCTATTGCGCGACCTCGACCTAAAATCAACTATTCCTTCAAATTCCGGCCGTTTCCGGGGCCGGGTGACCGCGCCTCCGGGCCTGGGCTAGTCTCGCTACCGATGACCGGTCGCTTCCACCTGCGCACCTTCGGCTGCCAGATGAATCAGCACGACGCACAGAAGCTTGCGAACCTGCTGCACCACGAGGGCTACCGTCCGGCGGCCGCTGCCGACGAGGCCGACGTGATCCTGATCCATACCTGCTCCGTGCGCGACAAGGCCGAGCAGAAGCTCTACTCGGAGCTGGGCGAGCTGGCCTCCCACAAGGCGCGCCGCCCCGAGCTGCTGATTGGGGTCGGGGGCTGCGTGGCGCAGCAGGAGGGGGCCACGCTGCTCGCGCGGTTCGCCCAGCTCGACTTCGTGTTCGGCCCGCAGAACATCTCGCAGCTCGGCCAGATGATCGCCGGGGCGCGGCAGCGCCAGCGGGTGGCCCTGGTCGACTACGACGACGACCCGCAGGCCCGCTTCGAGCTGCCCGAGCGCCACCCCGAGTACGCCCCGACGACGCCCGGCCGCGCCTTCGTGACAGTGATGGAAGGCTGCGACCTGTTCTGCGCGTTCTGCGTGGTGCCGCGCACGCGCGGTCGCGAGGTCAGCCGACCGAGCGCCCGGATTCTCGCTGAGGTGGAGGGCCTGGCGGCGCGGGGCGTCGTCGAGGTGACCTTGCTCGGCCAGACGGTCAATGCGTACGGCCGCCCTCGGCCAGGTCGGGTCGACGGAGAGATCGCGTTTGCAGAGCTCGTGCGCGCGGTCGCCCAGGTGCCGGGCATTGAGCGGGTTCGCTTTACCAGCCCGCACCCGCTGTTCACCAGCCAGGACCTGATCGACTGCTACCGCGAGGTGCCCGAGCTCTGCCCGCACCTCCACCTGCCGGTCCAGTCCGGATCGACCCCGCTGCTGGCCGCGATGAACCGGCGCTATACACGCGAGGACTATCTCGATATCGTTGCTCGTCTGCGACAGGCAAGACACGATATCGCGCTCACCACGGACCTGATCGTGGGCTTCCCCGGGGAAACGCGGGCAGACTTCGAGGCCACGCTCGAGCTGGTGCGCGAGGTGGGCTTCACGGACAGCTTCTCGTTCAAGTACTCGCCGCGGCCCGGGACGCCGGCCGTGCGCCGCGGGCTCGAGCCGGTCGCGCCCGCGGAGGCCCAGGCGCGCCTCGAGGAGCTGCAGGCCCTGCAGGGCGAGCTCACGCTTCGGGCCCACCAGGCGCGTGTTGGCGAGTCCGTCGCGGTGCTCGTCGAGGGGGCCAGCCGGCGCGGCGGAGGCCAGCAGCAGGGCCGCTGCCCCAAGAACCGCGTGGTCAACCTGAACGGCGCCCGGCCGCTCGAGCCGGGGCAGCTCTGGCCCGTGCAGATCACGGGCGCCACGCCGCACTCGCTATTGGGCCGTCACCTGCCGCCGGGAAGCGCAGCGGAGCTGCCCCTTGCCTGAGCCGCGCATCATCGAGATGAAGGTGACGGGACTGGGCGTCGATGCCTCGAGCGACGTCACGGTGCTGCTGCTGGAAGGGGACGGCGAGAGTCTGGGCATGGCGATCGGCTTGGCCGAGGCCACCTCGATCGCGAAGGCGCTGGACCAGCTCGACTTGAAGCGCCCACTGGCGCACGACCTGCTGCAGGACGTCATCGGCGCCGTGGGCGCCAAGCTGTGCCAGATCGAGGTCGTCGATCTGCGCGACGCCACCTACTACGCGGAGCTGATCGTCGAAGATCAAGAGGGTGTCATTCACCGCATCGACAGCCGGCCGAGTGACGCGATCGCGCTGGCCCTCCGGGTCGGTGCGCCGATCCTCGTACATGAGCACGTGCTGGCCCAGGAGGGCCCCGCAGCGAAAGAATTCCCCTCTCCGGCCGACAAGGAGGGGTGGAAGAAGCTCCTCGAGGAAATGGAGCCGGAGGACTTCGGCAAGTACAAGATGTGACCGGGTCCGACCGGCCCGGCCACCGGGAAACCCGTTTGGCCGCCAAAGCGCGCATCCTCGCGATCGATCCGCAGCAGTACTTTCGCAGCTTCCTCGAGGGCCTGCTCTCGGAGGAGGGCTACGAAGTCCAGAGCGCCGAGAACGGCGCGCAGGGACTCGCTCGTCTGGAGCAGAACGGCCCGTTCGACCTGGTGATCACCGATCTGACCCTGCCCGATCGGGAGGGCATTCACAGTGTGGCGGCTGTGCGGCGGGCCGCGCCGGACCTGGCGATCATGGTGCTGACCGCCGTCTCCGACGTGCGCTCGGTCGTCGAGGCGATGCGCCAGGGCGCCTCCGACTACCTGCAGAAGCCGATCGACCGCGAGACCCTGCTCCAGGCGATCGACTCGGTCCTCGGTCAGCACCGGGTGCGCAACGAGAGTGCCCGCCTGGTCGACGAGAACCTCGAGTTCATGAGCCGCCTCTCCCTCCACGAACGCTCGCTGCCGTTGCTCGGCGGCTCGGACCTGGAGGCCAGCGCGAACGGCGTGCTGCAGTTGCTGGCGGTCGAAGCCGGGGCGCCGGACGGCGCGCTCTGGTCGGTCGATCCGCACGGTCAGGTGATGACTCTGCGCGCGACCTGCGGAGAGGGCAGCGCGGACGCCGATACGCTCAGCTGGAAGACCCGCGACGAACAGCTCGACCAGCGCGTCCAGCGTGGCGAGCTGGTGCAGCTCCCCGAGCGCGACGGGCGTGCCGGGGCGATCTTCGTGCCGTTCGTCTCCGACGGCCGTCTGTTGGGCGTCGCCCGACTGCAGGGCGGACCTGCCGCCCCAGGTGGTGCCGTGGACACGGGGCAGCGCATCGGGACCGTGGCGTTGGCCAACGCGCTGCGCGCCGCCTCGCTGGCCGGCGGAAGTCTCGAGGATCCGTTGACCGGGCTTCCCACGCGCGCCTACCTGGAGCGCGTGCTCGAAACCGAGGTGAACAAGGCCGACCGCTTCGGCCGCCGCCTGAGCTGCCTGTGCTTGGAGTTCCGCGGCTTGGGCGATGCCCCCGACTCGCTGCGCGACGCGGTGGTCGACGCCATGGTCCGCACCTTGCGTCGCACGGATGTGCTGTGCTCCGAGGGCGGCCGGCGCTTCTGGACCCTGGTCACCGACACCGACTCGCTGGGCGGCGTGGTGCTCAAGCGACGCATGGCCGAGCGGGTGGGCGACGCGCTGCGCGCTCAGGGAAGTGACCTGACCTTCTCGCTGGGGGTTGCCAGCTATCCGCTCGACGGGGGGACTTCGGGCCGCCTGATCGAGAGGGCCCTGGAGCGCGTCGACACCGAGCGCGTCAGCCTGGTGCACGAGCTGGGCATCGGCTTCGAGAGCTCGCTGGAGGACATCGGGCGCCGCTTGCTCGAGTCCGCCGAGCTGCAGCCGGCGCAGCTGGTGCCCGACGCGGCCGAGTTGCTGCTCGGTGAGCTGACCTGCCGCCCGCACGACCGGGGGCTCCTGTTCCTGGCGCCGGGCCCGGACGCCGCGGTCGTGCTGCCGCCGCTGGCCGCGCTCGGCGACAGCGACGTCGCCACCGAGATCTTCCTCGCGTCGGATTCCGACACCATCCCCGCGAGTTCCGCCGTCACCGCGGTCGGGCTTCCGGACGTCGTGTCTGAGAAAGACACCTGGATGGTGCGCTTCGGCGAGGCCCCGCCCTACGCGCTGCTGGCCGGCCGCCCCGACAAGCAGGGGCGGCGCCCGGTCTTTCACACCTCCGACCCGGTCCTGGTCGAGCACCTGACCTTCCAGCTTCGCTCCGAAGTGGGCTTCGGGGTGCAGGGCTGATGCGCATCCTGATCGCCGACTTCGATCAAGCCCGCGCCAAGGCTCACGGAGAGGCGATCACCGGGCACGGCCTGGTCGTCGTGGACCGCGTGGCGAACGGCGCAACGGCACTGGAGTTGGCGCTCGAGCTGGTCCCGGACGTGATCCTGTGCCCGATCGACCTGCCTCTGATCGACGGCGAGCGCCTGGCCGAGATCCTGCGCAGCAACCCGCGCACGCGCCACGCGAGCTTCGTGTTCCTGGTCAAAGACGAGCTCGATGCGCCCATGTCGATGGACGCGCGCGACGGCACCGTGGTCGCGCCCTGGCACGAGGAGGACGTGCTGGACCACCTGGCTGCCGTCCAGGAGCGCTCCTCCCGCTTTGGCGACGACCGGAGCGATACCGAGATCGAGGGCCGGCTGACGCAGATCTCCCTGATCGACCTGCTGCAGATCTTCCAGATGAACAGGCGCAGTGGAATGCTGCGCATCTGGCGGCGCGACGGCGCCGGGTCGGGCTCGATTGCCGTCTCGGAGGGCCGCATCTTCGACGCACAGGTGCCTCTGGCGGGCGGCGGCTCGGTGGGCGGGGAGAAGGCGCTCTACCGGCTGTTTACCTGGCGGGACGGCCGCTTCGAGTTCGTGCCCGGTACGCCGCCCGAGATCGACCGCATGGACAAGCCCAGTCGCGCACTGCTGCTCGAAGGCACCCGGCAGATGGACGAATGGGAGAAGTTGCGCCGCGAGCTGCCCGGCCCGTCCCTGCGGCTCACCCTGCGCATGCCGCGCAACTCGATCCCACAGGACGCCCACCCGTTGACTGCCGAGGTGCTCGACGCCGTCGAGGCGCACCGGCGCGTGAGCGAGGTCGTCGATCACTGCTCCTTCCCGGATTACCAGGTGTTGCGCGTGCTCCAGGACCTGATCCAGCGCGGCGTTCTGGCCCGCGACGCCGGTCCCGAGGCGCCGGGCCGCAGCGGGGCTGCGAGCGGCGGCCTGTTCAGCGGCGCGCAGGTGCGCCGCATCCGCGACTGGGCCGCCGGCCAGCGCCCCCGGCCGGGCACGATGCTGAAGCTCCTGGTCGTAGGAGCGACCAGCCGGCAGATCGGCGAGTTCCACCAGTCGCTCCGCGAGTGCGACGACTTCCTGAGCGACGGACGGCTGATGCGCGAACCCGACCGGCTCGACGGGCTCGGGCCGCTTGGCCAATTTGCCCTGGACGAGGGCCTGATCCTGCGGGTGATCGGCGTGCCCGCCCAGGCGAGCTACCAGCCGCTCTGGGACGTTGCGGCGCACGGCATGCTCGGAGCGGTCCTGCTGCCGCAGGGGGCGAACGCCAAGGCGCTAGAGGAGACCGAACCGGTCTACCGGCAGCTCGAGGAGCGCCGCCCGGACGCGGTGGTTCAGCTGATCCTGTGCGGAAACCCCGAAGGAAGCCTGTCGCAGGAGGCGCGCAGCCAGCTCGAGCGCTTCCCGGATGGTTCCGTGTTCATCCTGCCCGCGGCTCCTAGCGAGCGGCGCCGCGGTGTTCTGCGCAACCTGTTTGCGAGGCTCGTTCCATGAATGCGCCGCTCGAGAAGTTCCGGATCCTGACCGAGTTGAGCCCCGAGGAGCGCGAGAGCCTGGCCTCGTTCCTGGAGGAGAAGAGCTACGCGGACGGCCGCGCGATCTTCCGCCGTCGCGACGAGGCTGCCGAGCTGCTGTTGCTAACCGACGGGCGGATCCGACTGGAATTCGGCGGCGACGATCTGGGGGAGCTTGCCCCGGGCTCGGCGCTGGGCCACGCAAGCCTCGTCGCGATCGGGCAGCGGGCCTGCGCCGCCTACGCGATGGGGGCCGTCTCGGTGCTGAAGCTCACGCGCGAGGCGTACCTGCGCCTGCGCGGCGACTATCCGCAGATCGCGCTGGCCCTCCAGGAGGGATTGCTGCGCAACTTCGCGGACACCGCTCGCAAGGTGGTCCCGGACTGAGTTGACGCCAGCAGGCCGGCTCACTACTTTACGCGGCCAGATCCATCTAGGAGGCGCCGCTTGCGACAGGCCGCGATCAGACAAGGCCTGACGTTCGACGACGTGGTTCTTGTGCCTCGCGCCTCCTCGGTCCACCCCTGCGACGTGGACCTCTCGATGCAGCTCACTCCGACGGTGAGGCTCTCGATTCCGCTGCTGTCCGCGCCCATGGACACCGTGACTGAACACCGGCTGGCGATCTCCATGGCGCAGGAGGGCGGGCTCGGCTTCATCCACAAGAACCTCTCGATCGAGGCCCAGGCGGCCGAGGTCGCCAAGGTGAAGCGCTCCGAGTCCGGCATGATCGTCGACCCGATCACGCTGGAGCCCGACCACGGCATCTACGAAGCGCTCGAAATCATGGAGCGCAACAAGATCTCGGGCCTGCCCGTGGTCAGGGGCGAAAAGCTCGTGGGCATCGTGACGAACCGCGACCTGCGCTTCGTCAAGAACTTGCAGCGGCCGGTCTCCACGATCATGACCTCGAAGCTGATCACTGTGCAGCCAGGCGTCTCCATGGAGCGCGCCAAGGAGCTGCTGCACGAGAACCGCATCGAGAAGCTCCTGGTGACGGACGGCGCGGGCAACTTGCGCGGCCTGATCACCATGAAGGACATCGAGAAGGCGGAGCGCTATCCGAATGCGAACAAGGACGTCCTGGGCCGCTTGCGCGTCGGCGCCGCCGTGGGCGTGGCCGACGACTGCCTCGAGCGCGCACAGGCGCTGATCGATGCGGGCACGGACCTGCTGCTGGTGGACAGCTCGCACGGCCACGCCGCGTCGGTGCTGGCCGCGCTCGACAAGCTGCACTCCACCTTCCCGGACATAGAGCTGGTGGGCGGGAACGTGGCCACGGCGGAGGGCGCCGAGGCGATCATCCAGGCGCACGCGAGCGCGGTGCGCTGTGGGGTCGGCCCCGCCTCGATCTGCACCACGCGCGTCGTGACGGGCGTGGGCGTCCCGCAGCTCACCGCGATCCTCGAGGCCGCCGAGCCCTGCCGCCGTCGCGGTGTGGCCTTGATCGCGGACGGGGGAATCAAGTACTCCGGTGACATCACCAAGGCCCTGGCGGCCGGCGCGCACACCGTGATGATCGGCTCGCTCTTCGCCGGCACCGACGAGAGCCCGGGCGACGTGGTGCTGCACCAGGGCCGCTCCTTCAAGGTCTACCGTGGCATGGGGTCGGTGACGGCCATGCGCGAGGGCGGGGGAGATCGCTACTTCCAGGACAGCGATCTCTCCAAGTTCGTGCCGGAAGGCGTGGAGGCGCGCGTGCCGCACCGCGGGCCGCTTTCCAACAGCATCTACCAGCTCCTGGGCGGCGTGCGCGCTGGCATGGGGCTGGTCGGCGCGCCGGATCTCGAGGCGCTGGTCGAGCGCGCCGAGTTCGTGCGCGTCACCGCCGCGGGTCTGCGCGAGGCGCATCCCCACGATGTCGTGATCACCGAAGAGCCTCCGAACTACTGGGTCGAGCACTGAGTTCGTGAACGCTTCGGAGCGGGTGGTCGTCGTCGACTACGGATCCCAGTACACCCAGCTCATTGCGCGCCGCATCCGGGAGCGCCACGTGTACTGCGAGGTCGTGCCCCCATGGGTCGAGACGGAGGCGGTGCGCGCCCTGGACCCGCAGGCGCTGATCCTGTCGGGCGGGCCGGCCAGCGTGTTGACCGAGGGTTCGCCGCGCATCAACGAGGAGATCCTCGATCTGGGCGTGCCGGTGCTCGCCATCTGTTACGGCATGCAACTGCTGGTGCAGCACCTGGGCGGCCTGGTCGAGCCGGCCGCGGAGCGCGAGTACGGCCGCGCCGAGCTGCTTGTCTCGGCGGCGGACGCGGAGCTGTTCGCCGGTGTGCCGCCCAGCAGCACCGTCTGGATGAGCCACGGGGACCGCGTGGAGCGCTTGCCCGATGGCTTCGAGGTGATCGCGACCTCGCAGAACAGTCCCTTCGCGGCGATCCGCCACCGCGAGCGGCCGCTCTACGGGCTGCAGTTTCACCCGGAGGTGGCCCACACCGAGGCCGGGGCGCTGTTGCTCGAGAATTTCCTGGGAAGGATCGCCGGCCTGCGCGGCACCTGGACCATGGACGAGTTCATCGAGCGCGAGCTGGCCGAGCTGCGCGAGCGGGTGGGGGACTCGACGGTGGTCTGTGGCGTCTCGGGCGGCGTCGACTCGACCGTCGTGGCTGTCTTGCTGCAGCGCGCGATCGGCTCCCAGCTGGCCTGCATCTGCATCGACAACGGTCTGATGCGGCAGGACGAAATCGCAGAAGTGCGAGCGATCTTCGAGCAGGACCTCGAGATCCCCTTGAAGGTCGTGGACGCCTCCGATCTGTTCCTCGACCGGCTCCGGCAGGTCGAGGATCCTGAGAAGAAGCGTGTGGTGATCGGACACACCTTCGTCGAGGTATTCGAGCAGGCCGCCGCCGGCTACCCGGATGCGCGCTTTCTGGCCCAGGGAACCTTGTACCCGGACGTGATCGAGTCGATTTCGGTCTGGGGGCCGTCCGCGACCATCAAGACCCACCACAACGTGGGTGGGCTGCCAGAAGCCATGCGCCTCGGGGTGGTCGAGCCGCTGCGCATGCTGTTCAAGGACGAGGTGCGCGAGGTCGCCGACCGGCTGGGCATCCCGACCGCGCTGTCGCGGCGCCATCCGTTCCCCGGCCCAGGGCTGGCGGTCCGGGTGCTGGGCGAGGTGACACCCGAGCGGCTGCGCATGCTTCGCCAGGCCGACCGCATCGTGACCGACGAGATCCGCGCGGCCGGCTGGTACGAGCGCCTCTGGCAGGCCTTTGCGGTGTTCCTGCCGGTGCGCACCGTGGGCGTGATGGGCGACGCGCGCACCTATGAACAGGTGATTGCCGTGCGCTGCGTCACGTCCCGCGACGCGATGACCGCCGACTGGGCGCCACTTCCTCCGGCCGTGCTGGGCCGCATCTCGAGCCGCATCATCAACGAGGTCGCCGGCATCAATCGCGTGGTCTACGACATCTCGAGTAAGCCCCCCGCCACCATCGAATGGGAGTAAGCTAAGTCCTTCGGGGGGGGGTGATCGCTTGGGCCGGACTTCGCAGTTCGCGCATCTGCACCTGCATACGCAGTACTCGATTCTCGACGGCGCGATCTCGATCGCGAAGCTGCTCGAGCGGGCCAAGGCGCTGGGCATGCCGGCCGTGGCCATGACGGACCACGGCAACATGTTCGGCGCGGTCGAGTTCCACCAGGCCGCGATCCGGGCAGGGGTCAAGCCGATCGTCGGCTGCGAAGTCTACGTGGCCCAGGGGTCGCGCTTCGAGAAGGACGCGTCCACGGGCGGCTTCAACGGGATCAACCACCTGATCCTGCTGGCCATGAACGAGACCGGCTACCGGAACCTGATGCAGCTGGTTTCGAAGGCCTACCTCGAGGGTTTCTACTACAAGCCGCGCGTGGATTTCGAGCTGCTCCAGGCCCATCACGAAGGGCTGATCGCGACCTCGGGCTGTCTGTCGGGCGCGGTGCCGACCGCGATCCTGAACGGTCAGCTCGACCGGGCCTGGGAAACCGTCGAGCGCTACGCGCGGCTCTTCAAGGATCGCTACTACCTGGAGGTGCAGCGCCACGGGATTCCGGCGCAGGACAGGGTGAACACGGAGCTGTTCAAGATGCACCACGACCTGCACCTGCCGCTCTTGGCGACGAACGACGCGCACTACCTGGAGGAGCACGACAGCCACGCCCACCAGGCATTGCTCTGTGTGCAGACCGGCAAGACGCTCGACGATCCGAACCGCTTCCAGTTCGACGGCGAGGGCTTCTATGTGAAGAGCCCCGAAGAGATGTACGAGGTCTTCTCCGACCACCCCGAGGCCGTATCGAACACGCTCGAGGTCGCCGAACGCTGCACCTTCGTGCTCGAGACCGGCAGGTTGCTGCTGCCGGAATTCGAGGTGCCGGACGGCCACACCGTGGAGACCTATCTCGAGAAGCTCACCAACGAGGGACTGCGCGAGCGGCTGGGCGCGCCGGCCGGGCGCCCGCTGCCCGCCGATCTGGCGCCCTACGAGGAGCGGCTGCGCTACGAGCTCGAGACGATCCGCGGCACCGGCTACGCGGGCTACTTCCTGATCGTGTGGGACTTCATCCGCTTCGCGCGCGAGCGCGGCATCCCGGTCGGTCCCGGACGGGGCTCCTCGGCGGGCAGCCTGGCGGCCTGGGCGCTGCACATCGTGGGAATCGACCCGATGGAGTACCAGATCCCGTTCGAGCGCTTCCTCAACCCGGAGCGCGTCTCGATGCCCGACATCGATGTCGACTTCTGCATGAACCGGCGCGGCGAAGTGCTGCGCTACGTGGAAGAGAAGTACAACGGCGAGGGCGAAGAGGGGCGGCGCGTGGCCGGCATCGTCACCTTCGGCACCATGCAGCCGCGCGCCGCGATCCGCGACGTGGGGCGCGTGCAGGGGCTGTCCTTCGCCGATGTCGACCGGATCGCGAAGCTCGTGCCCAACACCCTGGGCATCACGCTCGACGAGGCCCTGCGCCAGTCGCGCGAGCTGCGCGAGGTGATCGAATCGGAGCCGCGCTTCGGCGAGCTCTGGAAGCTCGCGCGGGCGCTGGAGGGGCAGATCCGCAACGCGGGTCGGCACGCGGCCGGGGTCGTGATCTCGTCCAAGCCGCTGCTCGAGATCGTGCCGCTGTACCGCGACCCGCGCAGCCACGAGGTGGTCACACAGTACGACTGGCGCAAGAACGAGGAGGTGGGACTGATCAAGTTCGACTTCCTGGGCCTGCGCACGCTCACGATCATTCACGACACCGTGCGCCGCATTCGCGACGCCCACGACCCGGAGTTCGACATCAACCGGGTGCCGCTCGACGACGCCGAGACCTACGAGCTCCTGTGCCGGGGCGACACAGAGGGGGTGTTCCAGGTGGCCACCTCGACGGGCATGACCGAGCTGGTCCGCAAGGTCGAGCCGCGCCACTTCCGCGACGTGATCCCACTGGTGGCCCTGTACCGGCCAGGACCACTGCAGTCCGGCATGGTCGACGACTTCGTCGAGCGCCACCATGGCCGCACGCGGGTCACCTACCAGCTGCCCGAGCTCGAGGAGATCCTGGCGGAGACCCACGGCGTGATCGTCTACCAGGACCAGGTGCTGCAGATCGCCAATCGGCTGGCCTCGTTCTCGCTCGGGGAGGGCGACCTGCTGCGTCGCGCGATGGGCAAGAAGATCCACGCCGAAATGGAGCAGCAGCGCGAGCGCTTCATGGCGGGCTGCCAGGCGAACGGGCACCCGGCCGACAAGTCCAACCAGATCTTCGACCTGATGTACCAGTTCGCAGGCTACGGGTTTCCCAAGGCGCACTCTGCGGCCTACGCGCTGATCACGCACCAGACCGCCTATCTGAAGGCCCACTACCCGGCCGACTTCTACGCGGCGTGCATGACCGCGGAGTGGCGCGAGAGCGAGAAGCTCGACCGCTACATGAAGGACGCGCGGCGCAAGCGGATCCTGATCAAGGCGCCGGACGTGAACGGCAGCGCTGCCGAGTTCAGCGTTGCGGACGATGGCAAGGTCATCCGGTTCGGGCTGGCGGGCATCAAGAACGTGGGGGAGGGGGCGGTCGAGGCAGTGGTCGAGGCGCGGAGCCAGGCCGGCCCGTTCCTTGGGCTCTACGACTTCTGCGAGCGCGTCGACACGCAACGCGTGAACCGGCGGGTGATCGAGAGCCTGATCCGCGCCGGAGCCTTCGACTTCCAGAAGGCCACGCGCGCCTCGCTGGTCGAGGCGTTGCCGGCGGCCCTGGAGCGCGGCCAGCGCAGCCAGCGCGACCGAGCCCTGGGTCAGGCCTCGCTGTTCGGCGGGGCGGGGCCGCAGCCCGAGCCGCAGCTCGCCGAGCTGGCCGAGTGGGACCGCAACGAGCTGTTGACCGGCGAGAAGGAGGTCCTGGGTTTCTACGTGACCGGCCACCCGCTGCAGGAGCACCGGGACCTGCTCGAGCGCTTCTCGCACACGCCGGTGGCTGGGCTGGGGGACCAGCACCGCGGGCGGCCCGTGCGGCTCGGCGGCCTGGTGACCGGCGTCTCGACCCAGCGCACCCGTCGCGGCGACCTGATGGCGCGCGGCCGCCTGGAAGACCTGGACGGTACGCTCGGCGTGGTGTTCTTTCCCAAGGTGTACGATCGCTGCGCGCCGCTGCTGCGCTCGGGCGAGCCGGTCTTTCTGGTCGGCGTCCTGCAGCCCGACAGCGAGCGCCTGGAGCTCCACGTCGAGGAAGTGATCTCGCTCGCCGAGGTCTGGAACCGCTGCACGCGCGAGCTGCGCGTGCGGCTCGAGGCGGGCTCGGCCAGCCCGGAGCGCTTGCGCGAGCTGCGGGCGATCCTGGACCTGGCTCCCGGCCCGGTGCCCGTCGCCCTGCGCCTGGCGCTCCCGGGTGGCGCCGAGGCGGATCTGGAGCTAACGAGGCATCGGGTATCGGTGAGCGAGGATCTGATCCGCCGGGTGGACGGGTTGTTTGGGACGGGGGTCACCGAGTGTCACGCTGTAGGCTGAGCGCAATCGCCGTGGGCCTGGCCCTGTGCTGGGGGCCGCCCGTCTCCGCCCTCGAGCCGACTACGGTGCGGGTCGAGGGCGTCGTGCTGCTCGGCCCGGAGCTGCAGGGTTCACCGCGCGACCTGGCGTTCCAGGCGGCACTCGAACAGGCGGTCTTCGAGGTGGCCCGGGTCTACATTCCGCCGAGCGCCCTGCAGCTCGAGGAGCCGCGCCTGCGCGAGGCCCTGGCGTCCAAGGCCGCGGCCTACGTGCTGACCTACCGCGTGCACGGCGCCCCGCAGACCCGGCCCTCGCGCACCGAGCGCGGCCGCAAGGAGCTGGTGCTCGACCTGACCGCGACGGTCGACGCGGGCCAGGTGCGCGGCGCCCTCGAGTCTCTCGGCGTGCTGAGCGTGGAGAGCGACCGGCCGTCCGTCGCGCTCCGGGTGCGCGCGGCCTCCGCCGCGGCCTGGATGACGCCCGCGCTGTTCAACGACTTCGAGCAGGACGTGATCCGCTCGCTCGAGGCTCGCGGCTACGTGATAGTGAACCCGGCGCTGCATGCGGGCGGCGGGTCGTACGGCGGTGCGCTCGAGCTGGCCAAGGGTCTGGGCGCCGATGTGGCCGTGGAGCTGGTGGTGCGCTGGCGCCAGCGCGAGATGACCAACCGCATGGTCGGCGGTGTCGCCGAGGTGCGCGTCCAGGCGCTGCGCGCGCGCGACGGCTCGCAGCTCGCGGCGGCGCGCTTCGACGCCCCCGCCTACCACGAGCAGCAGGACGAGGCTCTGTTGCGCAGCCTCGAGGCCCTGCAGCAGCAAGTGGCCGACAACCTGATCCTGCAGCTCGAGCGGAACTGGGGCGAGCTCACCCGCGAGGACGGCCCGCTGCTGGTGCGGCTCGTCAACGTGACGAGCTACGCGCAGATCGACGGCGTGCAGCGCGCGCTGCGCAACGTACTCGGCGCCCAGCGCGCCGAACTGGTCGAGCTGGGCCCCGGCAGCGCGGAGCTGCGCGTCAAGGTCTCGCTGTCGCCGGGGGCGCTGCAGGACCGGCTGTCGGCCGTGCGCTACCAGGGCTTCTCGCTGGAGCCGGTGACGGTCGGCGAGCACGAGGTCAGTCTGCGCGTGTTTGGCGCAAGCGCACCCCCGGGCTCTGCCGGGAGCCCATGAGCCCGGAGGCGCTGCTCGACCCGCGGGTGCGGCGCCTGCTGCTCTTCGCCGCCGCACTGGGCGGCCTGCTGCTGGTCGGCTTCGCACTGCGCAGCGTGTTGCTCGCTGTGGGCCTGGCGCTGCTCCTCGCCTACCTGACCAGCCCGATCGTCGATCGGCTGGAGGGCCGTGGCGTGTCGCGCACGCTCACCACGCTCGCGGTGCTGGTGCTCGCCTTCGGGTTGCTCGGCGCGCTGGCGCTGGGCTTTCTGCCCGTGCTCCAGCACCAGGTCGTCGACCTGGTCGAGCGGCTGCCGGCCCTGCTCGCGCGCATCCAGACGGACTGGCTGCCGTGGCTGGAGGCGCGGCTCGGCCTGCGCCTGCCGGGCACCAGCCAGGAGCTGCTCTCCGAGATCGTGGAGCGCGCCCGCTCGCTGGAGACGATTGGCCCGTTGCGCGAACTGCTCGGCCAGGCGTTCCGCAACACCGCGAGCTTCGCGCTGTCGCTCTTCCAACTCGTGCTGGTGCCCGTCCTGGCGTTCTACGCGATCCGCGATGCCCCGGAGCTGCGCCGCGGGCTGGCGGAGCTGGTGCCCGAAGAGATCCGGGCCCAGGTGCTCGACGGCGGGAACAAGGTGAACCGCGTGGTGGCGGCCTACCTGCGGGGCCAGCTCACGGTCGCCCTGATCCTGGCCGGCCTCTACGGCCTCACCTGGGGCCTGATCGGCGTGCCCGCCGGCGTCCTGGTGGGCTTCACGGCCGGCCTGCTGGCCGTGATCCCGTACGTGGGCCCCGCCATCGGACTCGCGCTGGCGCTCCTGCTCACCGGCCTGGAGTACGGGATCGACCCCCATCTGCTCTGGGTCCTGGCGAGCTTCGCCCTGATCCAGGGCGTCGAGGGCACCCTGATCACTCCGCGGATCGTGGGCGAGAGCCTCGGATTGCACCCGGTGGCCGTGATCCTGGGCCTAGTGGCGGGCGGAGAGCTGCTGGGCTTCGTGGGCATGATCCTGGCGCTCCCGGCCCTTGCGGCGCTGCGAGTGCTCGTCTGGCCGGGGCCGGAGCCCGCCCCGGTCTCCGCCGAAGCCATTTCAAATTGACACTCCAGCGCCGAATTGATATGGAATTCGCTGGGTTAGAGGCACGTAGCTCAGTGGGAGAGCACTACCTTGACGCGGTAGGGGTCGCCGGTTCAATCCCGGCCGTGCCTACCAACCCAACCGAATCGCGCCGGATGCACACGCGAGCGTGACCGGAGTCTCTGCATGAAGTCGATCAAGCTTTGCGAATGACTTCACCGGAACTCGATCTCGAGCTCCCGGACGGCACCCGTATGCAGGTTCCCGTTGGAACTACGCCGCTGGACGTGGCAAAGCGCATCGGCCCCGGTCTGGCGAAGGCATCGCTGGCCGGCAAGCTCGACGGTGCGTGGGTCGACCTGCGCGAGCCGCTCGCATCGGGCGGCAAGATCCAGCTGGTCACCGCACGCGACGCCGAGGGCGGCGAGGTGATCCGCCACAGCGCCGAGCACGTCATGGCAGACGCCGTGAAGCGCCTCTGGCCCGAGACGCAGATCGATGTGGGACGCAGCGATCACAGCGAGAAGTTCCAGTACGACTTCGACATTCCGGTGCGCGTAGGCCCCGAAGAGCTGGAGAAGATCGAAGCCGAGATGGCGCGGCTGATCGGCGACGATCTGCCCTTCGAGCGCGAGGTCGTGTCGCGCGACGCGGCGCAGAAGCTCTTCGCCGCACGGGGCGAGCACCTCAAGGTCTCGCGGCTCGGCGACATTCCCGACGGCCAGGACATCACGCTCTACCGGCACGGGGAGTTCGTCGATCTGTGCCGCGGGCCTCACGTGCAGCGCACCGGGCAGATCGGCGCCTACAAGCTCACCGACGTGGCGGGCTCGTACTGGCGGGGCGACGAGTCCAAGCCGATGCTGCAGCGCATCTACGGCATCGCGTTCAAGGACGCGAAGCAGCTGGCTGCCCACCTGGAGCGCCTGGAGCAGGCCCGGGCGCGCGACCACCGCAAGATCAGCGCAGAGCTCGACCTGGTGCTCTTCCACGACTGGGCGCAGGGCTCGCCGTTCTATCTGCCCAAGGGCCTGGTCGTCTACCAGGAGCTGGTCCGCTACATCCAGGGCCTGTACCGCAAGTACGGCTACCAGGAAGTGATGTGTCCGCAGGTCTTCGACGCGGAGCTCTTCAAGACCTCGGGGCACTACCAGAATTTCCGCGACGACATGTTCCGGATCCGCAACGAGGAGGACGAGGAGCTCTTCGTCAAGCCGATGAACTGCCCGGGCCACTGCCTGATCTTCCGCTCGACCAAGCGCTCCTATCGCGAGCTGCCGATGCGCCTGGCGGAGTTCTCGCGGCTGCACCGCAACGAGCGCTCCGGCACCCTGACGGGCCTCACCCGGGTGCGCTCGATGGCGCAGGACGACGCGCACATCTATTGCCAGCCCGACCAGGTGCAGGCGGAGGTGCAGAAGTTCTTCGAGATGACGGCCGAGGTCTACCGGGATCTCGAGCTGTCGGGCGTCGAGGTGTCGGTGGCCACGCGGCCCGAAAAGTTCATCGGCGAGCCCGAGGACTGGGAGCGCGGCGAGCAGACCTTGATCCAGGCGGTGAAAGACGCCGGCCATGCCTGCGGGATCAAGCCCGGCGACGGCGCCTTCTACGGACCGAAGGTCGAGTTCAATTTCCGCGACGTGCTGGGTCGCTCCTGGACCCTGGCCACCCTGCAGATCGACATGGCGATGCCGGGCCGCTTCGGGCTGCGCTACATCGGCCCGGACGGCAAGGAGCACCAGCCCGCGATGATGCACCGGGCCGTGTTGGGCTCGCTCGAGCGCTTCATCGCCATCTACCTGGAACACACGGCGGGCGACCTGCCGACCTGGCTTGCCCCGGTCCAGGCCATCGTGTTGCCGATCGCGGAGCGCCACCAGGCGCACGCCGAGCGGCTCGGCGAGCGCTTCTGCGCTGCGGGCATCCGCGCCGAGGTGGACCTGCGCAACGAGACGCTTTCGTACCGGGTGCGCAGCGCGGAGACCCAGAAGATTTCATTCATCCTCGTGGTCGGTGACCGCGAGCAGGCCGATCAAACGGTCAGCGTCCGGCGTCGGCACCACAAGGGCCAGGACACGCTGGGCGTGGACGAATTCCAGAAGAAACTGGAGGAGGAAGTAAGGACGCGTGGGATTTCGCAGACGTCGTTGGCGTGACCTAAAGCCGGAGGAGGACAAGGTTCGTGTGAACCGGGCGATTCGCGTCGTGGAGGTTCGCGTAGTGAACGAGGACGGCCAGCAGCTTGGCGTCATGTCGACCGATGCGGCGCGCGACGTCGCGGGGCGGCTCGGGCTGGACCTGGTCGAGATCTCGCCGACGGCCCGCCCGCCGGTCTGCAAGATCATGGACTACGGGCGCTACAAGTACGAGCTCAAGAAGAAGGCGGCGACCGCCAAGAAGACCCAGCACCAGACGCAGGTCAAGGAGATCAAGCTGCGGCCGCGGACCAGCGACCACGATCTCGATTTCAAGCTGCGCAACGCCCGGCGCTTCCTCATCGATGGAGACAAGGTCAAGTGCACGGTGATGTTCCGCGGGCGCGAGATCGTGCACACGCACGTGGGCCGGGAGCTGCTCGTGCGGGTTGCGAAGGAGCTCGAAGCGATCGCCGCGCCGGAGTCGAATCCCCAGATGGAGGGACGGACGCTCAGCTTCACGCTGGCGGCGAACCGTGCCGCGATCGACAAGTTGAAGGCCCAGGAGGAGTCGCGGCGCAAGCGCGAGGAGCAGGAAGCCGAGTCGGCCGACGTCGCTGCGGATCAGACGAAAAACACGGAGGAGGGCGCGGATCGTGCCTAAGATCAAGACGCGGCGCGGAGCCGCCAAGCGGTTCAGGGCGACGGGCACAGGCCGGCTGAAGCGGGCCAAGGCCTTCAAGCGCCACATCCTGACCAAGATGTCCAGCAAGCGGAAGCGGCAGCTCCGGAACAGCGCCCTCGTGTCGCCCGCCGACGAGCCGCGCATCAAGAAGCAGCTGCCCTACCTGTAGGGGAGCGACGGAGAGCGATCATGAGAGTGAAGCGAGGAGTGACGCGCCAGCGACGTCACCGCAAGGTGCTGAAGGAGACGCAGGGCTTCTTCGGCGCGCGGGGCAAGCTGTTCCGGCCCGCGCGTCTTGCGCTGGAGAAGAGCCTGGTCTACGCCTACCGCGATCGGCGGCAGCGCAAGCGCCAGTTCCACCGGCTGTGGATCACGCGCATCAACGCCGCGGCGCGGCAGAACGGCGTCTCCTACAGCGTATTCATGCACGGCCTGAAGCAGGCCGGCGTCGAGGTCGATCGCAAGGTGCTTGCCGACCTGGCCGTCTCGGAGCCGGCGGCCTTCGCCGAGCTGGCCGAGCGGGCCAAGGCCGGGGCTGCCTGAGATCCTAGGGAATGGCGCCGGGGCGGTCGGACCTCGCCGGGCTGGAAAAGCAGGCCCGGCGCGAGATCGGCGCGGCGGAGACGCCGCAGGCGCTGGTCGAGGTGCGCGCGCGCTACCTGGGGCGCAAGGGCTCGATCTCAGGCCTGCTGCGCAGCATCGGCGCCCTGGAGCCCGAGGCGCGCGCGCGAGTTGGCCAGGAGGTGAACGCCGCGCGCGACCGGGTCGAGGCCTGGGCGGGCGAGCGCGACGCCGTGCTGCGTGAGGGCCGCCGCGAGCGTCAGCTCCGCGACCACCGGCTCGATGCCACCCTGCCGGGCGCGGCGCAGTCACCGGGCCGCCTGCACGCCCTCACGCACGTCGAGCGGCACATGTTCGAGTTCTTCCACGGCCTGGGATTCTCGATCGAAGAGGGGCCCGAGGTCGAGACGGACTGGCACAACTTCGGCGCGCTGAACTTCCCCGACGATCACCCGGCGCGCGACATGCAGGACACCTTCTTCTTCGAGGGCGGGCAGTTGCTGCGCACGCACACCTCGCCCGTACAGATCCGCGCCATGACCGGCCGCCAGCCGCCGCTCCGCTTCATCGCGCCGGGCAAGGTCTACCGGCCCGACCTCGACGCGACCCACTACCCGATGTTCCACCAGATCGAAGGCTTCATGGTCGACGAACAGGTCACCTTCGCCGACCTGAAGGGCGTGCTGCACGCCTTCGCCCGCCACGTGTTCGGGCCCGAAACGCGCCTGCGCTTCCGTGCGCACTTCTTCCCGTTCACCGAGCCGTCCGCCGAGATGGACTTCTCCTGGGGGGACAGCTGGCTCGAGTGGGGCGGTTGCGGGATGATCCATCCCAACGTCCTTGCGAACTGCGGCATCGACCCGGAGCGCTACCAGGGGTTCGCGTTCGGCATGGGCATCGACCGCACCGCGATGGACCGCTACGGGCTTGCGAACATCTCGCTGCTCTTCTCGGAAGACGTGCGCATCTTGGGGCAGATCTGATGCGCGTGCCGCTGGGCTGGCTGTCGGAGTGGATCGACCTGCCGGAGCGCCCCGAGGAGCTGGCCGAGCGCCTGACCTTCGCGGGCCTCGAGATCGAGTCGATCGAGCGCAGCGGCGCCGACCTGTCCGCGCTGCGCGTGGGGCAGGTGCAGAGCTGCGAGCCGCACCCGAACGCGGATCGTCTGTCGCTCTGCACGGTCGACCTCGGCTCTGGCGAGCCCGTCGCGATCGTGTGCGGCGCGCCGAACGTCGCGGCCGGTCAGCGGGTCGCCGTGGCCAGCCCCGGCACCACCTTGCCGGACGGAACCCGGCTCAAGAAGACCAAGATCCGCGGCGTGGCCTCGCACGGCATGATCTGCTCGGAGCGCGAGCTCGGCCTCGGGCCGGGCGAGGAGGGCATCCTGGTCCTGCCCGAGGGCGCTCCGCTTGGCGCGCCGTTGCCCGAGGTGCTGCCCAGCCGCGACACGGTGCTCGACGTGGAGATCACCCCGAACCGCGGCGACTGGGCTTCGCTGCTCGGCATCGCGCGCGAAGTGCGCGCCCACTACGGCGGCGCCTTGCGCCTGCCGGAGTGCCAGGCCCGCGAGGACGGCCTCCCCGCTTCGGGCGACGTCGAGATCGCGATCGAGGTCCCCGAAGACTGTTTCCGCTACCTGGGCCGGGTGGTGCGCGGGGTGCGCCTGGGTCCTTCTCCGGACTGGCTGGCCGCGAAGCTCGAGTCCGCCGGCCTGCGCGCCATCAATGTCGTGGTGGACGTGACGAACCTGGTGATGCTCGAGTTCGGCCAGCCGCTGCACGCCTTCGACCTCGCCACGCTGCGTGGCCGGCAGGTGAGGGTGCGCCGGGCACGGCCCGACGAGAAGCTCGCCACCCTCGACGGCCAGATGCGCGAACTCGGGCCGGAAGACCTGGTGATTGCCGACGCCGAGCGGCCGATCGCGGTGGCCGGCGTGATCGGCGGTGCCGAGACCGAAGTCCGCGACGAGACCACCGAGGTGCTGCTCGAATGTGCGCACTTCCATCCGACCCGGGTGCGCAAGACGGCGCGCCGCCTGGGGCTGCACAGCGATGCGGCCTACCGCTTCGAGCGCGGCGTCGATCCGCTGGGCCTGGAGCGCGCGGTCGACCGGGCGGCGGGCCTGCTCGCCGAGCTGGCCGGGGGCTCGGTCGCGCGCGGCACCGTCGAGGCCCGAGGCGCGGCCTTCCCGCACCAGGACGAGCTGCTACTCGAGCCCGACCATGTCAACCGCCTGCTCGGCACAGAGCTTTCGGCCGAGGAGGTCGTGGAGCTGCTGGCGCGTGTCGATGTGGAGGCGCGCGGCGGACTGGGCGGCCGCCTGCGCTGTTCGATCCCGAGCTACCGGAACGACCTCGAGATCCCCGTGGACCTGGTCGAGGAGGTGGCGCGCACCTTCGGCTACGACCGGATTCCCCAGACCTTGCCCGCGGCGCCCTTGGCCACCCCGGCGCAGCCACCGCGCCATCTGCTCGAACTCGAGGTGCGCGACAGCCTGCGCGCCTCGGGCCTGCTCGAGATGCGCGTGTTCCCGGCCGGTCCAGCGGACGACGCCGACGGGCTGCGGCTCCCGCCGGACGATCCGCGCCGGCGCAGCCTGGTGCTGCAGAATCCGCTGCTCGGCGACTTCGCCCACATGTACACGAGCCTGGTGCCCTCGCTGCTGCGGGCGGTGCGCCACAACCTGGCCCACCAGGTGGAGCGGGTGCCGCTCTTCCAGGTGGCGCGCCACTTCCGGCCGGGTGGCGAGGGCGAGCTGCCCCACGAGCCGCCGGTCGCGGCCGGCGCGCTCACGACGGGCGATCACCCGGGCCTCTGGCACGCCAAGGCGCCCCTGCTGTTCCAGGTCAAGGGGATCGTGGAACGGCTCCTGGTGGACCTGGGTCGCACGGCGGAGTTCCGGCCCGAATGCGACGAATCCTGGCTGCACCCCGGCGCGGCCTGCTCTGTGTGGCTCGGCTCGAAGCGCCTGGGCGCCCTTGGCGAGCTGCATCCGGCTGTGGCCGAGCACTTCGAGATCGACGCGCCCTGCGCGGTGTTCGAGCTCGACCTCGAGCCCCTGCTCGCCGAGCCGCCGCCGGTCCCGCGATACCGGGAGATCTCGCGGCAGCCGGCCGTGCGGCGCGACATCGCCGTCCTCGTGGACCGGGACCGCCCGGCGGGGCAGCTGCTCGAGGCGCTGCGCCGGACCGGCGGCAAGCACCTCATGTCCGTGGAGCTGTTCGACCGTTACGAGGGCAAGGGCGTCCCGGAAGGCAAGCTGAGCCTTGCCTTCCGGCTGGTCCTGCAGCGGCCCGATCGCGCCCTCACGGACGCGGAGATCAGCAAGCTCATCGATCGCCTGAGTCAGCTGCTGGTTCGCCGCTTCGGCGCGGAATTTCGCTAAGCCCCCGCAAGGACAGGGAGGACAGATGACCAAGGCTGAAATCGTTGAAATGATCTACGAGCGCGTGGGCTTCTCGAAGAAGGAGTCCGCAGAAATCGTCGAGACCATCTTCGAGGTGATCAAGGAGGCGCTCGTGAGCGGAGAGAAGGTCAAGTTCTCTGGCTTCGGGAACTTCATCGTGCGGGAGAAGAATGCGCGAAAGGGCCGCAACCCGCAGACGGGCGAGGAGATCCAGCTGTCGGCGCGCCGCGTGCTGACCTTCAAGCCGAGCCTGGTGCTGAAGAACGCCCTGAACGAGGGCTCGCCCCCGCCGGAGGACTCCTGAAGGCGGAAGCGCTATGAGTAGAGAGCGGCCCGGGGCTGCAGGGGGGGTGAGTGAATGGCCGACATCGAGCGGATCCTGAGCGATCTGCCGGACAAGACCTACTACCGGATCGGCGAGGTCGCGGGTATCACGAAGGTCAAGCCCTACGTGCTGCGCTTCTGGGAAACCGAGTTCAAGATGATGACTCCGCCGAAGTCCCGTTCGAAGCAGCGCATGTACCGCCGCAAGGACATCGAGACGATTCTGCACATCAAGGAGCTGCTCTACGAGCGCGGCTTCACGATCAAGGGCGCGCGCAAGCGCCTGGCGGAGCGCGCCCGAGAAGATCGCGACGAGAGCGCGCCGACGGCCCGGCTGCGCCAGATCCGCGGTGAGCTCGAGGAGTTGCGAGCGCTGCTCGCCTGATCGCGCTGGCTAGCGGTCCAGCAGGGCCAGCCGGCGGTTCAGCAGCGCAGCCGCGATTGGATCGAGCGGGGCGAGATCGCCGCTCCGCGCGGGCTTGGTCTGCGCAGGCGGGGCTACCGTCCGGTGTGCAGCGGCTGCCTTGCCTGTGGGCTTCTTGCGCGCCGGCTTGCGCCGCGCCGTCTTCTTCCGCGCGGGTTTTCGGGCGGTCCGCTTGCGGGGACTCTTCTTGCGGGCGGGCTTGCGCCGCGCCGCCTTCCGGCGGGCGGTCTTCCTCCGCGCCACCTTCTTGCGCGCCGTCTTCTTGCGGGCGGCCTTCTTGCGTGGGGTCTTCTTCCGGACAGCCTTCCGGCGAGATGCCTTCTTCCGCGAGGCCTTCTTCCGTGGCGTCTTCTTCCGGGCGGTTCGCCGCCGAGGCGTCTTCTTGCGCGCCGTCTTCTTCCGTCCGGTGCTCTTCTTCCGTGCAGCCATCTCTGCTCTCCCCCGCAGGAATTGCGATCGAGCGGAATATAGGCGCGGTCTGGGGCGCAAGCCACCCGTGCTAAGGTGGCCGCGGAGGTTTTTCTTGAGCCTGCGCGCCATCGATCCCTGGGTGAACGTGAACATGGGCGAGAACGCTGCCCCCGACTGGCTGGTCCGGGTCAAGGAGGACTACTTCAAGGGCGGCGATGAGTTCCTGAAGAACATCGAGATCGGCGAGCTTTTGGCCGACATGGACGCGATCGGCGTCGAGAAGGCCGTGCTCTCGATCGATGCGCGCCGGCCCTCGGCTCAGGTGCTGGCCTTCCCGAAGGCGCACCCCGAGCGCTTCGCGCTGGCGGTTGGCCTGGATCCGCGCCGCGGCATGAAGGGACTGCGCGAGCTGCAGGCGCTGGTGCGCCAGGAGCCCGTGGTGCTGGCCCGGGTCGTGCCGTTCCAGTACGACCTGCCGCCCACCCACCGCCTGTACTACCCGATCTACGCCAAGTGCATCGAGCTGGACCTGGTCCTCTCGACGAACACCGGCATCCCCGGCCCGCCCCGGCCCGGCGAGTGCCAGCACCCGATGCACCTGGACCGGGTGTGCCTCGACTTCCCCGAACTCAAGCTGTGCATGGCGCACGGGGCGGACCCTTGGTGGGGCGTGGCGATCCGGCTGATGATCAAGTACCGCAACCTGCAGCTGATGACCTCGGCCTACGCGCCAAAGTACTTCCCGCAAGAGCTCATCCATTACATGAATACTCGCGGGCAGGACAAGATCCTCTTTGCCTCGGATCATCCCGTGCTGTCCTTCAAGCGCTGCATCCAGGAAGCCCAAGGACTGGATCTACGCGAGGGCGTGCTCGACAAGTTCCTGTACGGGAACGCCGAGCGGCTGCTCTTCGCGACGGCTCCGCCCAGCGCCTAGCCGAGCCGCTTGGACCGCCTGCCCGCGCTGCGTGTCTACCTGATCCTTGCGGCTTCGCGCGCCGGCTGCTTCGCACTGTTCAGCACCTTCTCGTCGATCTACCGGATCCGCACGGCCGGGCTCGATCCCCTCGAGTTGGTGCTGGTCGGCACGGTGCTCGAGCTTTCGGTCTTCCTGCTCGAGATCCCAACCGGCGTCGTGGCGGACGTGTACAGTCGGCGCCTCTCGGTCGGCATCGGCTACGCGCTGATCGGAGTGGGCTTCGTGTACGAGAGTCTCCACCCGAGCTTCGCGGCGATCCTGCTCGCCCAGGTGATCTGGGGCGCCGGCTACACGTTCACGAGTGGCGCGGGCGAGGCCTGGATCGTCGACGAGCTGGGCAGCGACGAGATGGGCCCGGTGTTCCTGCGCGGCACGCAGGTAGGGCAGCTGGGCGCCTTGCTGGCCATGGGCGCGAGCGCGGCGCTGGCCAGTGTGGGGCTCTGGCTGCCGCTCTTCTGCGCCGGGCTCGGCTACCTGGTCTTGGCCATGTTCGTGGCCCTTGCGATGCCGGAGCAGGGCTTTCGCCGGCGGCCTGTGGAGGAGCGGCAGGGCTGGCGAGATCTCGCGCACACGCTGCGCGAGGGCACGGCCGTGGTGCGCGCCCGACCGGCGCTCCTCTGGCTGCTCGGCATTGCACTGTTCCTGGGCCTGTCGAGCGAGCCGCTCGACCGACTGTGGGAGCTGCACGTGCTGTCGTTCGAGCTGCCCGCGCTCGGGCCGGCAGACCCGATCGTGTGGTTCGGCGTGCTGAACGCGGGGGCGCTGCTGCTCAGCATCGCCGCCACCGGCTGGCTGCGGCGCCGGACAGACCTCACGTCCGAGCGGGCCGCCCTGCGCCTGCTGCTCGCGCTGAACGCCGGATTGATCCTGGCGATCGCTGGCTTCGCCCTGGCGGGGAGCTTCGCGGTCGCGGTGCTTGCCTGGTGGGGGATGGCCGTGCTGCGGCGTGCGTCCGCGCCGGTCCTCGCTACCTGGGCGAATCGCCAGATTCCCTCCGAGGTGCGCGCCACGGTGCTCTCGATGCAGACCCAGAGCGACTCCCTCGGTCAGTTCGCAGGCGGCCCCGCGCTGGGCGGGCTGGCGCGGGCCACGACCTTGCGCGCGGCGTTCCTGGCCAGCGCCACGCTGCTCGTGCCCGTGCAGGCGCTCTACCTGCGCGCTGCGCGCCGCTCCGGACGGTCCGCTTGAGCGCGGGACGGCCCAGCCAGTACGGTGGCGGCCCGCGGCCGGTCCGCCGCGGAGGCTAGATGCAGCTCTACGCCGTCTGGGTGGCCTTGGCGGTGGCCGCGTTGCTCGCGGCCGAGTGGCGCGGATCGCGCGCGGGCGTGTGGCTCGCGAAACCGCTGGCGGCCGCGGGCTTCCTGGCCGCGGCGCTCGCGGCGGGTGCGCTGGACTCGACGTACGGGCGCTTCGTGCTGGCGGCTCTCCTCCTGTCTGCGCTGGGCGATGTGCTGCTGATCTCCCGCGGGACGCGCAGCGCCTTCCTGTCCGGCCTGCTGAGCTTCGCCCTGGCGCACGTGGTCTACGCCGGGGCCTTCGTCTTGCGGGGACTCGAGCCACTCGGCTTTGCGGCCGGCACCGTTGCCGCGGTCGGGCTCGGCACGGCGGCGGCCCTCTGGCTCGGGGCGCGCGTACCGGCCGCGCTGCGCCTGCCGGTGCGCGGCTACCTGTGCGTGATCGGGTTGATGCTGGCCTGCGCGGCCGGCGCGAGCGCCCACGGGGGCAGGCCCGAGCTGCTGGGCGGCGCGGCGCTCTTCGCCGTGTCGGACCTCGCCGTGGCGCGCGAGCGCTTCGTCGCGCCGGCCTTTCTGAACAAGCTCTGGGGCCTGCCGCTCTACTTTGCCGCGCAGCTCCTGCTCGCGGCCAGCTGCATGGCCGCGCGGGCCGGCTAGAACTCCTCGTCCGGGTCGACCTCGGAGCGGGTCACCGGATGCGGGGCGTACTCCGGGCCGTCATCCCAGCCGGGTAGCCGCGCGGCTTCGGCGAGCCACGACTCCGCGATCGAGGTCTCGACGATCACGTGGCTGGCGTCGGGCGCCTCCGCGATGCCTTCCCAGAGTTCACGGCCGCCACTTCCCCACCAGAGACGTCCGGGGTTCTCGTAGTCGATTCCGAGCTTCGCGAACACGCCTAGTAGTCGTCCCAGTCGATCTCGCATTCGGCCGTCTGCGGGATGCTCTGGCAGGTGAGAATGTAGCCGGCGTCCAGGTCCTGCTGGGTGAGCGCGTCGTTCGCGCGCATCGTCACCCGCCCGCGCTTCAGACGAGCCATGCAGGTGCTGCAGTAGCCCTCCTCGCAGGCGAAGGACGGCTGCAGCCCCGCCTCACGCGCGGCCTCGAGCAAGGTCTGGCCCGCGCGGTAGGGCACGCGGTGCTGCTCGCCCTCGAGGGTGACTTCGATCTCGGCCGGTACCGCGCCCGCCTCGACTGGCGATCCAGCGGCGGCCTCGGCCCGGTCGGGACCGGTTGGTGAGACGAAGCGCTCGATGAAGATGCGCCTGCGCGGCACACCTTGCTCGGCGAGTGCGCCCTCGACGGTGTCCATGAACGGGCCCGGTCCGCAGATGTACATGTCGGCGTCCCGCCAATCCGCCAGGTGCGCGCGCGCCGCGCCCGGATCCAGGAATCCCCGGTCGGCGTCCAGATGGTGGACCAGTTCGAAGCGGTCGGAGTGCCGCTTGGCCAGGCCCTCGAGCTCCTTGGAAAAGATGATCGACCGAGCGTCGCGGTTGGCGTACACGAGCTTGATGCGGCGCTCGCTGGTGAGGAGCGCGGTCTTGACCAGCGAGATCACCGGCGTGATGCCGCTGCCGCCGGCGAACAGGGCCAGCGGCTGCGCCCGGTCTTGCAGCACGAAGCGGCCCTCGGGCGGCAGCACCCGCAGGGGGTCACCGGCGGCCAGACGGTCGTTGAACCAGTTCGAGACCCGGCCCTCCTCGACGCGCTTCACCGTCACCTTGTGCGGTTCGCCACAGTCGGGCGAGCTGGCCAGCGAGTAACAGCGCTGCAGCTCCAGGCCGTTCCAGGGGATCCGAAAGGTCAGGAACTGCCCGGCCCGGTAGGCGAAGCGCGCGGCCAGCGCGTCCGGAATCTCGAGCACGAAGGAGCGCGCGTCATCAGTCTCCTGGACCACGTTGGCCAGGTGCAGCTCGTAGTAGGTGTGCTGGGGATCCCCACCCATCGGGGCGCAGTCTAGGGCACGGCCTTCGCTCCGTCGAAGCGCTGGCAGGGCGGATCAGGGCTCGGGCGGCGTCTCCGGCGTGATCTCGAGTTCCTGGGTGCGGCGCGGCCTTGTCAGGCTCTGCCACTCATCATCGAGTCTCTTGTGGCGCGCGGCGCTCTGCTCGTTCTCCCGACGCAGCGCTTCCAGGAAGTCGTCGCGCAAGCTGGGGGCGGAGAAGACGCGGAAGCGCAACAGCGCGGCGGTCTTGCCGCCGGCGCGCACGCGTACCTCGATGTCGTTCGCTCCAGGCAACAGCGGGAGCGCGCCATCGAAGGCGAGCTGGTCCCCGTCGAGCAGGTTCGCATTCAAGTCGCCCGTGCGCAGGTTGCGCGCCTCGACGGCCTCGATCGGCTGCTCAGTCGTCTCCCGGTTCAGGATCTCGTGCAGGGCGAGGTCGAGGTCCGAGAGCGAGAGCACGGGCGAGAGCCGCCCGCCCGTGTGGTTGACAAGCTCTCGGAAGAAGCGCGGCGGACGCTCGGGTCGCAGCAGCAGCACCGAGACGGCCAGCTCCTCGCGTTTCGCGTCGCGCGCGAACGCGAACAGCCGTGCCACGTCCGAGCGGCCCGTGCCCTCGGCGAACGAGTACGACGCCGGGCACGGGTCGTGCTCGAGCGCGGCCAGGCAGGACTGCCGCCAGGTCTTGCCGCGTTGCGGCTGCGCGTCACAGTCCGTGAAGCGGCCCGAGTGGGGCAGGTCGGCGCTGGTCAGCATGATGATCTCGCGAAGTGCCCCGGCCGGCGCCTCGGTCAGCCAGTCGTGGGCGAGGCGCAGGGCGCACACCGCATCGCTGCGGCCGCCGCCCGGCGGCCAGGGGAGGTCGGGGTCGCGCAGCCGCTCGAGCGCCTGCTGAATCTCGCTGCCCGGGGTGATCAACGGCTCGGTGCTCTCGCCGAAGGCGATCACCGCCAGCTCGTCCGCGTCGCGGCCGCGCGCTGCGCCCAGGGCGCTGCGCTCGTGTTGCAGCCAGGCGATCAGGGTCTGGGTGGCGCGCAGGCCCGCCTCCACCACGGAGACGCGCTCGAGCGCCCCGGACTGGCGGAGCAGCAGGGTGCCGGAGTTGGCGCTCTCCGACACATCGAGCAGCACGGCGATGCGGCGCGCCGGGGGCACGGCCCTCAGCTCGAGTCGCCCGCGGATCGGCATGCGCAGGGCCTCGACCACCGGTACCACGACCCGGCCGTCGGGCAGCAGGTTCACCAGCGGGAACTCCACCCACACCCCCAGCTGGGCCATCAGGGCTCCATACTGCTCGCCGAGCGCCCACTCCGTCTGGATCTGCTCGGTCAGCTCGGAGAGCAGCGCGGCGGGCAAGGGGCGCGCATCGTCGGCCAGCATCGGCTGCACGGCGCCCGCCCAGGAGGACTCCATGGCGGGCAGCGAGTCAACCCGATAGCCGGCGGCTGATCGGGCAGGCGTCGCGAGGGGCTCCTCCGCCAAGGCGGGCCACGCCAGGCACAGCAACCCCGCTCGTATCAGCAACTTGCACACGGTCAACCGGAAAGACGAGTGCAAGAAAGGGGCCCCGCACCTTGCCGACACCGAAATCGGTCGGGCGAGCGAGGGTGCACAGCGCTCTGCTGCGCATTGCCGAGCGTCTATGGGGCGCTTCTGAAGGGAAGCAATCTACACATAGAGGTGTCGAAGAACCTCGAGAAAACTTTTCACTTCGCAGCGACGCACCGTTGCATTCCAGGCCTGCGCCTCGGTGACGCGGAGCTGCGCAGGGCAGAAGTATGAGCAAGATCACTTAGCCCCGAATCGCGGTACATAACGATCACGGGCTGCATCGTCGCAGTCCGTTTGCAAACGGAGAAAGAGATGAGCAACCTGAAGAAGTTCCTCCGCGAGGAGGAAGGTCTGGAGATGCTCGAGTGGGCGATCGTCGCGCTGCTGTTCGCAGTGGCCGGCGCCGCCACCTGGGGGCTGCTGGGTGGAACCATCAGTACCTCCCTCGGGGGCATCAACACGAGCCTGTCCGGCAAGAGCACCACGTTCTAGTCGGACTCGTTCCAGACTCCAGTGCCTGAAGTGCAACAGCCAGTCGACCGCGCTCCAGCCGAATCGGAGATCCGTTCGCCGGGTCCCCGCAGGAGGGAGGGAACCGTTTTCGCGTCCTGGTTTCCGGCCAGCGTCGCGGCAGCGACCATCTGTGCGGCCTACGTCGAGGTGCACGGGGAAGCGTCGCCGCTCGCACTTGCGTGGGCGGCGACCTTCCTTTTCTTCGTCGTCGAAGAAGACCTGCGCCGGCGGCGCATCCCCAACTGGCTGACCCTGCCAGGCCTGG
>CAXMNF010000007.1:0-1556 GCA_964194645.1 uncultured Gammaproteobacteria bacterium
TAGCGCTCCACGAGCTTCACGATCTCGCCGCCCATGTAGTAGTGGGCGAGCAGCAGCAACTGGTCCCCGAAAGCGGCCAGCGCGGGCTGCAGGTAGCGGTCCATCCAGGGGAGGACCGTCTCGGGCCGGCGGTCCGGGAGCGCCAGGTACTCCTCGGCGTAGGGCTTGAACTCGTCCTGGTACCAGTCGAGCGGCAAGTCTGTCTGGCAGATCGGGATGTCGGGCCGGAGCTCGATGCCGCTCGAGCGCAGCGAGCGATCGAGAACCGGTGCGGGCTGCACGGCGGGGGGCGCCATGCGGAGACTCTACCAGATCAGTTTCTCGAGCACCTCGCGCGGCCCGAGCGCGGCGAGTGCATCGCGGACGCTCTTCTCGACCTGTGGGTAGTCGCGCACGGGCGGCGGGCCGGAGAGCTCGGTCGGCTCGCCGTTCGTACTGGGCGCCAGCCCGAGCGAGCCGTCGCCGGTGACGGTCACGACCCAGCGGCCCGGGTCCAGCTTGCGGTAGGCGGCCTTGCCGTGCAGGGCGCCCTTTGCGTGCCAGTCGACCTTGACCAGCGACGGGTCGATCACCACGCCCGAGCCCGGCGGCGTGTCCTCGTCGAACACGCGGCGGATCCACAGCCGGTCGTCCAGCACCACGTAGTCGACGTACAGCTCCCGTTCCGGATCGTAGGGCGTCGGAATCGTCTGGAGCACGCCCTCGGCCGTGCGGATCGTCACCTCGACGGAGCCGTCGGCGACCCAGAGCTCGGTAACCGCCGTGCGCAACACCGCCTCGTTGTAGTCGCTGCGCAAGGTCTCGTAGCTCTCGACCAGCTCGGTCAGCCGCTCTCGATAGATCTCCGCGGCCACGCGCGCCTCGAGCAGGCGAAAGCCCTGCCAGCCGAAGCCGGCCAGCACCACGATCAAGAAGAACCCGACGAGCCGGTTCATAACCCCCTCCCAGGCCAGGAAGGTAGCGCCCGGCCCCTGCGCGGCGAGCCCCGCCGCCCGTGCTGGACCCCGGCTCTTATAGAATCGGCGTCAGACCTGCCCAGGAGATGCGACCGATGACCGCAACCGACGAGCTGCTGGCCAACAACGCGCGCTATGCCGAGAGCTTCCGGGATGGCGACCTGCCCTTGCCGCCGGCGAAACACCTGGCGGTGCTCGCCTGCATGGACGCACGGCTCGACGTGCACGCGCTGCTCGGACTCGGGCCCGGCGACGTGCACGTGATCCGCAACGCCGGGGGGATCGTCAGCGAAGACGCGATCCGCTCGCTCGCGATCTCGCAGCGCCTGCTGGGAACACGCGAGATCGTGCTCGTGCACCACACCGACTGCGGCATGCTCAAGTTCCGCGACGACGAACTGGCCAATGCCATCCAGCAGGACACCGGCGTGCGCCCGCCGTTCGCCCTGGAGGCGTTCCAGAACCTGGACCAGAACCTGCGCGAGTCGATCGAGCGCATCGAAGCCAGTCCCTTCGTCCCGCATCGGGACGCGATCCGCGGCTTCGTCTTCGACATCGAGACGGGGCGCCTGCGCGAGGTGAAGCGCTAGGACTCCAGGT
>CAXMNF010000008.1:0-2454 GCA_964194645.1 uncultured Gammaproteobacteria bacterium
CGACATCGAGGATGCGCGCAAGCAGCCCGGCTCGACGCGCGAGCGCATCCAGCACTTCTTCGAGCACCTGGCCGGCAACGCCGAAGAAGTCGGTCCGATGCACCGCGAGCTGCTGCACGAGATCATCCAGATCTGCTCGCGGCGCTCCGGCCCACACCAGGCGCGCCTCGTACACGACGCCTTCGGCGCGATCGTCGAGGACGGGCTGGCGTCCGGTGATGTCGATCCGCGCTACGAGCGCGCGACCTTGACCGAAATGTTGATGGGCGGCTTCTACGCGCTCATGTTCAACTGGGCGAATCTCGAGGACTATCCGCTGCGCGAGCGGGCGCTCGCGACGGCGCGCTTTCTCGGGGACGCGGTGAGTGCGCCCCCAAAGGAGACCGAGTGATGAGCCGATCCGCCAAGCACAGCGAGCCCCCGGGAATTCCGAACGGCTGGTTCGCGGTGGCCTGGAGCAAGGACCTGGTCGACGGCGAGGTGAAGCGGCTGCACTACTTCGGCGAGGAGCTGGCGCTGTTCCGCACGCGTGCAGGCGAGGCCAAGGTGCTGGACGCGTACTGCGCGCACCTCGGCGCGCATCTGGCGGAGGGCGGGCGCGTGATCGGCGAGTCGCTGCGCTGTCCGTTCCACGGCTGGCAGTACGATGGGAGCGGCACCTGCGTGGCGATCCCCTACTCGAAGAAGATCCCGGCCAAGGCGCGGGTCCGCGCCTGGGACGTGGTGGAGCGCAACCGCATGATCTTCGTGTGGCATCACGCCGAGCAGCAGCCGCCCTCCTGGGAGGTCCCGTCGATCCCACAGCTCGACGACTCCGAGTGGACGGAGCCGCGCAGCTTCGAACTCGAGGTCCCGGTGCACATGCAGGACATGGCCGAGAACAATTGTGACCCGGTGCACTTCCAGTTCGTGCACGGGCTGGACGCGATGCCGCAATCCGAGGCCGAGTACGCCGACGACGGGCGTTTCTTCCGGATCACCAGCCGCGGTGAGCAAGAGCTTCCGGACGGCACCAAGCTCCAGACCCGGCTCGTGCGCGACACCTGGGGGCTGGGCATCTCGAGCGTGTCCCTGGAGGGCGTGCCCGGCACCGGCCTGTACATGTTCTCGTCCACCACGCCGATCGAGCGCGAGCTGACCCTGACGCGCTGGCTGATCACGTCCACCAAGAACATGGTCGACCTGGCCGGCGAGGAGTGGATGAACGGCCTCACCACCGGCGTGCTGCAGGACATGCGCATCTGGAAAAACAAGATCCATCGCGCGCAGCCGGTACTGTGCGAGGCCGACCAGTACCTGGCCGAGTTCCGGCGCTGGTGCAAGCAGTTCTACTCGGAGCCGGCCTAGCCGTCGCCTGGGAGGATTCCCCGTGACCGATCGCTACCTCGTGATCTCCTCGGATTGCCACGCGGGGCTGCCGCCCGAGCAGTACCGAGACTACGTCGACCCGAAGCACCGGGACACCTTCGACGTTGCACTCCCGATCCAGCTCGAGATGACGCGCGAAGCGGCCAAGAAGTTCCTCGTCGACCAGATCAACGACGAGTGGCGCAAGGGCCTCGAGCCGGCGCTCACCGGCGCCTGGGACTCGGACGTGCGCAACCGGGTGCTCGACGAGGACGGCATCGCCGGCGAGGTAATCTTCCCGGACGGCATCACCGAGATGAACATGCCGCCCTTTGGCGCCGGCCTCTCGCTGCCCACCGAGGGCATCAACCCGGAGCTGCAGTGGGCCGGCGCCCGTGCGCACAACCGCTGGCTCGCGGAGCTGTGCCAGATGGCGCCCGAGCGCCGCGCCGGCATCGCGATCACACCGATCCTCTGGGACATCGACGAAGCGCTGAAGGAGGTGCACTGGGCTCACGAGCACGGGCTGCGCGGCATCCTGATCCCGTCGATGTGGGGCAAGCAGGACGCCTACCACCACCCGAAGTACGAGCCGATCTGGGCCGCCTGCGAGGATCTCGGTCTGGTGATCCACCTGCACTCCGGGGCCGCGCCCATGGAGGACTACGGCGAGCACCTCGGCATGATGGGCATCTATATCAGCGAGGTCGTGTGGTGGTCGGTGCGTCCCCTGACCTTCCTGCTCTGGGCAGGCGTGTTCGAGCGGCACCCGAAGCTCTGCCTGGCGGTGACCGAGTCGACCGCGATCTGGGTGCCCGAGTACCTGAGCCTGCTCGACTTCCGCTACGAGGAAACGCACTACGCCCAGAAGCTCGGCGACTACCGCAGCCACCTCTCGATGAAGCCCTCGGAGTACTTCCGCCGCAACGTGCTGCTCGGCGCCTCCTGCATGCCACGCCGCGAGGCCGAGCTGCGCCACGAGATCGGCATCGACTCGATCATGTGGGGCAGCGACTACCCGCATCCGGAGGGAAGCTGGCCCTACACGCGGCAGCAGATGATCGACACCTTCCACGGTCTGCCCGAGCGGGAGCTGGCGGCGATGCT
>CAXMNF010000009.1:0-3475 GCA_964194645.1 uncultured Gammaproteobacteria bacterium
TCAGCGCGATCAGCAACATGGTCTTGGTCGAGAACATGTTGAGCGCCAGGATCCGATCGTAGACCGAAGGGCCGAGGAAGGCGCGCAGCAGCGCCAGCAGCATGGTCACCACGATCGCAAGGGCCGTGACCCAGAACATCAACCCGCTCCCTCGAGCCAGGTCACGCGCCGGTCCATCTCGCCCGACTCGAGGCCAGCGGCGGAGTCGTCGGTCAGCGCGTGTACCAGGATCGTGTCGTCGCGCACGTCGAGCGCCAGGGTCCCCGGGGTGAGCGTGATCGAATTGGCGTAGATCGCACGGCCCAGGTCACTGCGCTGCGAGCTGGGCACACGCAGCAGCCTCGGGTTGATCGGCGGCCGCGGCGCCAGGATCACGCGCGCCACGTGCAGATTCGAACGGGCGATCTGCAGCAGCAGCCAGGGCAGATAGACCAGCGGGCGCCAGCCCAGGTGGTAGGGCTCGGTCTCCGCGTCCACGACGTTCATGCGCAGAGAAAGCCAGAGCACGAGCGCGACGGACCCGGCGCCCAGGCCGAGCAGCAGGGGCTCGGCGTGCCCCGACCAGAGCAGCCACGCCGCCGCCAGCCAGCAGGCCAGTGCCAGCACACGCGCGCGATCTCCGCCGGAACCGTTCGCCATCGGCGCCTGATGTTGGGGTTTTGATTCGAGCCGAGCGCGCCGCGGCGCGTCGCGCTACTCGACGCGAATCGTGGCCTTGTCGATCACCAACCGCTCCTTGGTGGTCCCGCGTGGCGTGCCGCGTGCCTCGAGCTTCTTCAGCGTCTCGCTGCCGTCCACCACTTCGCCGAAGATCGAGTGCTTGCCGTCCAGGTGCGGCGTGGGAACGAAGGTCAGGAAGAACTGGCTGCCGTCCGTGTTCGGCCCGCGGTTCGCCATGCTGAGCAAGCCCGGCTTGTCGTGCTTCACCTTCGCGTCGAACTCCCCGCCGTACTCGTAGCCGGGGCCTCCGCTGCCGGTGCCGGTGGGATCACCGCCCTGCGCCATGAAGCCCGGGATCACCCGGTGGAACAGCACGCCGTCGTAGAAGCCGACACGCGTCAGGAAGATGGTGCTGGACACGTGCATGGGCGCGCTGTCGGCGAGCAGCTTCACCACGATCTTGCCCTGGCTCGTCTCGAGATCCCAGAAGTACTGCTTGCCCTTGGTGAAGCTCAGCTTCGGCGGCTTGGGCAGGTTCTGCTTCCAGTCCGGCTGCTTCTTGTCGATGGTCTGGGCCGCGATGAAGTCATCGATCTCCTTCAAGGCCGGGTCTCCTTTTTCGTGGTGCGCCGCGAATGCGGGCAGAACCAACAGGCCGAGCGCAACCGCACTGGCGGCCGTCCGGCGAAGCAACCTCGAGATCATGCGCGCTCCTCAATTGGATTCGGGGGAGGCAGGATAGCGTCCGAGCCGGTGCACGCACGGCCGTGCATCACACGCCGTCGAAGAGCCGGGCGCGCAGGGCCGGAGGCAGGTAGCGGCGCTCCAGCCACGGGCCGTGGTGCTCGCGCAGGGCCCCGGCCAGCACGTCGAGCTGGTGCTCCAGCGGATCGGCGCTGGAAAGCACCACCCAGACGGCGCCGTGCACCCGGCAAACGCTGCTCTCCGGCGGAGCCTCGCCCCCGGCCGCTCGCGTTTCGCGGACTTCGAGCCCCGCCTCGAGCGCCAGCCCGACGAGCGCCGCACGTAGCTCGGACGCCTCCACGAGGTGAGTCTAGCAGCGCCGTCCGGCGTCGAGCAGCGCCGTTTCGCCTATCATGGCGCGATGGGCGCGAGCGCCGTGTCCGAGCCAGCCTGGCGGTCCCCTGCGGGACGCGTGCGCATCGGAGTATCGACCTGCCTGCTGGGCGAACGGGTGCGCTACGACGGCGGCCACAAGCGCGACCGCTTCCTGGTCGAGGTTCTGGCTCCATTCGTCGAATGGCTGCCGGTCTGCCCGGAGCTGGAGCTCGGCCTGGGTATGCCCCGGCCGCCGATCCGCCTGGAGCGGACCGGCGAAGAGCTGCGACTGGTCGAGGCCGGCAGCGGGCGCGAGCACGGCGCGGCCATGCGCCGCCTGGCACGCCGCCGCTGCGCCGAGCTGGCACGCCTCGACCTGTCTGGCTACGTGCTGAAACACGCCTCACCGAGCTGCGGTCCGCAGCGCGTGAAGGTGTGGTCGGGAAGTGGACCTCCCGCCCGCTCTGGCACGGGCTTGTTTGCAGCCGAGCTGCTGCGCCGCATGCCCGACCTGCCGGTCGAAGACGAGGCCCGGCTGCAGGACCGAAGTCTGCGCGAGAACTTCCTCGAGCGCGTGTTCGCCTACCAGCGGCTACGCGGACTGTTCGGGGCGCGCTGGTCGCAGGACAAGCTCGTCGCCTTCCACAGCGCACACGAGCTACAGCTCAGGGCGCACTCGCCGCAGGACTACCGCGCGCTCGGACGGTTGGTGGCCGAGGCGCGCCTGCCGCGCGCGGAGCTGCGCGAGCGCTACCAGACGGGCTTCATGGCCGCGCTGCGCCACCCTGCGACCAGGCGGCGCAACACGAACGTCTTGCAGCGCATGCAGCGCTCGCTGGGCCGGTCGCTCGATGCGGGGAGCCGCCGCGAGCTCGGCGAGCGGATCGAGTCGTACCGGCTGGGGCAGATTCCGCTGCTCGTGCCGATCACGCTGCTCCGCCAGCACATCCGGCGGCTGGGAGTCGAGTCCCTGGCCGGTCAGCTCTACCTGGAGCCGCACCCCGCGGAACGGGTGCTGCGCGACCACAGCTAGTGGCGCCGGGCTAGCGCAGCAGGCGCGAGACGACCAGGCTCTGGCCGTCGGGGTCGCCCTCGCACAGCGACTCGACGGGCTCGAGTGACGCGAGCGATTCGAGCAGGGCGTCGAGGCGCTGCCCCTCCTCTTCTCCCAGCTCGACGAAGCGCAGCCCGAAACCCGACACGCCGTCGTCCCGCACGATCTCGGCCCGCAGCACCAGCGGCTCCTCGCGCGCCGAGCCGTGGATCGCCACACCGAAGCGGTCGCCGACGGTCAGCTCGGGGTGCCAGGCAATGCGCATACCGTGGCGCGAGAGGTCGTAGCCGACCACGACATCGGGAGCGTCGGGCTCGGCGGCCCAGAGCGCGGGGACCTTGCGCCGGTACTCGCCGCGCGGAGCGTCGCGACGGTCGAGCGCGATGTCGGGGGGCGCCTCCTTCGACGTGGACGCCGCAGGCGGCTCGGGCGCCTGGGGCTCGGCGGGCGCGGGCGAGGGAGCGCGCGCAGGGGGCGGCGCCGGGAGCGCCGGAGGGGGCTTGGGCGCGGCCGGAGCGCGGACCGGAGCCGGCTCGGCCACCCGCTCAGGCTCCGACCGCGACTCGGGGACCGGAGGCTCGACGCGCTCCGGCGGATCCTCCAGGGGGGTGACCCGTCCGCCCAGCTGGTGGCCACCCAACAGCCGGGTCAGGCGCATGGCGTGGTCGGGCTCCAGCCGATCGAAGTGAAGCACGATCGACC
>CAXMNF010000010.1:0-3985 GCA_964194645.1 uncultured Gammaproteobacteria bacterium
ACGGCGCTGGTGAAGGCGATCGACACGGCCACCCCGCAGGTGCTGATCGAGTCGAAGATCGTCGAGGCGACCCTGAGCTTCTCGCGGGCGCTGGGCGCCACCTGGGGCCTGGGCTACCAGCCCTTCAAGGACGTGCCTTCACAAGGCCTGGTGCCCGGCGGCACGGACACGTCCACCGGCGGCGGGGGCGACGTGCACCTGGGCGACGGCGGTCTGCCGGACCTGATCGGTCTGGGGGGCGGCAGCCAGCTCTCGAACTTCATCGCTGCGAACCCGATCTTCGAGAACAACACGGGCTTCCTGAGCCTGGGCCTGCTGGGTCTGGACGACCACCTGCAGCTCGACCTCGCGATCGAGGCGGCCGAGTCCAACAACAAGGGCAAGGTCATCTCCTCGCCGCGCGTCGTCACGCTCGACAACAAGGAGGCGGTCATCAAGCAGGGCGTCGCGATCAAGTTCGAGGCCTCGACCAACGACAAGATCACGATCAGCTTCATCGACGCGGTCCTGGAGCTGAAGGTGACGCCGCACATCACCGCCAATCGCTCGATCATCATGAAGATCAAGATCTCGAGGAACGCCCCTTCGCTCGCGGCAGCCACGGGCGAGATCGTCGGCATCGACAAGAACGAGGCCGAGACCGAGGCGTTGATCCGCGACGGCGAGACGATCGTGCTGGGCGGCATCTACGTGGTGGACAGCGGCAAGAGCGGCTCGAAGACGCCCTTCCTGGCGGACATCCCTCTGCTGGGCGCGGCCTTCAAGAGCCGGGTGATCAAGGACACTCGGCGCGAGCTGCTGATCTTCGTGACCCCGCGCATCATCATGGGGACGCCCGGGACCGCCCAGCTCTAGGGCCTTTGCTACCATCCCCGCGATGGGGACGGCCAGCCGGGAGCGCGCGCTCTTGCTCGCGGGCATGATGGGAGCGGGCAAGACCAGCGTCGGCCAGCTGCTCGCGCGGCACCTGGGCTGGGAATTCGTCGACAGCGACGCGTGCCTCGAGCAGACGCACGCCCGGCCGATCCGGGAGATCTTCGCGCTCGAGGGCGAGGCTCGCTTCCGCGTCCTCGAGCGCGAGGCCCTGGAGAAGCTGCCCGCCCGGCAGGCAGTCGTCGCATTGGGCGGCGGCGCAGTCGTCGACCCCGCGACCCGCAAGCTGCTGCGCGCCAAGGGCGCCCTGGTCTGGCTGGATGCGTCGCCCGAGACGCTGGCGGACCGGGTCGGCGCAGCCGGCGAGCGGCCCTTGCTCGCCGACCTGGAAGGAGCCGAGCGCATCGAGCGCCTGCGTGAGCTGCGCGCCGAGCGGGCCGCCGCCTACGCCGACTCTGACTTGCGGGTGGACACGGACGGCCTGAGCCCCGAGCAGGTCTGCGCGGCGGTGCTCTGCGGGCTCGGCTGGGAGGACGCGGCGTGACGACCGTCCAGGTGCCGCTGGCGGAGCGCAGCTACACCGTTCGCATCCGCCCCGACTCGCTCGACGACCTGGGCGAGGCGCTGCGCAAGGATCTCGACTGCGAACGAGTGGTGGTGATCACGACGCCGCGTGTCGGTGCGCTGCACTACGAGGCCCTGGCCCGCGGCTGTGCGCGTCTTGGCGTGCGCGTCGACCGGCTCCCCGCACCGGACGGCGATCGGGCCAAGACGCTGCGCCACGCGGCCCGACTCTACGACGGCCTGATCGAACTCGGCGCGGAGCGGCACACGCCGTTGCTCGGCCTGGGCGGCGGGGCGCTCTGCGACCTCGCCGGCTTCGTGGCGTCCAGCTACCTGCGCGGCGTCCCGCTGGTCCAGGTTCCCACCACACTCCTGGCGCAGGTGGACGCGAGCGTCGGCGGGAAGACCGGTCTGAACCACCCGCGCGGCAAGAACCTGATCGGCAGCTTCTACCAGCCGCGGCTGGTCTGGATCGATCCGGAGACGCTGGCCACCTTGCCCAGGCGCGAGCTGCGCTGCGGCATGGCCGAAGTCGTCAAAGCCGCAGCGCTCTGGGACCTGGCCTTCTTCTGCTGGCTGGAGGAGCACGTGGAGCGGGTGATGCAGCTCGACCGCGCTGCGCTCTGCGAGGCGATCACGCGGGCGGTCGCCATCAAGGCCGAGATCGTCGGGCAGGACGAGCGCGAGTCCGGCTTGCGCGCGCTGCTCAACTTCGGCCACACGCTGGCCCACGCGATCGAGACCGTGGCCGGCTACCGCCGCATCCGCCACGGGGAGGCCGTTGCCATCGGCATGGTGTTCGCCGCCCGCGTGTCCGAGAAGGCGGGCATGATCGGACCCGAGGTCGGCTTGCGCTTGCGCGAGCTGCTCTCGCGCATCGGGCTGCCTACCGAGGCTCCGGACTGGCACCAGCAACGAGAGGCTTATCTTCGCGCGATCTCCGTCGATAAGAAGGTTCGGGACGGGAGAGTGGGATTCGTCGTGCTGCGCGAGCTCGGGCGAGCCGAGCAGGTGCAACTCTTGCCCGACGAAATCCTGGCAGGAGCCGGCTGATGGAGAGGAGCCCCAGCGAGATCCGCATGGACCTGGCCCGCGGCCACTGGGCGCTGGGCGAGCGCGACGATGCGATCTTCTGCTTGGAGCGAGTCGTCCAGGACGACCCGGCTACGTCGAGCCTGCTCGAGCTGACCGAGAGCTTTCTCGCCGACCTGGCCGGAGACCGAGACAGTCTTCTGCTCACCGACCGACTGAACGAGCTGTGCCGGCGGGTGATCGATGCCGAGGTCCGCCGCCCCCCGGAGGAGCGCTCGAACCTTTCGACCGCGACGCTCGCCGAGTTGCTCGAGCGTCAGGGACACACCGAGCACGCCATCGAGGTCGCCGACGACGTGCTGCGCCGCGATCCCGCCGACGAACGCGCCCGCGCGGTGCGCGGACGGCTGCTTGCGCAGGCCGAACCGGCGCCGCCGGACAGCCGCAGGGCGCAGCTCGCCGAGCTGGAGCGCTGGCTCGAGAGCCTGCGCCGCCGCGAGCCGCGCGGCGGAGCGCCGACCAGGGCGGGGCGCGCGTGACCTTCCGGGAAATGCTCGCGCACGTGGTCGACAACACACCGGGTGCGCTGGCCGGCGCCATCATGGGCCGAGATGGCATTGCCATCGAGGAGTACCTGGTCGTGCGCGACGCCGTGGACCTGAACGCCATCGCGGTCGAGTTCGAACGCGTGCTCGACCAGGCCGAGAAGGTCGTGGGCGCCTTGTTCGGGAGGGGCTCGGGTGGGCTTCAGGAGCTGGTCCTGACCACCGGCGGCCCCCAGATCCTGTTGCGTCCCGTGGACGAGGAATGCTTCATCGTGCTGGCGCTCGAGAGGACCGGCGGCATGGGCAAGGCCCGCTACCTGGTCGGGAGCATCTTGCAGGACCTGCACGAGGCCCTGTAACACTACCCGGGTGAAGATCCTCGTCCTGCACGGACCGAACCTGAATCTGCTCGGAGAGCGCGAGCCCGAGGTCTACGGGCACACGACCCTGGCAGAGATCGACGCGCGCCTGCGCGAGCTGGCGGGGGCCTCCGGCGCGGAGCTGGTGATCGCGCAGTCGAACCATGAGGGCGTGCTTATCGACCACGTGCAGGCCGCGCAGGGCGACTCTCAGGGCATCATCATCAACCCGGGAGGATTCACCCATACCAGCGTCGCGCTGCGCGACGCGCTGGCCGCCTCGGGGCTGCCTGTGGTGGAGGTGCACCTGTCGAACATACACGCGCGCGAGGCCTTCCGGCGCACGTCGCTGGTGGCAGGGGTCGCGCTCGGCCAGATTTCGGGGCTGGGCGCCGCCGGCTACGAACTGGCGCTGCGGGCGCTCCTCGAGCGCCTGAAGTAGATGGACGCACCGGCCTGGCGGCTGCTGCGCGATCCGCCCGCGAGCGCCTCCTGGAACATGTCGCTTGACGAGGCGCTGCTCTGCGCGGTCGCGGGCGGCGTGCCGGTGCTGCGCTTCTACGCCTGGCGCGCGCCGGCGCTGAGCCTCGGCTACCGGCAACGCCCGCCGGA
>CAXMNF010000011.1:0-11140 GCA_964194645.1 uncultured Gammaproteobacteria bacterium
AGCGCAAGCTGCGGCTCGAGAACGGCCGCGAGTATTCGCCGATCGAGATCCAGCGCGAGTACTGCGAGCTGGCCAAGAAGTACATCGAGCAGTACCCCGTCCACGATCAGCTGAAGCGCGGCGTGGAGGAGTGGGAGTACGTGATCGAGGCGCTGGACGACGATCCCAACAAGCTCGACACGAAGATCGACTGGCTGATCAAGCGCAAGCTGCTGGAGAGCTACATCGCCAAGCACGAGCTGTCGTGGCATGACCCGCGCGTGTTCATGATCGATCTGCAGTACCACGACATCCGCAGGGACCGCGGCTTCTTCTACCTGCTCGAGCGCCGCGGAGCCGCGGAGCGGCTCTATTCCGACGCCGACATCGAGAAGGCCAAGACCGAGCCTCCGCAGGACACGCGGGCGCGCATGCGCGGCGACTTCATCAAGCTCGCCCGCCAGAACAACATCCAGTACGACCTCGACTGGTCGAACATCCGGCTGGGCAACCTGCTGAACGTGCGCGTGATCTGCAATAACCCCTTCGAGACAGACACCGAGAAAGTCACCGAGCTGGTGCGCACCATCCAGCGCACGAATCTGCGCCGCACGTCTCTCTCGAAGCTGGTCATCCAGAGCTAGGCCATGTCCGAGCCGCACCTGCGGGCCGTGTCCGATGAGCCCCCTAGCCGCCAACAAGCCGCCGCCGCACTCGAGGGCGAGCGCCGCTGGATCCCGCTGGCGCTCGCTTGTGCGCTGGCCCTGGCGCTCCTGCTCCTGGCCTGGAGCCGCGTCGAGCTCGGCCAGCGGATCAGCGCGCTCGAGGACGAGGTCGGCGGGCTCGAGGCCACGGTGGAGCAGCGCGAGCGCGTAATCGCCGCCCACGAGCGCCGCCAGGCGACGGTGCGCGAGCGCGTCGCCGAGCTGCAGGTGCTGCTCGACGAACCGCTCCCGGACGGCGAGTAGGCGCCACAGCCGCCGTGCGCGAGCTCGCCGCGCTGCTCGGCACGACGGCGCTGGCGCTCTGCGTGTCGGGCATCGGTCCTGTGGACCGCCTGACCTGGCTGCTCGAGGTGTTCCCTGTCTTGCTGGGCGCGCCGTTCCTGGTCTGGAGCCGTGCGCGCTTTCCGCTCACCCCCGTGCTGTACCGGCTGCTCTTCCTGCACGCGCTGATCCTGATCCTGGGCGGGCACTACACCTACGCGCAGGTGCCGCTCGGCTTCTGGGTGCAGGACAGCTTCGACCTGGCGCGCAACCACTACGACCGGCTCGGGCACCTGGCGCAGGGCTTCGTGCCGGCGATCCTGGCGCGCGAGATCCTGTTGCGCCGCTCGCCGCTGGTCCCCGGCCGCTGGCTCTTTCTGGTCGTGACATCCGTGTGCCTGGCGTTCAGCGCGTTCTACGAAATGCTCGAGTGGTGGGGTGCGCTGCTCTGGGGAGCGTCCGCCGACGCCTTCCTGGCCACGCAGGGCGACGTCTGGGACACCCAGTGGGACATGTTCCTGGCCCTGCTCGGCGCGCTCGCCGCCCAGCTCACCCTGGGCCGCGTCCACGACCGCGCCCTGGCCGGGCTCCCGGGCGGCGTGCTGTCCGAGGCGTTGCTCGCGCGAGACTAGCCCCCGGTCTGCGCCGCATGCACAATCTCTCGCGGGGAGGACTCCCCGGAGGAGACGGCATGCGAAGCACTGCGATCGGTGTCCTGCTGGCGACCCTGGCCCTGTTCGCCTGGGGAATGTTGTACTGGGGGGCGAACCCGGCGCCCTACACGGCCTGGCAGCAGACGCGCGACGACGCAGCGGCCGGCCGCGCCATCCTCCAGTACTTCCCGGTAACGGGCACCTACTACCTGCCGGGGCTGTACAACGACGCGGAGACGCGCACCAAGCTGCACGAGCACGGCCCCGTCGCGTTCGTCCACGTGACCGCCCGCGACGGCCGGCCCGAGTTCGCCCCGGCCATCTTCGTGAAGGGCCTCGCACTCGACCTGGGCGTGGTGCTGCTGCTCGCCTGGCTGATGCACCAGGCCGGTCCGGCCCTCCCCGGCTACGGCGACCGTGTCAAGCTCGCCGCCGCGGCGGGGCTGCTGGCCGCGCTGCTGGTCGACCTGGGCGACGTGGTCTGGTGGTCCATCCCCTGGCAGTGGAAGCTCCACCAGGCGCTCTACAGCTTCACGGCCGTCCTGGTCCCGGGCCTGGTGCTCGCGCGCTTCATGGAGCGCAGAGAGGCCGGCGCGCCTTGAGCGACTAGCGCGTGGCGTAGGAGTTCTGCGCGCGCCGGTAGTTGTCGAGATAGCTCGAGGCCAGCGCCTCGGCCTCGACGATCCCCAGCGCGCGCGCGTACTCGACGACCCAGCCGCGCAGGTAGGGCTCCGGGGGCAGCTTGGCGTAGCGCTCGCCCTCGAGGCTCTCCACGTCTCGGATCCGGGTACGGCGCGACATTTCGGCGAAGTCGAAGCCGTGCTGCTCGCGCCAATGGCGCAGCAGCTCGCCGGGACGCGACAGGTCGAGCCCGGCCTGGGCGGCCTGGTCGAGTGTGCGTACCGGGCGCACCTGACCGTTCTGCGGGCTCTGCTCGCCGTGCGTCAGAAAGTAGCGCTCGTCGTACAGCGAGCGGTCGTGGCGCTGCGGGTAGTGCGGCACGGGCTTGCGCGTCTCTCCGTGCAGCAGGCGATCGAGCACGCGCTCGAAGTCGCGCGAGAAGGCGCAGCCCGGGTAGCGCTTCAGCACCGGTTCGCGGCGCCGCACCGCGTCGTGCACGCACTCGTCCAGCGGCAGGTAGCCCACGTACTCGAGCGGACTGCCCAGGTAGCGGCGGCTGGTCTCGCGGATCTCGTGTCCCAAGGAGCGCTGTGCGGGCAGCCGCACCTGGTTCACGATCAGCCGCGGCGCGAAGGCCTCGGCCTGGGCCCGCAGTGCCTCGCCGGCCTCGCGGTTCAAGGCGGTGACCTCCGCGATCAGCTGGACGGGCGAGTGGACCACGCGGCTCTTCCGCTCGTCGATCACCTGGCGGATCAGCTTGCGCACGGGCGAGCGCACCACCGCGCGGCGCAGCGAGCGGAAGAAGGCGGCCTTCAGGAAGTGGTAGGCGTTCTCGATCGAGGTCGGCTCGGGGATCACGCCCAGGATCGGCTGCTGCGCCTCGATGAAGAAGTCGAGCTCGTTGTACGAGGAGCCGGCGCCCAGGTCGAGCACCACGTGTTCGATCGAAAGCTGGCGGATCTGGGCGAGCAGGCGGCCCTTCTGCGCGTGCGCCACGTTTGCCATGTGGAGCAGGGCGCGGGTGCCCGACACGAGCCACAGGTTCGGGATCGGGGTGGGGCTCATCACGTCCGAGAGCTGCTCGACTTCTCGCGTCAGGAAGTGCGAGAGCGTGTAATGCGGTTCGGGCACCCCCAACAGCGTGTGCAGGTTCGCGCCGCCGAAGTCGGCGTCGATCAGCACACAGCGCTGCCCGCGCGAGGCCAGCGCGACACCCAGGCTCGAGCTCATGACGGACTTGCCGGTACCGCCCTTGCCTCCGCCCATCGCCCAGATGCACGGCTCCGCGCCAGCCGACCGGCCTCGTTCCCGTCCCAATCCCGTTGCGTATCCATTGCCCATCGATCGCCTTCGGGAGACAAGGCTCCCGTTTCCGCCCCCCTGTGTGCACGGCGCGTACCAGCTGCCAAGTGCTCGAAAACAAAGGACCTGCGCGCGAGCTGCCGACGGCAACTTGGGAAGTGGGCGACCACTTTTCGGTGGCGTGCGACAGCCGCGCCAGGCGCGACGGCCCTGGTGGCGCGGCGGGCGCGAAGTGCCTCTGCTCACCCTCAGGTTCCACGCCTGCTTGCCGATCAAGCTCAAGAGAACGGGAGTCCCTCGGGCTTCCCCATGGAACGGGGCGAACCGCATGTTCAACTGGCTTGCCGGCATGCTTTCCAGCGATCTCGCGATCGACCTGGGCACCGCCAACACTCTCGTGTACGTGAAGGGGCGAGGGATCATCTGCAGCGAGCCGTCCGTGGTCGCCGTGGCCGAGGGTCAGAACGGCACGCGCAAGGTCGTGGCGGTCGGCACCGAGGCCAAGGAGATGATCGGCCGCACGCCCGGCACGATTCGCGCGATCCGCCCGATCAAGGACGGCGTGATCGCGGACTTCGAGGTCACCGAGGCGATGCTGCGCTACTTCATCCGGCGCGCGCACAACCGCCGGCGCCTGGTGCGCCCGCGCATCGTGATCTGCGTGCCGCCCTGCATCACCTCGGTGGAGAAGCGGGCCGTGCGCGAGTCGGCGATTTCGGCCGGCGCACGCGAGGTCTACCTGATCGAAGAGCCGATGGCCGCGGCGCTGGGCGCGGGCCTGGGCGTGACCGAGCCGAGCGGCAACATGGTGGTCGATGTGGGCGGTGGCACCACCGACGTGGCGGTGATCTCGCTGGCCCAGATCGTCACCTCGAGTTCGGTGCGCGTCGCGGGCGACAAGCTCGACGAGGCGATCATCAACTACACGAAGCGCAAGCACAACCTGCTGGTTGGCGAGCGCACCGCCGAGATCATCAAGATCACGATCGGCACGGTGATGAGCAACGGCCCGGCGAAGACCATGGAGATCAAGGGCCGCGACCTGGTGGCCGGCATTCCGAAGATGATCGTGCTGTCCTCGGACGAGGTACGTGACGCCCTTTCCGAGCCGATCCACCAGATCGTGGATACGGTCCTCCAGACCCTGGAGCGCACTCCCCCCGAGCTGGCCGCCGACATCGTAGACCGGGGCATCGTGCTGGTCGGCGGCGGCGCCATGCTGCGCGACTTCGACCAGCTGCTTCGCGCCGAGACGAAGCTCCCGATCGTGCGCGGTGAGGATCCCTTCACCGCCGTCGCCTTGGGCGCCGGCAAGGTGCTCGACTCGCTGGAGCTGCTGCGCGAGGTTGCGATGCCGTGACTAGCGGGGTAGCGGCCGGCTAAGCCGGCCTGCCCGCCTCCGCTCGCCTTCGGCTCGCTGCGCGCTTCGCTTGCGGGGCGCGGGGTAGCGGGCGGCGAAGCCGCGCTGCCGGCCTCCGCTCGCCTTCGGCTCGCTGCGCGTGCCGCTTTCGCGGCACTTGCGGCTAGCGGGGGTCGCCTCCGCTGAGCTGCCCGCTTTCGCGAGCCTTCGGCTCGCGTCGCTTGTGGTCGCGGGCTGAGGTCGCGCTCTGCTCTGTCTCCGCTAGCTGCCGGAGGAGTTGGTGTGGCCTCTCTTTTGGTAGCGGTTGACGGCGTTTTGGTGGTCTTTCAGGCGGGTGGAGAAGAAGTGGGTGCCGTCGTTTTGGGAGACGAAGTAGAGGAAGTTGGAGTGCTCGGGGTCTAGCACTGCGCGGATCGAGTCCATTCCGGGGCTGGCGATCGGGCCCGGGGGGATGCCGCCGCGCGTGTAGGTGTTGTAGGGCGTGTCGGCTTCGAGGTCGCGGCGCCGGATGTTGCCGTCGAACTCGCCGCGCGTCACCAGGATTCCGTAGATCACCGTCGGGTCGGACTGCAGGCGCATGCGGCGTTTCAGGCGGTTGTCGAACACGGAAGCGATGCGCGGCCGCTCGAAGGCGGCGCCGGTTTCCTTCTCGACGATCGAGGCTAGCGTCACCACCTGGTGCAGCGACCAGCGATGGGCGGCGAGCCGCTCCCGGTCCTGTTCGGTCCAGGCGTCCTGGAAGTGCTGGACCAGTTGGCGCAGCACCTCGGCGGCCGGCGTATGGCGGCGGAAGCGGTAGGTCTCCGGGTACAGGTAGCCCTCGAGCGAGTCGGCCTCGACTCCGAGCGAGCGCGCGAAGGCCGGGTCGAAGGCGAGCGCCAGGATCTCCTGCGCGGGCGCGATGTCCAGCGTCTCGAGGCGCGCCGCGATCTCGCGCACGTGCCAGCCGGGCGGCAAGGTCACCGGGTGGGTCTTCACCTCGCCGGCCACCAGCTTCGCCACGATCTCGGTGGGCGCCAGCGCCGCCGACAGGTCGTACTCGCCGCTCTTTACCTGCCGGTCGATGCCGCGCAGCCGCGCGTAGAGCACCAGTGTGCGCGGTCCGAAGAAGAGCGTCTCGCGCAGCAGGCCGGCTTCGGCCAGGCGCCGCGCCACTTGCGAGAGGGGTTCGCCGGCCTCGACCGCGAAGGTCTGCTCCGCTGCGTCGCGATCGGCCGCGCCCGCGAGCCCGCGAGCGATGCCCCCGGCGAAGAGCGCCAGGAGTAGCGCGGCGAGAAGCGCCCCGAAAGCCGCGAGCTTCACCGCCGCGCCTCGCGGTCCAGCCAGGTGCGCAGCAGCAGCGCCGCAGCGACCGGGTCGGTGCGCTCGCGCTTCTTCTGCTGGCGCTGCCGGGACGATCCCGCTTCGCCGAGCACGCGCTCGGCCTCGCGCGAAGTCCAGCGCTCGTCCAGGTAGTGGACCGCGAGGCCCGTGCGCTTCTCGACCTCGTCGCCGAAGCGGCGGGTGGCCGCGGCCTGGTCGCCGCTCCCGCCGTCCATGTGCAGCGGCAGGCCCAGCACGAGCGTGCCGACCTCGTACTTGCGCACCAGTTCGAGCAGACGCGCGAAGAGTTCGGGCCGACGGGCGCCCCGGATCGTCTCGAGCGGCTGGGCGAGCAGCCCGGTCTCGTCGGTGACCGCGACGCCGACGCGCCGCTCGCCGTAATCGAGGGCCATGGTCCGCATCGCCGCTATGGTAGCGACTGCTCCACGGGCGGGGCCTCGAGCTGGTGCAGGATCTCCCGGCAGGCCTGGCGCACGTCTGCGCCCCTGGCCCGTGCGTGCCTCTCCAGAATGGCACGCGCCGCCTCGCCTCCGATCTTGCCGATCGACTCGGCGGCAGCGATGCGCAGCTCGTGGCTCTTGCGGCGCGACCGCCAGCGGCGCTCGGCCAGCACGGCCTCGAGTACCCCAAGTGCTGCGGGGTCTCCGAGCCGTCCCAGGTTTCGGATCGCCTCGCGGCGCACCTCGAGCGAGCGTCCCTTCTTCTCCTCGGCGACCGAGAGCAGGGCGCGCACGGCTTCGGGCCGGCGCACGGTGCCGAGCCCGCCCGCCGCGAGCAGCGCGGCCTCCGAATCGCTGCGCAGCGTCTCGGCCAGGATCTGGATGGCGCGCGGCGTGCCGATCCGCGCCAGGGACCGCACCACCTCGCGTTGCAGTGCGGAGTCCTTGTCGGGCAGCAGGCGGGCCAGCAGCTCGACCGCCTGCGGGTTCTGCATGTCGCCGAGCAGGCGCGCCGCGCGGCGCACGCGGCTGGGCGAGTCCGCCTCCAGCTCGCGCGCCAGCAGCGGCACGGCGGGCGCGCCGATTGCCACCAGGACGCGCGCAATGTTGCGGCGCCGTTCTGCGTCGCCCCGCCCGTATTGGTGGATCAAGGACGCTGCGGAGTCCGGCACCAGGCTGGCCAGCAGCTGGATCGCCTGGACGCTCGCGCTGGCCTGCGCCGAGCAGGCGCGGTCCAGCATGAAATCGCGCAGCGTCGGCGCGCGGAACAGGACCAGCAGCTGCTGGCGGGCCGCGGCGCGCAGCTCCGGCAGGCGTCCCTCCTCGTCGGTCACGTGTCGCCCGTACACGAGCGCGGCGCGATAGCAGTCCACCAGATTCCCCGCCGCGAGCAGCCGCTCCACGAGCGCGCTCGCGGACTCAGCGATCGTCTTGTAGACGGCTGGGTCGTCACAGGGCTCGAGTTCCGCGAGCACGCGCAGCAGCTCGACCGTACAGTCGGGCGCGGGAGCGGGCGCGGCGTCGGCTGGCGCCGGCGCGGCCGAGGTCGCGGCGGGCTCGGACCCCTCGCACGCCGCGGACGCGAGTGGCTCGGCGGCGCGGGGCTCGGGCAGGGTCAAGAGCGCCAGGTGGCGGACGCCGCCCCTCTTCAGGCGTTCCGCCAGGCTGCCTCGCTCGGGCGCTGCCGGCTCGGCTAGGCCGCTCACCAGCTGCTCGAGCTCGGCCGCGGCCACGTCCGGGTGGACCGACAGGCCGATCACCCGGTGCTGCGCGAAGCTCGCGGCGAGGCCCTCGAGGGCGGGGGCGCTCACGGGCTCGGTCCCGCCCACTGCGAAGCCCGCTTCCAGGACCTCGAGCTCGAACGCTCCCAGCGAGCGCAATCCGGTGCTCCACACCGCAGCGGTTCGGACCAGGGCCTGGGCCAGGGTCGGGTGGCCGGCGCCCAGGTACTGGAGCGCGCGCAAGCTGCGCGCCAGCTCGATCAGGAGCGGCGCCACGGCGCTGGCGGCCGGCTGTGTCTGCGGCATGGGCTGCGGTCCTCGGGCGAACTCGGGGCGGGTCGGCGGGCTCGCTTCCGGGATCGGCGAGCGGCAGCTCCCGCTTGAGAGCAGCGCCAACGGGTCGAAAATCGGCTCTGGAAATCCAGTCGAGTTTCGATATTCTTTCGCTTCGCTTGACGCCGTTCCAGACGCCGACTACGATCGCAGGACAGCCCCGGAAGTCCCTGTTATATAATGAGAAAGTTCATTCTCTTCGTCGCGACCGGGGCGGGTACCGGGTACTCCCCGGCCGCACCTGGGACGGCGGGCGCGGCACTCGGCCTGGTTCTCTGGGCGCTCCTGGCGGCCGGCCTGGGACTGCCGACTGCGGGTCTCGTGCTGACGTTCCTGGTTGTCTCGGTCCTGGGGGTCTGGGCGGCCGGACGCGCCGAGCCGCTGCTCGGCCGGAAGGACGATGGCCGCATCACGATCGACGAGGTCGCCGGCATGCTGCTGGCCCTGCTGCTGCTCCCGGTGCGGCTCGACGTGGCGCTGCTGGGCTTTGGGCTGTTCCGCCTGTTCGACATCTGGAAGCCCTTTCCCGTCGGTCTTGGCGAGCGCCTGAGTGGTGGGCTTGGCGTGATGGCCGACGACTGGCTGGCCGGCCTGTACGCGAACCTGGGCGGGCAACTGCTGTGGCGTCTCGCGCTGCCCGGGGGACTCTGGTGAGCCGCGCCGACGCCTGGGTGCTCACGATCGGCGATGAGCTGCTGCGCGGCGAGATCGTCGATTCGAACAAATCGTTCCTGTCGCAGCGCCTGCTGCAGCTCGACCTGGAGGCGGCGCGCCATGTCACGGTCGCCGACGATCCGGACGCGATCGCCCACACGCTGCGCGAAGCTGCTGCCGCTGCGCGCGTCGTGCTGATCTCGGGTGGGCTCGGGCCGACCCGCGACGACATCACCACCGAAGTCGTCGCGCGGACCTTCGGCCGCAAGCTGCTGCGCGACGCCCAGGTGTTGGAGGGGATCAGCTCCTTCTTCCGAGCCGTGGGCCGCGAGATGGCCGAGAACAACGCGAAGCAAGCCGACTTCCCGGAGGGCGCCGAGGTGTTGCCCAACCCGCTCGGCACAGCTCCCGGCTTCATGCTCGAGGCGGACGGGGCGCTGATCTTCTGCATGCCGGGCGTGCCGCGCGAGCTGTACCGCATGATGGACGAGGAGATCCTGCCGCGCATCGCGGAGCGGTTGAGCGAGGGGACCGGCAACGTGGTCCGCGCGACCTTGTTGCGCACCTTCGGCCTGGGCGAGTCGAGCCTGGACCGCGAGCTGTCGGATCTGGCCCGCGATGAACCGGCCGTCACGCTCGGCTTCCGCACGCAGTTCCCCGACAACCTGGTGCGCGTGCTGGTGCGCGCCCCGACCGAGGCGGCGGCCGAGACGCGGCTGGCTGAGGTGGTGGGCGAGGTGCGCGAGCGGCTTGGCGCGCTGCTGGTCGACGAGGGAGAGCGCCGCCTCGAAGAGGTGGTCGGCACCTTGCTGCTCGAGAAGCAGCGCACCGTGGCAGTGGCCGAGTCCTGTACCGGGGGGCTGGTCGCGCACCTGCTGACCGAGCTGCCCGGCAGCTCCGCGTACCTGCTAGAGGGCATCGTCGCCTACTCGAACGCCGCCAAGCTGCGCGATCTGGGTGTCTCGCAGGACGACCTGGATCGCCATGGAGCGGTCTCGGAGCCCGTGGCGCTGCAGATGGCGCGGGGAGTGCGCGAGCGCAGCGGCGCGTCCCTGGGCCTGGCGACGACCGGCATCGCGGGTCCCGCTGGAGGCACGGACGAGAAGCCGGTCGGCACCGTATACGTGGCGCTGGCCAGTGCCGGGGGGGCGGTCGCACGCCGCTACCAGCTGATGCGCGAGCGCACCCGCAACAAGCAGCTCGCCGCCCATATTGCGCTCGACTGGCTGCGCCGCGAACTCTGCGGCTACCCGCTCCCCGATGAGACCTTCCCGCGCCTGCGCGGAGTGGGGGGACGCTCGTGAGCGGCGATCCGCTGCGCTGCTTCTTCGCGGTCGAGCTGCCGTCGTCCGTGCGCGAGGCCGTGCAACTCGCGGTGGCCGGCATGCGCGAGCAGGTGCCCGAGGGCGTGCGCTGGGTCGCGCCCGAGAGCGTGCACCTGACGCTCAAATTCCTGGGCGAGCTACCTCCCGAGGCGCTGCCAAAGCTGCTGGCTCGGGCCGCCTCGCGCCTGGCCCGCGAGCAGCCCTTCCAGGTGGAGCTGGCGGGCAGCGGAGTGTTCCCGCACGCGCGCGCGGCGAGCGTGCTCTGGATCGGGATCGGTGAGGGAGCCTCCGGCTTGGCCCGGCTGGCCCGCAAGCTCGACGCCGCCGGCCGGGGAGCCGGGGCGCCGCGCGAGCGCCGCCCGTTCCGCGCGCACCTGACGGTCGGCCGCCTGCGCGAGCCGCAGCCGGTGCCGGCCGAACGCCTCCCGGCGCCCGATTCCGCGGGTCTTCGCGTCGAAGAGGTCGTACTCTATGAGAGTCGGCTGTCCTCCTCCGGCGCCAGCTACGCCCCCCTTGCCCGGCTGCCCCTCGGGGCAGAGGCCGGGCGAGCACTTGAATTCGCCCCCGAACTCTAGGAGACGCAAGGCATGGCCCGTAAGCAGGAAGACCCCAAGGAAGCCAAGAAGAAGGCCCTCGAGCTGGCCATCTCCGAGGTGGAGAAGCAGTTCGGCAAGGGCTCGATCATGGTGCTCGGCGAGGACGATCGCGAGGACATCCCGACCGTGTCGACCGGCTCGCCCTCGCTCGACATCGCGCTCGGCGTGGGCGGCTTTCCGCGCGGCCGCATCATCGAGATCTACGGCCCGGAGTCGTCGGGCAAGACCACCCTGGCGCTGCACGCGGTCGCCCAGGCCCAGCGGGTCGGGGGCGTGGCCGCCTTCATCGACGCCGAGCACGCGCTCGACGTGGGCTACGCGGCCAAGCTGGGCGTGAAGAGCGACGAG
>CAXMNF010000012.1:0-5474 GCA_964194645.1 uncultured Gammaproteobacteria bacterium
CCCAGCTCCTCGACCCACAGGAAGCCGAGTGCCGAGAGGCCGAGCAAGGCGATCCCGGCCCGCAGGAAGCCGAGCCGCCCGAAGCGGTCCACCCAGCTGCCCGCGAGCGGCATGAAGACCATGGTCGCCACGCCGTAGAGCGCGGTCACCTGGCCGATCTCGAGCGGCCCGGCGCCCAGCTCGGTAGCCATCCACTTGGGCAGCAGGAAGAAGCAGGCGAACGAGAAGCCGAAGGCGCTCTGCGTGGCGAGCACCGCGACGAAGCTGCGCGTGAGGAGCGGCGCCGCGCTCACTCGCGCACGGGATCGGAAAAGTCGCGCGAACGGTCGGCGAGGTCGAACCAGATCTCGTAGTCGCCCACTGCTAGCGGGCTCCGTCCAGATGGAAGTCCTCGCCGTAGCAACGGCCCCCGAGCTTGCGCGCGATCGCGAGCGACGCCGCATTCTCCCACCAGGTGCTGTAGAGCGCGAGCCGCCCAGAGTCCTGTATCGCCCGCGCCCAGGCGGCCACTACGCGGGTCGCGAAGCCGCGTCCGCGCGACGAAGGCCCGGTCTCGACACCCGCCTCGGCTGCGCGTGGCGTGAGCCGGGCGCATTCGCAGCTCGCCACCACCTGCCCATCGACGCGCAGCCGGGCAACCAGGCGCGCTCGGTCCAGCTCGATCTCCGGCTCGGGCTCGGTCATCGCCGGCAGCAGGAAGGCCGGGCCGCGGTACTCGGACACGATCTCTACGTGCGCGCGCAGGGCCTCGCGCAGTGCCGCGGCGCAGCCCGGCTCCGCCGCAAAGTCGCGCGGGACAGGCTCGTCATCGAGCAGCGCGGTGAGCTCTGCAGCCAGCGCGTCCGGAAGCTCCGCGTGCAGTCGCCAACGCGTGCCGCGCTCGGTGCGCAGCAGGAGCAGCCAGGGCGGGCGGCTGCGTTCCTCGTCGTTCCAGGTCGTCATGCGGCCGCGGCCGTCGTAGCAGAGCAGCGTCTCGAGCTGCAGCTCGGCCAGCTCCAGCAGGTCGCTCAAGACAGCTGGCGGGCCAGGAAGTCGAGCGAGTCCTGCCACTCCATGGAGACCTCCGCGTTCCGGAACGGTATCACAGTACAATCGCCGCATGACGGCACTGGCGCTCGCGGGCGTGCGCGTATGGGATGGGGTGGCCGCGGCGGCGAGCGACGCGCCGCAGAACCTGCGCATCGAACAGGGGCGGATCGTGGCTCTGGGTCCGGAGCCGGCGCTGCTCGAGGGTGCGCGGGTGCTCGAGCCCGGGCCCGGTACGGTGGCGCTGCCCGGATTGATCGACGCCCACGTGCACATGACCCTCGACCCCGAGATCCGCTCGCCGGCCGCCCAGCTCGCGCAGCCGGTCGAAGTGGTGGTGCGCGGCATGGAGGAGCGCGCTCGTGCGATGCTGCGCGCGGGCATCACGACCGCGCGCGACCTGGGCGGCGGCGAGTGGCTCGAAGTGGCCCTGCGCGATCGCATCGCGCGCGGGGAGGTGCCCGGGCCGCGCCTGCTCTGCGCCGGCCAGCCGCTCACCGTGCGCGGCGGACACTGTCACTTCTGGGGCGGCATCGTCGCCGGCGAAGGCGAGATTCGCGAGGCGATTGGCCGGCAGGTCGAGCACGACGCGAACCTGATCAAGGTGATGGCGACCGGGGGCGTGATGACGCGCGGCATCCCGATCACCGACGCGCAGTTCGACCGCGAGCAGCTCGAGCTGATCCGCAGCGAGGCCGAACGTCACGGGCGCAAGGTCGCCGCGCACTGCCACGGCACGGCCGGGATCCGCAACGCGGTCGACGCGCAGCTGCGCACGATCGAACACTGCTCGTTCGCGGGCGAGAAGGGGTTCGGCGACGACTTCGATCCGGAGCTGTCTCGCCGGATTGCCGGCCAGGACACCTGGATCTCGCCCACGGTGAACGCCGGCTGGCGCCGCTACCTGGCCGACAAGGAAGGCAAGCCCACGCGCTTCCTGGCCGACATGCGCGCCGTGTTCCGCGCGCATCGCGAGGCGGGTGCGCGTCTGATCGCCTCCACGGATGCGGGGATTCCCGGCGTGCGGCATCACGAGCTGGCCGTGGCCCTCGAAGTCTTCGCGCTCTACACAGACCTGTCGCCGGTCGCTGTGCTGCGCACGGCCACCTCTGAGTCCGCGCGCGCGCTGGAGCTCTGGGACGAGACCGGGCGCCTGGTCGCCGGCCTGGCGGCCGACGTGCTGGTGGTGCGGGGCGACCCGACGCGCGACCTGGCGGCCCTGCGCGAACCGCGCCTGGTCCTGGCCCGCGGCGTGCCGCTCGAGCCTTGACCCGCGCGCCGCACGCCCGTATGTTCCGCGGCGTGATCAAGCAGCACTCCTAGCTGGATCCGAGGCCGCCGGCGCCGCGCGCGCCGGCCAGGTCCCGTCCCCGCCGCGCCCCGCGCGGCCTCCCTGGAGTGCTCCCATGTCATCGATCCGTCTCGAGCATGTCTCGTTCGCCTACAGCGACCCCGTCGATCTGTTGCAGGACGTGGACCTGGGCCTCGATCGTGGCTGGTATGGCGTGGTCGGCGCCAACGGCGCCGGCAAGACCACTCTGATGCGGCTGGTCGCGGGCGAACTTCGGCCCGATGCGGGCGCGGTTGTCGTGCACCCGCCGGGCGCGCCGGTGCTGTACTGCCCGCAGGAGGTGCAGGAGCCCAACGCCGAGGCCGAGCGGCTGGCGCGGTCGGACGACGGGCGTTCGCGGCGGCTGCGGGGTCAGCTGGAGCTCCGCGCGGCGGACCTGCTGCGCTGGCCGACCCTCTCGCCGGGCGAGCGCAAGCGCTGGCAGGTGGGCGCGGCGCTCGCGGCCGAGCCCGCGGTCTTGCTGCTCGACGAGCCCACCAACCACCTGGACAAGGGCGCGCGCGACCTGCTCTGCACAGCCCTCGCCGGGTTCCGGGGCGTGGGCCTGCTGGTCTCGCACGACCGCGCGCTGCTGAACGAGCTGACGACCGCAACCTTGCGCGTGCAGCGCGGACAGGTGCGCCTCTGGACGGGTCCCTACGCCGAAGCGCAGCAGTCCTGGCGCGCCGAGGAACGCGCGCGGCGCGAGTCGTACGAGAGCCTGCGCAACGAGCAGCGCAAGCTCGAGCGCCGCGCGAACGACCGCCGCCAGAGAAAGGAGCAGGGCCTGGCCAAGGAGCGCACCATCAAGCGCACCTCGCATCCCAAGGACACGGCCAGCCGGCGGCCCTTCAAGATGGCGCGGCGCCGCTCCCGAGACGCGTCGCTGGGTCGCGAGATCCACAAGCTGAACGACCACATCGATCGGGTCGATTCCCAGCTGGCGGGCGTGCGGCTCAGCAAGGACCTGGGCCGCTCGCTCTTCGTGGACTTCGTGCCCGCGCGCATGCCACAGCTTCTCGCGCTCGAGCGGCCCGAGCTGCGCGCGGGCGAACGCGTGCTGCTGCGCGGCGTGTCCATTGCGCTGCAGCGCCAGAGCCGCGTCCACCTGGCCGGTCCGAACGGAAGCGGCAAGACCACGCTGCTGCGCGCTCTGCTGGGTGCCAGCGCACTCGATCCCGCGCACCTCTTGTACCTGCCCCAGGAGCTTTCGCCGGACCAGGCTGCCGCGCTGCTCGACGAGCTGCGCGCGCTGCCGCCCGGCGCGCGTGGGCGCACGTTGAACGTCGTGGCGGCGCTCGGTGTCGCGCCCGAGCAGCTGCTCGCGTCGCGGCGCCCGTCGCCCGGCGAGGCGCGCAAGCTGGCGCTCGCGCTCGGACTCGGACGACAGGTCTGGGCCCTGGTGCTCGACGAGCCGACCAACCACCTGGACCTGCCCTCGATCGAGCGCCTGGAGCAGGCGCTGGACAGCTACCCCGGCGCGCTGCTGCTGGTCACCCACGACGACCTCTTCGCCGAGCGCCTCACACGCACGACCTGGACCCTCGAGAACAGCGAGCTGCTGCTCTCCTAGCGTGCGCCGCCAGGGCCGGTCTAATATTGGTACGGACCCGTTCGCCTCGGAGGCGGTCGATGCCCACGCCCGCGCTGTCGAGCATTTGCTGCTCGGGCCGCCGCCTGCTAGCCCCAGCCGCTAGAGGAGGTCTGCATGGACCGCAAGACACTCGCCTACTGGCTCTGCACCGGACTCTTCTGTCTGGTGCTCGGCTTCTCGGGCGTCTCACACCTCACCCGCCAGGAGTTCATCGTCCAGGCGCTGTCCCATCTCGGCTATCCGCTCTACGTGCTGACGATCCTCGGGACGGCCAAGCTGCTGGGCGTGGTGGCGTTGCTCTCGCGCGGGCGCCCGCTGCTGAAGGAGTGGGCCTATGCCGGGTTCGCCTTCAACCTGATCGCTGCGACCGCTTCCCACGTGTTTACCGGCGACGCCTTGGGCGAGACCCTGCCGCCTGCTCTGCTGCTCCTGGTCGGCGCGGGGTCCTACCTGCTGCGCCCCGCCGCCAGGCGGCTTCCGTCGGCGCTCGCGCTCGCAGATTCCTCGCTTCCCGGGCGCCCTGCAGGCGCCGCGACGAACGGCTGAAAGAAGGGAGTCCCCCATGGACGCTCTACAACCCCGGCATCGGCCGCGGGGGCCATGCGCGCGCCGGAGCTGGTAGGCTTGTGCCATGACAGCCGAGCGCTTCGTGGCGGCCGCCGTACAGCGCGCGCCCGTGGTCCTGGACCGCGAGGCCACCTTGCTGCGGGCGATCGACGCGGTCGCAGAGGCCGGCGCGGCCGGGGCGCGGCTCGTGGTGTTCCCCGAGACCTGGCTTCCGACCTACCCGTACTGGCACCCATTCGCGTCCCAGCCCGCAGCCTTCTCGGCGCTCTACCGGCGTCTCTTCGAGCAGGCCGTGGCGGTGCCGGGCCCCGAGATCGCGCGCCTGGGCGAGGCGGCCGCGCGCGCCGGTACCTTGCTGGTGATCGGTGTGAACGAACGCGAGCCGGCGGGCGGCACGCTCTACAACACGCTGTGCTACATCGGCCCGGACGGGCGCCTGCTCGGCAAGCACCGCAAGCTGGTGCCGACGCTCAGTGAGCGGCTGATCTGGGGCGCTGGCGACGGCTCCGACCTGGACGTGTACGAAACGGAGCTCGGCAGGCTCGGCGGTCTGATCTGTTACGAGCACCAGATGGCGCCCGCCCGCTACGCGCTGTGCGGGCTCGGCATCCAGGTGCACGCCTCGGTCTGGCCGGGCTACTCCATGCTGCACCCCGTCGTGGATGCCGCTACCCGCCACCTGGCCTATGAGAACGCCTGCTTCGTGGTGGTGGCGCGCGACGTACTGTCGCTGGACGACGTGCCGCGCGAGCTGCCGCTGCGCGAGCCGCGCATCTGGAACGCGAGCGGGGGCAGCGCCATCATCGCGCCGGGCGGCGAGTACCTGGCCGGCCCCGAGTTCGACAAGGAGACGATCCTGTACGCGGAGATCGACCTGGGGCGCACCATCGAAGCGCGGCGCTGGGTCGATGGCGCCGGCCACTACAGCCGACCGGACGTGTTCCGTCTGCACTGGGA
>CAXMNF010000013.1:0-4227 GCA_964194645.1 uncultured Gammaproteobacteria bacterium
ACGCCTACGTATTTGGTGTGCCGCAGGGGGACGTGCTCGACCCGCTCTGGCCCGACGGGGAGGTGCTGCTCGACGGCGAGCGCCTGCCGATCGCGACGCTCACCCACGCCGACGATTTCAGTGGCACGCACGATCCCACGGGCATCTTCCTGGCGGCCGGACGCGGCGTGGCCCAGCGCAGCGAGCGCCTGGAGCTGTCGGTGCTCGATCTGGCCGCGCTGCTCTTCTACCTGTCCGACCGGCCGGTGCCCGACGACCTGGACGGTGTGCTGCCCGAGCCGCTGCTCGACCCGCAGCACCGCGCGCAGCACCCGCCGCGGACGGTCGCGGCCGCGGACCTGCCGACGCTCGCGCCGCCGGTCGCGGCCGGAGCCGAGCCGGCGACTGACGAGGCCATCACCGAGCGGCTGCGCTCGCTCGGCTATGTCGAATGATCCGCGCGCTCCTGCTCTCGCTCCTGCTGGCGGGCGTCGCGCGCGGCGACGACCTGGTACCGCTGGCCGCTGAGCAGGTGAAGCAGCGCTGGCACTCGCGCCTCGACGGCCGTCACTTCAGCGCACGCATCGTCTTGTACATGGACCTCGGAGGGCTGCGGGAGAAGCGCCTGCTGCGCGTGTGGCGCGACGATGCGCGCGGCAGCGACGAGCGCTTGCTGGTGCGCTTCGAGGCGCCCGCTGACCTGCGCGACGTCGGAATTCTCTATCTGGAGCACCCGGATCTGCCGAACGACTACTTCCTGTACCAGCCGTCCACGCGGCGCGTACGCCGCCTTCCCGCCAGCGTTGCGGACGACGACATCTTCGGCATCGATCTCGAGTTCCTGGGTTTTGGCGTCGCGCAGACCGAGCCGACCGAGATCGAATCGGTCGAGAGCGTGCGCGTCCAGAATCGCGCCGCATACCAGCTGCGCGAGCGCGCCCTGCACATGAATCCACACTTCGACGAGCGAACCACCTGGATCGACGCAGAGAGCTTTGTCGCCCTGCGCACCGAACACCGGCGGGGAGGAGAGATCGTGCTATCCGCAGAGTCCATCGCGCTGCAGGACATCGACGGCGTGCCCACGCCGATGCGCATGTCGTTCCGCAGCACGCGCGGCGGCAGCAAGCGCTCGGTCGAACTCGTGGTCGAGAGCGTCGACTACGCGAGCCCGATCCCCGAGGAGTACTTCAGCGCGATGGCGTTGGTCCGCAAGGGTGCGGTCGACTAGTCCGTTCCGATATCATCCGTGCATGCCGCCCGCCGCGAAGTCCACGCGCAAGAAGTCCGCTGCCAAGAAAGCCGGGCGCGGGAAGGGCAAGCGCGCGTCGGCGGCGCGCAAGCGCCTGACCCCAGCGGCCGCGAAACGCGGCCTGGACGCCGCCGAGATCGTGCTCGATCCAGCCTCGGGCGAGGTGGCCGAGCTGGCCGAGGAGGTGCGCGCAGCCGGGGGCGCAGCGATCGGGGCGTACCGCGAGCCGCTGTCCGGGCGGGCCCTGCTGCTGGCCGTCCTGCCCCTGCGGGCGCTGGAGCCCACACCTTTCCAGCGAGATCTCTCCCCGACCCACACCCGCCGCCTGGCCGAGAAAATCGAGCAGAGTGGCTCCTTCCTGGACCCGCTGATCGTGGTGCGCGGCGAGGACGGGCGCCTCTGGACCCCGAATGGCCGCCACCGGCTGGCCGCCGCCAAGGTCCTCGGGCTGAAGCAGATCACCGCCTTGATCTCGCCCGACGAGGGACTGGCCTTCCGCATCCTGGCGCTCAATACCGAGAAGGCTCACAACCTGAAGGACCGGAGCCTCGAAGTGATCCGCATGGCCCGCGAGCTGGCCCGGCGCGACAAGCGCGCGAAGGAGAGCGACTTCTCCGCCGAGTTCGAAGCGCCGGCGCTGCTCACCCTGGGCCCCTGTTACGAAGAGAACGGCCGCTTCGCGGGCGGCGCCTACCACCCGGTGCTGCGCAAGGTCGATCGTTTCTGCGACAAGACACTCGCTGCGAGCTTGCGCGAGCGCGAGGGCTGGGCCGCGCGGCTGCTCGGCATCGACGCGCAGGTGAAGGAGATCATCAAGGAGCTGCAGGAGAAGGGCTTCAAGTCGCCCTACCTGCGCGCGTACGTCGTGGCGCGCCTCAATCCGGTGCGCTTCCACCGCGCGAAGCCGGGCGATACCAAGCCGCCGATGACGCTCAGCGCGGCGCTCACGCGCATGGCGGCCAAGGCGCGCAAGTTCGATCCGGGCTCGGTGCGCGAGCGCGACCTGTCGCTCGTTGCGGCCGTTTCCAGCGAGCCCGACGCGTGAGGCGCGTGCGCGTAGTGGTCGAGGGGCGCGTGCAGGGCGTGCTGTTCCGCGAGTCCGCGCGGCGCCGCGCCGCGGAACTGGGCGTGCGCGGTTTCGTGCGCAACCTGCCGGACGGGCGTGTCGAAGCGGTATTCGAGGGGTCGGAACGCGCGGTCGACGACGCGGTCTACTTCATGCGCAAGGGACCGCCGCTCGCCGACGTGAAGGGCGTCGAGGAGCTCCCCGAGCGCCCGACCGGCGAGTTCTCCTCGTTTCGCGTGCGCTGATGCAGCGCGTGGCGGTGAGCGGCGCCTCGGGGATGATCGGCGCGCGTCTCTGCGAGCGCCTGGCGAGCCGCGGCGTCGACGTGGCGCGCCTGGTGCGCCGCCCGGCGCGCGGCCCGGACGAGATCGCCTGGGAGCCGGGCGCGAATACGATCGACGCGGACGCGCTAGCGGGAATCGACGCGGTCGTGCACCTGGCCGGCGAGAACGTGGGCGGGGGCCGCTGGAATGAGGCGCGCAAGCGCCGCATCCTCGAGAGTCGCGAGCGGGGCACGCGCTTGCTCGCCGAGGCGCTGGCCGGTCTCGCAAGGCCGCCCCGGGTACTGGTCTCGGCGTCGGCGATCGGCTTCTACGGAGACAGCGGCGACCCTCCAGTCGACGAGCAGTCCCCAGCGGGCGGCGGTTTCCTGGCGCGGGTGGTGCGCGCCTGGGAGGAGGCGGCGGCGCCGGCGCGCGCCGCCGGCATTCGGGTGGTGCACCCGCGCATGGGCATCGTGCTGTCGGCGTCGGGCGGTGTGTTGGGCCGCCTGCTGCTGCCGTTCCGGCTGGGTCTGGGTGGCGTCGTGGGCGGCGGCCGCCAGCCGATGAGCTGGATCGCGCTCGCGGACTGCCTCGCCGCGCTCGACCACTTGCTCGGCGCCAGCGACCTCGACGGCCCGGTGAACCTGGTGGCGCCCGAACCGGTCACGAACGCGGAGTTCACCCGCGTGCTGGCTCGCGTGCTGCACCGCCCCGCGCGGCTGCCGCTGCCCGCCGTGCTAGTAGAACTCGCCCTGGGCGCAATGGGCCGCGAACTCCTGCTAGCCGGCCAGCGCGTGGATTGCGCGCGGCTCGAAGCCTCGGGCTTCGCGTTCCGCTACCCCGATCTGGAATCCGCTCTGCGAGCGGAGCTCGCCTAGCCCTCGAATTCGATCACGCTGCGCGCGAGGTTGCCCTTTTCGAGTTCGACGAAGGCGTCGTTCACCTGGTCGAGCTTGATGCGCTGCGAGATCATGTCGTCCAAGTTGAGCTTGCCGGCCAGGTAGAAGTCGATGTAGCGCGGCATGTCCACCCGGAAGCGGTTCGAGCCCATGCTCGAGCCCTGGATCTTCTTCTCGAACAGGAAGTCCACGCCGTGCAGCTCGATCTTCGTGCCGACCGGGATCATGCCGATCACGGTGGCGGTGCCGCCGTTCTCGAGCATCTCCCAGGCCTGCTCCGCGGTGCGCTTCAGCCCGATCGCCTCGAAGGTGTACTCGGCACCCCCACCGGTCAGCTCCTTCACCTGCGCCACCGGGTCGCCCTCCGCCGCGTTCACCGTATCGGTCGCGCCGAGTTTTCGCGCGAGCTCGAGCTTGCCCGGGTTCACGTCGACAGCGATCACCCGGCCCGCGCCCGCGATCACCGCGCCCTGGACGGCGGACAGCCCAACGCCGCCGCAGCCGATCACCACGACGCTGCTGCCGGGCTCGATGCGCGCGGTGTTGATTACGGCGCCCACGCCCGTGGTCACGCCGCAGCCGATCAGGCAGGCGCGGTCGAGCGGCATGTCTTTGCGGATCTTCACCAGCGCGTGCTCGTGCACCAGCATCTGCTCTGCGTACGAAGACAGGTTCAGGAACTGGTGGACGACCTCTCCTTTCTGCGAGAGCCGCGGCGGCTCGTCGGGAGTGCGCCGGGTCTCCGCGCCCGAGCAGAGCGCGGGCCGG
>CAXMNF010000014.1:0-1544 GCA_964194645.1 uncultured Gammaproteobacteria bacterium
CGGGCACCGGACGCGCGGGTGCCACCGGGCTCGCTGCCGCGATCGCGATGAAGGCCGACGCAACGCTCGCTGAGCTCACGCTCGACCAACAGGCGATCGCGCGACGCACCTTCCTGCGCCTGGTGCAGTTCGGTGAGGGTCGTGCAGACACCCGCCGCCAGCAGCCTCTCTGGGCGCTGCGCGCCGCCGATGACGATCCGGCGCTGTTCGAGCGCACGCTCGAGCACCTCACTGATCACCGGCTCCTGACCTTCGCGGGCGCGGGCGAGCGCGAGAGCGCGGTGGTCGACATCGCGCACGAGTCGCTGATCACCGGCTGGGCGCGGTTTCGCGAGTGGACGGAGGAGCGCCGCGAGACTGAGCAGGTGCGAAGGCGGCTCGAGGACAAGGCGGCGGAGTGGGAGCGCCTAGGCCGAGACACTGGCGGCCTGCTCGACGAAGCTGAGTTGCCCGAGGCCGAGCGTTGGCTTGCGAGCGCCGACGCCAAAGACCTGGGCCACAGCGAGGCACTGCCAGCGCTGATCCGAAACAGCCAGACGGCGCTCCAGCAAGCCGAGCGCGAACGCGAGGACGCGCGTCAGCGTGAGCTCGCCCAGGCCCAGGCGCTCGCCGAAGAACAGCGCCGGCATGCGGAAGGGCAGGCGCGGGCGGCCGCCGGCCTACGCCGCCTGGCCACCCTGCTCGCCGGCGTTTTCGTCGTCGCCGTGGTGGCCGCTTCCTTCGCCTGGTGGCAGGGGGAGAAGGCGCAGACCCTTGCAGAAAAGGCGCAGACCCTTGCAGAAAAGGAAGCCGTGGCGCGTCAAGAGGCCGAAGCGCGCCGGGGTGAATCGGAGCGCGCCCGGGCCGAAGCGGAACGTCTGCGTGCGGCTTCGGTGGCTCAGCTGTTGCTAACCCTGGCGCCAGAGCAACAGGCTATCAACCAGCACGAGCGCAGCGCCCTCATGGCACGCCAGGCATACCTCCTGGGTGGCAGTGCGCCGGGTCGTCTCAGGGGCCGCGCGGACCGAGTCCTGCGCGCGGTCCTCACCTCGCCTGACTTCGCCCCGAGCCTGGCTCCGAGGGTGAGCGCCGTCGCCTTCAGCCCGGATGGACGGATGCTCGCCGCGTCGAGCCTTGCCGGAAAGAAAGAGAGTCAGCTCCTGCTCTGGGATCTCGACCGCCGTGGCGCGCCCCCGACGGCTCTGCCGGGGCCTGCAGACGAATTCATCTACGCCCTGTCGTTTCGTCCAGACGGCAAGGCACTTGCCGCTGCCGACGAGGCCGGCGTCGTGTTCCTGTGGGATCTCCAGCGCCTGGGCGACCCACCCGTCGTCCTGGCGGAGCACGAGGCCGGAGCTTGGTCGCTGGCGTTCAGCCCGGACGGCCGGCGTCTCGCCGTCGGCGCCAAGCGAGACGATACCGTCCTGCTGCTGGATCTCTCCGACCCGGACGCCGGCCTGGTGTTCGGCGCCGCCGAGACCCCGGTGCCCGACCCCGTGTCGGAAGGGGGGTTTTCCCCAGGGGGAGTACCGGTGGCGTTCAGCCCGGACGGAAGGACGCTCGCC
>CAXMNF010000015.1:0-5433 GCA_964194645.1 uncultured Gammaproteobacteria bacterium
GGGCGCGTCGCTCGAGGCGCGGCTGCCGTCCGGCTGGAGTAGCGATCTCGAGGGCTTCCTGGACGGCCTGCGCCTGCTGCGGCGCGACGACATGGCCTTCGCGGCGTGCCTCGATCTGGGTGGGCTGGCGCCCTTCGGCGAGGTGTCCCGGTTCCTGTCGCTGCTCGCCGAGCGGATCCTGGAGCGCGCGCTTGACGCGGCCCGCGACAGCCTGGGTCCCGCTGGTGGCCTCGACTTCGCCGTGCTGGGCATGGGAAAGCTCGCCGGCCGCGAGCTTACGTATCACTCGGACCTCGACCTGATTTTCCTTTACGGCGGTGACACCGAACAGATGCACCCGGCCTCGCGGCTGGCGCAGCGCATGATCCACTACTTGTCGACGCCGACCGGCGCGGGCGTTGCCTACACGATCGATGCGCGCCTGCGGCCGTCCGGTAGACAGGGCACCTTGGTCACCTCCTACGAAGCGTATGCCGGCTATCAGGAGCGCCAGGCGCAGACCTGGGAGCACCTTGCGCTGATGCGCTGCCGGGCGCTGGCCGGCGACCTGTCGCGAGCCGTGCCGTTGCTCGAGAAGCTCCAGCAGGAGATCGGCGCGCGTCACGTCGCGCCCTGGCCCGCGGTCGCCGAGTTGCGCGAGCGCATCGCCGCGGAGCGGACCGGGAACGGCAGAGACGCCGTGGCGATCAAGACCGGCGCGGGCGGCATCATGGACGTGGACTTCCTGGCGAAGGGCGCCCTGCTCGAAGCGGGCAAGGACGTGGCGAGCCCCATGCCCGCCGTCCCGGCGATGCTCGAGGCGGTGGTGCGCGGTCCGGCCGCCTCTGCCCTGGTGGCGGACTACCGCTTCCTGCGCCTGGTCGAGGCGCGCATGCGCTGGGTGTCGGGTCGTCCGGCCGAGGTGCTCGATGCGAGCCCGCAGAACCTCGCGCTCATCGCGGAGCTGGTCGAGCCCGGGCTGGACGGCGAGGGTCTGATCGAACGTCTGGACGCCGCACGCGAGCGCTCCGCCGCCTGCTGTGAGCGCGTGCTCCGCGCCGGGACGATCAACGCCCTGGCAGACTGAGTTTCCCCGAGAACAGTGTGACCGCGCGGCCGCCGACCTGGACCACGTAGCCATCGGGGCCGCGCTCGATGCGCACCTGCACCCGTCCCGGGCGGCCGAGCTCGATACCCTGCTCGGCCGTGTAGACCAGCGGAGCGTCCCCCGAGCCGGTGTGCACCTGGTACGCGCCGACGCAGCCGTTGCCGCTGCCGCATACCGGATCCTCCGGGATGCCCGAGCCGGGTGCGAAGGAGCGCACGCGCACCGAGCAGTCCGGGTCTTCGGCCTCGCGGCAGAAGACCGTGACCGCGGTCCCGGTGCGCGCCTCGAGGGCGGTGAGCGCGCTCATGTCCGGGTCCAGGCCCCGCACCACGGCCAGGCTCGCGAGCGGCAGCACGTGCCACTCGACCCCGACTGAAATCGTGAGCGGTTCCCCGGCCGCGGCATCCTTTCCCACGCGCAGGGCGGCGCACAGCTCCTCCAGCGGCGGACCCGGCGCGAAGCTCGGCCTGGGCTGGGTCATGGTGAAGTCGCGCGCGCCCGCCGTCCCGCGCACGTCGATCGCCTGCACGCCGGCGAGGGTCTGCTGGTGCAGCGTGAAGTCCCCCTCGGGAACGGCGACGCGGCCGGTCTCTACCAGCACGTGGGCGGTGCCGAGCGTCGGGTGGCCGGCGAAGCGCAGCTCGGCGCGCGGCGTGAAGATCCGCACCCGGTAATCGGCCTCGGGCCGCTCGGCGGGCAGCACGAAGGTCGTCTCGGACAGGTTCATCTCCTGCGCGATCGCCTGCATCTCGCGGTCGTCGAGTCCCCGGGCGTCGGGGACGACGGCCAGCGGGTTGCCGGTGAGCGGGGTCTCGGTGAAGACGTCGGTCTGGACCAGCTCGAAGCGTCGGGTCATGGGGGAGCCTCCGGGCGCCCAGGGTAGCTCGTGGCCGCGTGGTAGGCTTCGCCCATCGCCGCAGCCGAGCCCGAAACCATTCCCCTGCAGTCGCCCGCGCTCGGCGTGCCGGTGGTTGGCCGCCTGCCGTTCCCGGTGATCATGAACTTCGCCGCGCCGACCCTGGGCGTGGGCTTCATGTTCTTTCTGGTGGCGCTCTACGCCATGCCCTTCGCCACCGAGGTGCTCGGCATCGCCCCGGGCGTGATGGGCACGATCTTCTTCGTCTCGCGCCTGTGGGACGCGGTGACCGACCCGGTCGCCGGCTACCTGTCGGACCGGACCAGCAGCCGCTTCGGGCGCCGGCGCCCCTGGCTAGCGGCTTCCGTGCTCCCGGTGGGCGCCGCCTTCATCGCGGTATTCCATCCGCCCGACTTCCTGGACGCCGCGGCCCTGGTGGTCTGGATGGCCGTGGGCGTGATCGCGTTCTACACGTCGATGACCGTGTTCATCGTGCCGCACACGGCGCTCGGCGCGGAGCTCACCGACGACTACCACGACCGAACCCGGATCTTCGCCACGCGGCACGTCACCTGGACTGCGGGCAGCGTGCTCGCACTGGCAGGCATGCAGGTGATCATCGACGCCGACGCGCCGCGCAGCGCCGCCGCATTCCAGGCCTGGGGCGTGGCCGGGGCGACGGGCCTCTTGATCCTGCTGGCCGCTTGGCGCCTGCGCGAGCGTGCCGACTATCAGGGGCGCGGGGGGGCCAGCTCGCTGCGTTCGTTCCGAGACGTCTGGGCCAACCCGCACGCGCGCCTGCTGCTGATCGTGTTCGTGATCGAGAACCTGGGCGCGGCCACGATCGGGATCCTCACCTTCTACGTGGCCAAGTACATCATCGGGCGGGTCGATCTCACCTGGTTCTTCATCCTCTGCTACATGTTCGCCTCGATCGGCTTCACGCCGATCTGGCTGCCGCTCTCGCGGCGCTTCGGAAAGAAGCCGCTCTGGATCTTCTCGATGTTGCTGACCTCGCTGGCCTTCGGAGGCATGTTCTTCCTCACCGAGGGCGCCGTGTTGCTGATCAGCGTGCTGGCGGCGCTGGGCGGCACGGCGGCGAGCTGCGGCGCGATGGTCGGCCCGTCGATCCAGGCCGACGTGATCGACTACGACGAGTACACGACCGGCGAACGCAAGGAGGGCGCGTACTTCGCCGCCTGGAACTTCGCCTTCAAGTGCGCGACGGGCACGACCCTGATGCTCACCGGGTGGGTGCTCCAGTACGTCGGCTTCGAGAGCGGCGTCGAGCAGAGCGAGCAGACGAAGCTCGCGATCATCTCGCTCTACTCGCTCTTCCCTCTGGTCTGCTACCTGCTCGGCACCTTCCTCTTCACGCGCTTCTCTCTCGGGGAAGCAGAGCACCGGCGGATTCGCGCGGCGCTCGACGAGCGCCGCATCGAGCGCATCGGATCGACTCCCGCGGGCTAGAAGATTCCGAGAACGTCGAGCAGCTCCTCGCAGAACTGGAGGTAGTCCGCGGGCGGCTTGGCGATCTTGATGCCGAAGCCAGACAGGTCGCCCTCGTCGTCCGCGGTGGTCCAGCGCACGGTGCCCCTCACTTCCATCTTGGTGCCGTTCGCGTCCTCGAATCGCACCTTGATGACGTCGCCTGCCTCGGGCAGCTCGTCGCTGGCGATGAACATGCCCGCCTTCGAGAGGTTGACGATCTGGCCGAGCGCGCTCAGCGTCTCGGTCCCGAAGCCGGCCTGCAAAGGGCGCATCACGCGCTTGACGGGGATGCGCGCGAGCTCACGTCGATTGTCCACCGGGCCTCCTTCCCGAGCGGCCGGGCTCGCGTCGGGTCGATGCGACTATCGGACGACGGGGCAGCGAACTTGACGACAGGAGCGCCAGGCGCGCCAGCAGCGCCCGACGACTCAGTCCAGAGACAGGCGCGGCAGTCGCGGCCGCCCCTTGCCGCTGTAGCTCTCGCGGTAGGAGCCCGGCGTGGCGTTGGCGCTGCCGATGCCGTTGTAGGTCTTGTAGCCGAGCAGGTCCTGCAGCTTCTCCGGGAACTGGCGCACCTCTTCAATTGGGACGGATCGGAACCAGTTGGTGTAGGGCCGAATCCAGCCGGCGTGGTACGAGACCTGGAGGCCCAGCCGCCAGTCGTCGGACAGATTGTCGGAAGCACCGTGGAAGAGCGCGTGGTCGAAGACCAGGACGCTCCCCGGCTTCATGTTGGGCTGGATCACCTGGGCAAGCCGCTCCGGGTCCTGGCTGAACAACAGGTCGAGCGGCTCGCGATGGCTGCCGGGCAGCAGTCGGGTTCCGCCGGTGCGCTCGTTGAAGGGCGTCACCACCCACATGACCGTGCAGCCGATCGGCCGTTCGTGGGGTCGTCCGACCGGAATCAGGGCGTCGTCGGGGTGCAGGGGCTGGATGTTGTTGCCCGTCGGCTTCAGATCGATGCCCGAGAAGGTCGAGAGCAGGAAGTCCGAGCCGAGTACGCCCTCGACCACCTGTGTGACGATCGGATCGATTGGCAGGTCCCAGAAGATCGGGTCGATGCGCAGCAGGCCCGCCGTCCGGTAGAAGGAGCTGTCCTGCTCGCTCTCGCCGGGCTCGAGCGGGTGGAGCGTCGTGCGCTCGATCTCCCGAACCCGCTTGAGGAAGGCGGCCGCACGCTCGCGCGAGAACACGTTCTCGAGGATTGTGAAGCCATCTTCTGCGATGGCGTCGAGGTGGGTCTGCAGTTCCGATTCCTGCATGGGCTCCCTCCGTGGCGCGCTGCCGCCCCCTACTATAAGCGGCTCGACGGGGCGAGCAGATCTCAATGCGGCTGATGGATAAGTACGATCAGGCTTCGACACTCGCTTCCATCAGGTAGACTTGGGGTTCGATGACCCTGCGTCAGCTCCAGATCCTGCGCGAGGTGTTGCGCAGGCACAGCCTCACGGGCGCGGCGGACGAGCTGGGCCTGACCCAGCCGGCCGTGTCGATGCAGATGAAAGCGCTCTCGGCCGAAATCGGCGCGCCGCTTTTCCTCCCGCGGGGGCGGCGGCTCGAGGCCACGCCCGCGGCCGAGACCCTGGGCGGCTACGCCGAGCGGATCCTGCGACTGGTGGACGAGGCTGCACTAGCGGCGACGCTTCCGGGCCCCCAGGCGGCGGTGGTGCGAGTGGCCGCCAGCACCACGCCGGGCGTGAACCTGCTCCCGGGCCTGATCGCCGCGTTCCGGCGCCAGAACGCCGCGACCCTGGTCCAGCTCGAGGTCCACAACAGCGCCGGCGTGGAGCAGCGCGTCGCCTCCGGCGAAGCGGACCTGGGCGTGATCGGCGGGCCGCGCTCGCTGCCACGACTGCGGGCGGAGCCCTGGTGCGACGACGAGCTGGTGCTCGCCGTACCACCCGATCACCCACACGCGCGCCGGCGACGCGTCCGGGTCGAGGAGCTGGCGGACGACACCTTGCTGATGCGCGAGCCGGGCTCGGCCACCCGCGCGAGT
>CAXMNF010000016.1:0-1572 GCA_964194645.1 uncultured Gammaproteobacteria bacterium
TCGCGCTCGGCGCCCTGGCCGGTGTCCTCGCCGGGCTCGGGCTCTACGTCGCCGGCCTGGGGGTCGTCCTCCCCTACTGCCTCGGGGGCGGCGCCTTCGCCGGAGCCTTGAGCGCGGTCACAACCGAGCGGGCCTAGAAGCCGAACAGCTCCAGCCGCCTCGCCCCGAGTTTCGGAGCCTAGGGGATTTCTCCCAGATCCCCGATCATGCACTTGACCGAGCCGCCGCCCTTCTTGTGGAACTCGGAGACGTCGGCGCTGAGCACGGTGGTCTCGTGCTCGCGCACGCGGGAGAGCAGGCGCTCGGAGACGCCTTTGGGCATGACCAGGAAGGACTGGCCGTCCCGTTCGAAGGCGAAGGAGTTCGCGGCGTAGATGGCGGCGTCCGCGTCGTCGATCTCGATGATGCGCTCGCCGAAGTGCTGGCGCAGGAAGGCGCGCGAGGACGGCGCGATCACGGGCAGGTAGGCGAGCAGGCCGCGCTGCTCGGGGCCGAACGCGCACAGGCAGGTGTCGCCGTGGTAGTAGCGCTCGTCGGTCAGCTCGACCCGGAGCACCTTGGGGCCGAGCGGCCAGTGTGACTCGATCTCGGTGAGCGCCGCGGGGTCGCTGCGAAAGCCGTAGACGCGCCGCCAGGGCGGCCAGCCGACGCGGGCAACGAAGCGCTGCCGGCGAATCGTCCCGTACGTGAAGATCGCGCAGTCGCCGGCCGGGAACAGATCCGCCTCGCCCTCGAAGCGCGCCTCGATCGTGTGGCAGGGGATGCCCAGGCCCTCGATCACGGCGCGGTACACGGGCTGTTCGCCGGCGCGCGTCGGGACGAGGTTCGACAGGACGAAGTCGGGGCCGATGCGCACGCCCGCGTTGGCTGGATAGACAAGGCCGGGAAGCTCGGGGTTCGCGGGTACAACCTCGACTTGCAGGCCGTGATCGGCCAGCAGGTCGTGCAGGCTCCTCCACTGGGCGATCGCCCGCTCGCGGTCCACGCTCTTGCGGCGTCCGTAGCGGTCGCGCGTGTGCGGGTTTGCGCCGCCCACCACCGAGAAGTAGCTCGGGTCGCCCATCAGGATGGTGTGGGTCATGGCTCGGGGAACCCCGGCCAGTGTCCCGGCTTGCCCGGGGTCTCGTGCTCCAGGCTCGCCACGGGAAAGGTGCAGTAGTCGGCGGACGTGACTCCGGCGGGCCGGTCGTTGCCGCTCTTGCCGAGCCCGCCGAACGGCAACTTGGACGATGCCCCGACGGTGCTGGTGTTCCAGTTCAGCAGTCCCACGCGGGCCTCGCGGGAGACGCGCTCGAAGCTCGCCCGCTCGCGCGTGAAGACGCTGGCGGCGAGGCCGAAGTCGCTGGCGTGGAGCGCCGCGATACCGGCCTCGAGTGATTCGACCTCGTGCAGGAACGCGTCCGGCACGAAGTGCTCCTCGGTCTGGTAGCGCGAGTCGTCCTGCAGGGTCGTCACGCGGTGCAGCGAAGGCTGCACGTAGTGGCCGCGGCGCGGGCCGTCGCAGGGACCGCCATCGACCAGGCGCTCGGCGCCTTCCTGTGCCGCCCACTTGAGCAGCTGGGCGTGGCGCTC
>CAXMNF010000017.1:0-12201 GCA_964194645.1 uncultured Gammaproteobacteria bacterium
ACCTCGACCAGATCCGTGGCGTAGAGCGTCGCGAAGGATTGGCCGCGCGTCAGGAACTGGCCGACGTCGACGCGTTCTTCGCGGACCCGGCCGCTGAAGGGCGCGCGGATCTCGGTGCGCTCCAGGTCGCGCTCCGCCTGCTCGAGCGCCACGCGCGCGTCGCTCAGGTTGGCCGTGCTCACGCGCTCGTTGCGGCGCGCGTCGTCGAGCGCGGCGTCGCTCACGACCTTGCGGTCGCGCAGGTTGCGCTGCCGCTCGAGCGTCTGGCTGGCGTATTCGTGCTCGCCGCGCGCCCGCGCCAGCGAGGCTCGCGCGCGCTCCACGGTGGCCTGGTGGTCGCTCGGCTCGATGCGCAACAGCAGCTCGTCCGTCGCGAAGTAGCCGCCCGAGACCAGGGACTGCGAGGTCCAGATCACGCGGCCCGAAACTTCGGGGATCAGCTCGCTCACGGTGCGCGGCGCGACCGTGCCCTGCGAGCGGACTTCGAGCTGAACAGTGCGCTTCTCGGCCGACACGACCCGCACCGCGCGCAGGGCGCGTTCGCTCGGCCGGCCCGACACGGTCGAGCCGGTGGCGAGCAGCACCCCGGCGCCCAGCAGCGCCACGCCCAACGCCGCGATCGGAAGCACGACCTTGGCGTTCACGAGAGCCGCACCCCGGAAGGAAGCCCGCCGCGCGCCCGCTCGAGCACCTCGCCGACGCTGCTGCGGAAGTCGCCCCAGATCTGGTGCACCGCCTCATAGACAGCCAGTCCGTCCCGCGCTTCGACGGCGAGCGCCAGGGCCTCGACATGAACACTGCCCGCGAAGCGCCGCGAGATCGCGCGGCGCACCTGCTCCAGGTACAGCGCTTCGAGGTCGACGCCGAGCTCCTGCAGCTTTCCGAACACCTCGCTGCGCAGCGTACGGCGCACGATCTTCATCACCAGGTTGTCGTTCGCGTCGAAGAACGCGTGCGCCAGGTCGTGCACGAGGCGATGGTAATCGAGCGCTTCTTCCTCGGGCTTGCGCAACAGCTCGACCAGCGCGGCCACGCGCACCAGCTCGTCGGGCCGGCCCTGCTCCACGGCCATGCGCGCGTTTGCCGCGACCAGCGCACCCATCACCTCGAGCACCTGGTCGATCAGGACCGGATCGGGCGGACGCTCCAGCTCCAGCAGGTGCGCGATCACGTCGAGGCTCGCCTCGGAAACCGGCTGCACCCGCGCCCCGCCCGGCTCGACCGCAGCCACGCCCAGCTGCTCGAGCTTCTTCAGGGCGACCCGGGCCACGCCACGCGTCGTGCCAAACCGGCTGGCCAGGTCGCGCTCGGACGGCAGCCGCTCGCCCGGCCGGTACTGTCCGCGCAGCACCTCCTCGCGAAGCACGCGCGTGATGTCGTCGGTCCGTGTCGGCTGGCTCATCGATTCGGTGGGGATACCAATCTGGTAGTACCAATTGACGATAGCGCTCAGGTGACCGAACTTCGAGGGTGGAGCGGGGGACCTCGGCTGTGATCGGCGGCTCCAGGCGGGACTCTGTGTTGGCTTTGTCCCACGGCCCGAAGCGGCGCTACACCTCGCGACCCGAGCGGTGGCCGTCCTCGATCGCCCCCTGCAGGTAGCCAGGCCCGTCGCAGTCCCCGGCCGTGAAGCGCGCGGTGGGCTGGCCGGAAAGGCCCTCGGCGAGCGCCCGGTCGGGCCGCGTCATGTCCGCCAGAAGGACGTGGTCGGCCGGCAAGGACTCAGCCGTTCCGTCGGCTGCGAGCGTCGCGACCGCGCCGTCGCTGATCCGCTCCACGCGAACCCCGGTCCGAAGATCTACGCCCTGCTCGCGCAGCTCGTGCAGCGCGCGCCAGCGCCGCGGGATCGCGAGCTCGGGCGCAAGCCAGGGACTGGACTCGAGCACGACCACGCGGCGCCCCCGGTCCGCGAGAAACCCAGCGAGGGCGACTCCGACCGCGCCGCCGCCGATCACGACGACGCGGCGCCCGAGCGGCAGCCAGAGCTTCGTCCAGCGGCGCAGCAGCGCCGGTCGCTGGAGCGCAGGTGCGAGGCGCAGCGCGCGCAGCAAGAGGCGTGCGCCCGGGCGAACTCCGGCAAGCGCGGAGCCGCGGCCGGCGAGTAGCGCGCGCAGCTCGTCGACCGAAAGCGCGCAGCGCGCGTCCGCCCCGGGCAGCTCCGAGCGGCCGCGCTGTGCACCGGTTGCAACCACGGTTGCATCGGGCGCCAGCTCTGCGACGAGCTCGGGGGTGGCCTTGCAACCGAGTCGAACCTCGACACCGAGCGTCTCGAGCTGGCGCTCGAGGTAGCGCAGCAGCTCGCCGTTCGGCGGGTAGCACAGCGCAGCGAAGCGCAGGGTTCCGCCCAGCTCGCTCGCCTGCTCGACCAGGGTGACGCGGTGGCCGCGCAGCGCCGCAACGCGCGCCGCCTCCATGCCGGCCGGGCCGCCGCCCACCACGAGCACGCGCCTGGGAGTCTCGGCCTTGTCGAGCTCCAGCTCTGCCTCGCGCCCCGCCGCAGCATTCACGGCGCAGACCACGCTCTCGTTCACGAAGATCTTGCCGACGCAGGTGTAGCAGTACACGCAGGGGCGGATCTCGTCGGCGCGGCCCTCCGCCAGCTTGCGTGGCAGCTCGGGGTCGGCGATCAGCTTGCGCCCCATGGCGATGAAGTCGGCCTCGCCGCGGCGCAGCGCCCGCTCGGCGCGCTCGGGCGAGATGCGTCCCACGGCGATCACGGGCACGTCGACCTGCTGCTTGATGCGCGCGGCAAAGCCCAGGTAGCCGCCCGGCTCGTGCACCAACGGCGCCTCCGTGAAGGCGATGCCCGACATCGGGTTCCCGTACGCCGAGACATGCAGCGCATCCGCGCCTGCCGCCGCCGCGAGCTGCGCCGTCCGGCAGCTCTCCTCCAAGGTGATGCCGTTCTCGATGCGGTACTCGCGCGCGTCCATGCGGCACCAGACCGGGAAGTCGGCGCCGGCGCGCTGCTTCACCGCGCGGATCACCTCGACCAGCAGGCGCGCGCGGTTCTCGGCCGAGCCGCCGTAGGCATCCTCGCGCAGGTTGCTCGCGCGCGACAGGAACGAGGAGATCACGTAGCCGTGTCCGGCGTGGATCTCGACCGCATCGAAGCCCGCGCGCCGCGCGCGCAGCCCGGCGTCTGCGAAGTCATCGACCAGCGCCGCGATGTCCTCCTGCCCGAGCTCGTGGTAGCGCAGCGCCGCGCCCTCGCGACGCAGGTTCGAGACCAACCGCTCGACCTCGTCGGCGGTCAGGTCCTCCATCCCGCCCCCGCTGTAGGGCAGGACCGAGGGCACGAGCAGTGGACGCCCGGCGCCGATGTCGCGCGTGGCGATCTTCCCGGCGTGCTGGAGCTGGACTGCGGCACGCGCGCCGTGCTGGTGGATCGCGTCGCTGAGTGCGCGCAGGCCCGGCAGGAAGCGGTCGTCCGAAAGGCCGAGCTGCCGGGGGATCGCGGCGCCCGCGGGGTACGAGACCGCGCCCACGCCGACCAGCAGCAGGCCCGCTCCGCCGCGGGCGCGCTCCTCGTAGTAGCGGCGCAGGCGTGCGCCGGCCGTGCCATCCAGTTCGCCCAGGTTGCTGCCCATGGGCGCCATCAGGATGCGGTTGCGGAGCTCGAGCGAGCCGATGCGTCCGGGCGAGAAGAGCCGGTCGAGCGCCATGGCGCCCATCCTAGTCCGAAGCGGACCGCTAGTGGCGGGCGGCGACCAGGGCCAGCGAGAGGTCCGGCCAGTAGGTGATGAGCAGCACCGTGGCGAGCAGGATGAAGAAGAAAGGCACGGTCGCCCGGTAGACCTCCATCACCGGCTTCTCGAAGCGGTAGCTGGCGATGAACAGGTTCATGCCGACCGGGGGCGTGATGTAGCCGATCTGCATGTTGGCCAGGAACACGATGCCCAGGTGCACGGGATCGACCCCATAGCCGAGCGCGATCGGCAGGATGATCGGCACCACGATCACCAGCGCGGAGAAGATGTCGAGCATCATGCCGAGCGCGAGCAGGAACAGGTTCAGCAAGATCAGGAAGGTGAGCTTCCCGTCGATGTGCTGTTGCAGCGCCTCGAAGATGCGCGTGGGAACCTCCGTGTCGATCACGTAGTTCGTCGACGCCAGCGATACGCCCAGGATGATCAGGATCGCACCGACCAGCACCATCGACTCGCGCATGATCGCCGGGAGCTTCGCCAGCGGAATCTCGCGGCGGATCCCGACCAGGACCACGAGCACGTAGACGGCGGTTACCGCGGCCGCTTCGGAGAGCGCCAGAACGCCCCCGTAGATGCCGCCGAGCACCACGAAGGGCAGCGGCAGCTCCCAGGCCGATTCGCGCAGGGCCGCGAGCGCCTCGCGCCCCGAGAACGGCTCGGCCGGGCCGGTCTTGGCGGGCGCCTGGAACACGCTCCACAGCGAGAGCATCAGCACCATCAGCACTCCCGGCAGGAGGCCGGCCAGGAACAGGTCGTCGATGCGCACCGCGACCTCGGGGCTGGCCTGCTGCGCGACCACGCCGTAGAGGATCAGCGGCAGCGCCGGCGCGAACAGCAGGCCCAGGCTGCCGGAGGTGGTCACCAGGCCCAGGCTGAAGCGCTCCGAGTAGTCCGCGCTGCGCAGCGCCGGATAGAGCAGCGCGCCAAGCGCCACGATCGTCACGCCCGAGGCGCCGGTGAACGCCGTGAACAGCGCGCAGGTCGCGAGCGACACGATCGCGAGACCGCCGCGCAGCCAGCCCAGACAGGCGTGTGTGAGCCGCACCAGCCGGGCCGGCGCGCCGCTCTCTCCGAGCAGGTAACCCGCGAACGTGAACAGCGGGATGGCGAGCAGCACCGGCATCTCGGACAGCCGGTAGATCTCGATCGCGACCACCTGCAGGTCGATCGCTTCGCGCTGGAAGCCGAGCAGCGCGCTGGCCGCGATCACCGCGAAGAGCGGCGCCCCGAGCAGAGCCAGCAGCACGAGCAACAGGGGCGCGATCACGGCCCGTCCGCTCCCGGCGCGCTCGCGCCGCGCAACTCCTCCGCGAGCTGCACGAGCTGGCGGAGCGCGATCCCGCCGAACGCGAAGGGAATCACGGCCTGGCACAGCCAGGCGGGCACGCCGGCGAAGGCGCTGCTGCCATACGCGAACTCGGACAGCATCAGCCGCAGCGCGACCCAGGCGACCAGTCCGGCCACGAACGAGGCGAAGAGCTGCGTGGTCACGCGCGCGGCCAGGCGGGCGCGCGGAGGCAGCGCACGCGACAGCGCATCGACGCGAATCTGGCGGTCGCCGCGCGTCGCGGCCAGCGCGCCCAGCAGGCCGACCCACAGCACCAGCATGCGCAGCAGCGGATCCCCCCACGAGAGGCTGGTGCCGAAGAAGTTGCGCAGCACGATCTGCGCGGGCGCGAGCAGCACCATCGAGCCGAGCAGCACGGCCAACACGCCGTCCTCGCAGCGGTGCAGCAGGCGCACCGTGCGAGCCAGCGCGCCGGCCGCGCTACTACTCATGCGATGCGGGGGGCGATTCGCGGTAGCGGCTCACGTGACCCAGCAGGGCCTCGATCATCTCGTCCGTGTACAGGCCGGAACCGTGCAGCTTCTGGAGCGCCTGCTCGGCAATCGCGTGCCAGCGCGCCAGCTCCTCGAGCGACGAGGCGGTGACCGACTCGATGCCGTGCTCGGCGAGCGCGCGCTTGGCCTGCTCGTGGCCCATGCGTCCCTCCTGGTCGAGGCGCGCCGACGCCTCTGCCAGCACTTCGCGCACGATTCCGCGATCGTCGGCGGCGAGCCGCTCGAAAGCCTTGCGGTCCACGGCCAGCACCCCGGACAGGTAGACCAGCGGCACGTCGGTCAGGTAGCGCACCTTGGTGTGCCACTGGAAGGCGATCGCGGCCATGGGCGGCGCCACGACCGTGTCGATCAGGCCGGTCTGCAGGCCCGTGTAGACGTCGGCAATCGACAGCGGCACCGGCGAGACCCCAGCCAGCTCGAGCGCGGTGCGGCTCAGCACGTCGTTCTCCAGCACCCAGACCTTCGTGCCCTTCAGGTCCGCGGTATTGCGCACCGGCTTCTGCGAGAGCAGGTGCGCGAAGCCGCCGTCGCTGATCGCGAGCACCTCCATGCCGGCGCGTGCCAGACCCTCGCGGATCGAGGGGTCCATCTTGCGGCGCACATAGTCCACTTCGTCGAAGGAGCGGAACATCAGCGGCACGCTGTACAGGTCGGCGTTCTGGTAGAGCGCGGTCAAGCTGCCGCTGGTGAACGCGCCGCCGTGCAGCTGGCCGGCTCGCATCTTGCGCAGCACCGTCTGGTCGTTCCCCATCACGCCACCGGGGTAGAACTTGAGCTTCACCCGGCCGGCGGTCTGCTCGCGGATCGCCGCGTCCGCGCCACGCATCTCGCGCATCCAGGCACTGCCCTCGGGCACCACGGTCGCGATCTTCAGCGTCGCTGCGGCCGCGGGAGCGGCCGCCAAGAGCAGCGCGCTGCCCAGGATCAGCTGGCGTACGAACATGGTCCTCCCCGGGGTCGCGCGGTCGCGCGGCTAGAAGTAGTCGTCAGCGCCCGCAAGAAGCTCGCTCGCCTCCTGGCGCGCCAGCGTGTTGGTGAGCACCAGGCCGGCCATCTCGGGGTCTGCCGCGAGCACCTCGCCGAGCAGCCGGTCGTGCAGCGGCCGGTCGAACACCAAGCGCGCGTAGGAGCGCGCGTAGAGCACCTTGATCATCAGGTTGCGGCCCTCGGACAGCGCGACGGCCCGCTCGAAGTGCTGCCGGCCGCGCTCCGGCTGGCCGCCCAAAGTGGCCGGCAGCTGCGTGGTGAGCACGCCCAGGTAGGCGTGCGCAGCGCCGCGGTCGTGGCCCTCGTCGAGCTCCACCACCCGCTCCATCAGCGCCTGGATCTTCGGCAGCTCGGCGACGGCCGACCAGTCTCCAGCGCGCGCCTGCACCCAGACCGCCCAGGCCGCGCCGAAGCCGTAGAGTGCGTCCACATCCCCGCGGTTGGTCTGCGCCAACTCCTCGGCGAATGCCTCGTACGGCTGTGCCACACGCTCGCAGAGCGCCCGCGCCTCGGCACAGAGCGCCCGGAGTCCGTAGCCGCGCGCCCGCTCGGAGAGCCGCTGGGCACGCGCTTCGTCGGCGGCAAAGGCACTGGCATACGCGCCGTACAGGCGCGCACCCGCCAGCAGCAGATCGCTCGACTCGGGCTGGCTCTCGATCAGCCCGTCAATCAGCAGCAGGAAGGCGGGCAGGCCGTCCCGCGCAGTCTGCACGTCGGCCTGGTTCAGGAGCGCAGTGGACAGGTCCCCGGCCAGGCGGCTGGTGGCCGAGCTGACCAGCGTGCCACAGCCGCAAAGACCCGACAGGGCCACCACGGCAGCTGTCGAACGCATCACGAGCGAAGTCTCCAGCGGGAAGATCCGGGTGGGGATGATCTCCGTTTCGGCAGACGAGCCCTGCCCTTTAGCCGCGCGCCTGCGCGCTCGCGAAAGAAGCTAGGGAGCCGGCGGGCGCTTCAGGGTGTCGGCGAGGGCGGCGTGGAAGTCGGCGGCTGCCTCGCTGTTCAGCGCGCCCGTCGTGCACGTCGGCGTGCAGCCGCGGCGGCACCGCCAGCCTAGGACGCGGGCGCCCGGTCGAGCTTGTAGGTGACGAGCGCCTTCGCGACCAGGGTGCCGTTGGCGCCGGCCACGGCCACGTCGCAGACGACCAAGGAGCGCCCGCGGCGCACGACGGTCGCGTGCGCGACCACGTCCTGGCTGCGCGCCCCGGACAGGTACGACAGGTTCAGGCCGACGGTCGTGCCGCGTGCGCCGGCCGGATCGTCTACTGCCGACCAAGCGACCGCCGTCGCGGCCGTATCGACCAGGGCCGCGATCGCGCCGCCGTGGACCACGTCCCCGAGGGTCGTTACCTCGGGCCGATACGGCAGCCGCACGCGCACCGACTCGAGTTCGATCTCCTCGGCGACGAAGCCGAGCAGCCGGCCGAGCGGCGAGTCGACGATCCCCTTGCGGATCAGGGCGTCTTGCACGCGTTCGCTCGTCAGGACTTCGGCGGCGACAGGTCGGGCTTGTCTCGCTTCACCGACAGCTTCCATTCGGGCGACCGCTTCTCCAGAAACGAAACGACGCCCTCGCGTGCATCCGCCTGTGCGCCGATCCAGCCGAACAGGCGATCCTCGCGCCGGCGCATCTCTGGCACCGAGGCGCCGAAGCTCTCCCAGAGCAGTCTCTTGCTGATCGCGACCGACAGCGGCGCGGCGTTCGCCGCCACGTCGCGCGCCCACTCGAGCGCCGCGGGCAGCACCTCGTCGCGCGGCAACGCGCGCGACACCAGACCCAGCTCCGCCGCCTCGCGGCCGCGGATGATGCGACCGGACAGCAGCAGGTCCGCCGCGGTCGAAAGTCCGACCACCCGCGCGACGATCGTGTGAGAGGCCAGTTCCGGGATCACGCCGCGCCGCACGAACGCGAACTGCAGCTTGGCGTCCTCCGCGGCAATGCGCAGGTCGCACATCATCGGATAGGTCATGCCCACGCCGACCGCGTGGCCGTTCATCGCCGCCACGACCGGCTTGTCGATCTGCCAGGGGAAGATCGGCCGGGGCTTCTGGTTGGCGGGCTCGTTGCGCCGCCGCCGCTCCCCGGGGCTGAAGGTGTCGGCGCCGCTGCCCAGGTCCGCGCCCGCGCAGAACGCCCGGCCGGCGCCGGTAATCACAACGGCCCGCACCTCGTCCGAGTCGTTGCACTCGTGCAGAGCGTCGGAAAGTTCCGCAGCCATGCGCCCATTCCAGGCGTTCATGCGCTCCGGACGATTCAGCGTGATCGTCGCGACCCGGTCCTTGACATCGAAGAGGATCGTCTCCATCGCAGCGCCTCCCGCGCGGAAGGCCGCGCGCTCCGCGGGCCATGCTACCACCGTTGAACGCGGCGCGACGCCGTGCTTGAACGGGCTGCTGCGGCGTGGGAGGCTACGCGCCGCATGCCCATGGGACGCATTGACCAGCGCGAGCTGGCTCGCTTCGACATGGAGACCGACGTGCTGGTCGTCGGCCTCGGCGCCGCCGGCGCGGCGGCCGCGCTGGAGGCAGCGCGCTGCGGCGCCGAGACCCTCGTCCTGGAGCGCGCCAGCGGCGGCGGCGGCACGTCGGCCATGTCGGGCGGCGTGGTCTACCTGGGCGGCGGCACGCCGATCCAGCAGGCCTGCGGCTTCGAGGACACGCCCGACGCGATGTACCGCTACCTGGCCGACTCGTGCGGCGCGAGCCCCGACCTGGCCAAGATTCGCCTGTACTGCGACGAGAGCGTCGCGCACTACCACTGGCTCGCCGAGCAGGGAGTGCCCTTCAAGCCGTCGTTCTACCACGGCTGCAGCGGAGAGCCGCCGACCGACGACGGGCTGGTCTGGTCCGGCTCGGAACGCGCGCACCCATTCGCCGAGCGCGCGCAGGCGGCCCCGCGCGGGCACGTGCCGCAGGGGCCCGACGCCGTCGGACACCTGCTGATGCGGCAACTGGTCGCCGCGCTGGACGCGAGCCCCGCGCGCGTGCAGCCCGACACGCGCTGTACGGCGCTGGTGCTCGAGCCGGACGGAAGCTGCGTGGGCGCGCTCGCCCAGCGCTTCGGCGAGCCACTCGCGATCCGTGCGCGTCGCGCTGTGATCCTGACGACCGGCGGCTTCATCCAGAACGACGAGATGCTGGCCCGGCACATGCCGCGCGTGCGTGAGTGCAAGTTCCGGGTCGGCGCCGAGGGCGACGACGGCAGTGGCATCCGACTGGGCATGGCCGCCGGCGCGGCCGTACTGCACATGGACGCCGCCAGCATCTCGCTGCCCGCAACCCAACCCTGGGGGCTGAAGCGGGGCATCCTGGTGAATGCGCAAGGACAGCGCTTCATCAACGAGGACGCCTACTACGGGCGACTCGGCGAGTGGGCTCTGCTTCACCAGGAAGGCCGCGCCTGGCTGGTAGTGGACGACGAGGTGTTCGAGAAGCCGGACTACCCGCGCGAGGTGGCCGCAGTCGGCGAAGGTCCGGCCGACCTCGAGCGCGAGTTGGGCCTGCCGCCCGGCAGCCTCGAGACCACGCTGGCGCTCTACAACCGGCACGCCGCGCAGGGTCGCGACCCCGTGTTCCACAAGGGGCCCGACTACCTGAAGCCGCTCGACCGGGGCCCGTACGGGGCGTTCGACTGTACGACCGCCGGCTCGCTCTACGCGGCGTTCACCCTGGGCGGCCTGCACACCTCGACGAACGGAGAGCTGCTGTCCCCCGAGGGCGAGCGCATTCCCGGCTTGTACGGCGCCGGGCGCACGACCTCGGGCCTGGCGGTCGGCGGCTACTCGAGCGGCCTGTCGCTCGGCGACGGCACGTTCTTCGGGCGGCGCGCCGGCCGCGCGGCGGCCGCCCGGCGCTAGCCGTGTGGCGGCGCGCGCGCCCCTTCCATACGCTCGGCTCCCGGTGCAGGTAGCGGACTGATGTGCGGAATCGCGGGCATCGTGTACGAGGCGCCGGAGCGGCGCGTCGACGAGCGGCTGCTCGCGCGCATGTGCGACAGCATCGCGCACCGCGGCCCCGACGACCGCGGCATCTGGTCGGGCCGCGGCGCGGGCCTTGCTCACCAGCGGCTCTCGATCATCGACTTGTCCGCGGCCGGGCACCAGCCGATGCCGAACGAGGACGGCAACATCCAGCTGGTCTACAACGGGGAGATCTACAACTTCCCGGAGCTGCGGCAGGAGCTCCTGGAGCGCGGCCACAGATTCCGCTCGCGCACCGACAGCGAAGTGCTGGTGCACCTCTACGAGGAGCTGGGCGATGCGCTGGTGGAGCGGCTGGAAGGGATGTTCGCGTTCGCGATCTGGGACGCGCCGCGGCGGCGCTTGCTCATGGCGCGCGACCGCGTGGGCAAGAAGCCGCTCAAGTACGCCGAGCTTCCCGGCGGGATCGTGTTCGCATCCGAGTTGAAGGCGATCCTGGCCAGCGGGCTGGTATCGCGCGAGGTCGATCCGGCCGCGCTCGACCAGTACCTCGGCATGGCGTACGTGCCCTCGCCGGGCACCGGCTTCCGCGAGATCCGCAAGCTCCCGCCGGCGCACCTGCTGGTCTGGGAGGAAGGGCGTACGCGGGTCGAGCGCTACTGGAGTCTCGACTACCGGCGCAAGGAGCAGCGCACGCCCGAGGAGTGGCGCAAGTGCGTGCGCGACGAGGTTCAGGCCGCGGTGCGCAAGCGCCTGATCTCCGACGTCCCGCTCGGCGCGCTGCTCTCCGGAGGCATCGACTCGAGCATCGTGGTCGCTTGCATGGCCGAGGCCAGCGCCCGTCCGGTCGACACGTTCTCGATCGGCTTCGAGCACGCCGAGTACAACGAGCTGCCGCATGCGCGCCGCATCGCCGAGCGCTACGGCACGTCACACCACGAGTTCCACGTGCGCGCCGACGACGCGTCACTGCTCCCGGAACTCGCGCGACTCTACGAAGAGCCGTACTCCGACGTCTCGGCGCTGCCCACCTGGTTCCTGGCGCGCGAGACGCGCCGCGAGGTCACGGTCGCCCTCACCGGGGATGGCGGCGACGAGGGCTTCACGGGCTACGAGCGCTACGCGCGGCTGCGTCGCTGGGAGTCGCGCCGTCGCTGGCTCGCGCCGCTGCGGCCGGCCCTGGCGCTGGCGCGCGGCGCACTCGGTCCGCGCGCTCCGCTGCGCGGACGCCAGCTCGACGGCCTGCTGCAGCTCTCCGACCCGTCGTTGGGCACGCGCTACGCGTGGCTGCTGCGCATGTTCTCGCAGCGCGAGAAGCAGTGTATGTACCGCGGGGAGATCCGCGAGTCGCTCGCCCGTGCGCAGGCCGAGCGCGTGCGCGCCTGGGTCGACGACCCGCGCGCCGGCCAGGCGCTCTACGACCGGCTGTGCTTCGCCGACGTGCAGGGCTACCTGCCAGAGGACCTGATGGCGAAGCTGGACCTGGCCAGCATGGCCCACAGCCTGGAGACGCGCTCACCGCTGCTCGACCACCGGGTACTGGAGTTGGCCGCCTCGGTGCCCGCCGAGCTGCGCTGTCCGAACGGCCACTTGAAGGGCCTACTGAAGGACGCATTCGCCGACGTCTTCCCGCCCGACCTGCGAGCGCGGCCCAAGCAGGGCTTTGCGCCGCCGATCCAGGACTGGTTCCGCGGACCCTGGCTGGGCCTGGCGCGCGACCTGCTGCTGGCGCGCGACACGCG
>CAXMNF010000018.1:0-18700 GCA_964194645.1 uncultured Gammaproteobacteria bacterium
GACCGAGGCCGCCGTCGACCACGGCGTTTTCGGCATCCCGACCATGCGCGTGGGCGACGAGCTCTTCTGGGGCCTGGATCAGCTGCGCTGGCTCGAACTCTTCCTCGACGGCCGCGACCCCCTCGCGAGCGTCGACCAGGAATCCATCCGCAGCCAAGGCCGCGCAGCCTGGCGCACCGGCGTCAAACCCCTCGAGGGCTAGGAGTTCAGTCGGCGGATGTGGTGGGCGACCACCGCGAGCGGCGCGAGCCCGCGTGGCGCCTCGGCCTCGACCCGGCGCGCCAGCTCGTCGATGCGCGCCAATGCCGCGCCCTGCTCGCGGCGGAACACCTCTAGTGGCGGCGCGCCGTGCGCCCGCGCGAGGAGCTGTCCGGTGAGCGCGCGCTGCACCTCGAGCACCTCGAGCTGCAGGTTCTCGGCCACCACTCGCTCCCAGCGGTCACGCCGGTCCGGGCGCGCCAGCCGGTCGCAGAGCCAGGCGATACGGGTGGCCTTGCCGACGCGCACGTAGAGTTCGACGGCTTGGGGCAACGAGGCCTGCGCATCGGCCGCGAGGGACAGCACGCCGAGCGAGCGCACCACGCCCGAGAGCCGCTCGACGCGCCGCGCGAGAGCCTCGTCCAAGCCGGCGCCGGCCAGCTCGGCTACGCGCCGCTCGCACGCCTCGGCCTCGTCCGGATCGAGCTCGACGTGCACGACCTCGCGCAGGCCCTCCACCCGTTCCGCGCGGCGCGCCAGCTCGTCGGGCTCGAGCACGGCGCGGCGCTCCAGCCCAAGCAGGCCGCGCGCCGCCTCGCGCACCGCCGCCTCCACGCGCAGCGCGGCGGCAAGCCGCGCGGCCTCGGGCGCCAGCGCCACTTCGAGCGCCAGGCGCAGCGCACGGGCGTCGAGCAAGCCGTCCATCGTGTGGTACGCCGCGACCACGTCGGCCACGCCCACGGCCAGCGCGCCACACAGCTCCGGCACGAGCGTCACGCCGGCCTGGTCGATCACCAGGTTCGCGAGCTGGGTCGCGGCGATCTCGCGGCGCAGCGGGTGCGTGTCGATCTCGGCGGCGAAGCGCTCGCGCAACGCCTCGGGGAAGTAGCCGGGCAGCACCGACCGGAACGAGGGGTGCTGCAGGTGCATCGACTGCGCAAGCTCGCGCTTGGCCAGGAGCTTGGTGTAGCCGAGCAACACGGCGAGCTCCGGGCGCGTGTAGCCGGTGCCCTGCTGATTCAGGCGGGTGCGCAGCGCGTCGCTGTCCGGAAAGCCCTCGAGAGCCGGGTCGAGCCCCGCCTGGCGCTCCAGGAACTCGACGGCCAGATCGATGCGGCGCGAGTCCTCGGCGGCGCGCAGTGCGTCGAGCGACAGGCAGCGGCTCTGCGCCTCGTTATCGCACAACACCGCTGCCGCCACCTGGTCCGCGCAGCTGCGCAGCAGCCGGTTGCGCTCCGCGCGGTCCAGTCGTCCGTCCGCGCTGCGCGCGGCCAACAGCACCTTGCAGTTTACCTCGCGGTCGGAGAGATCGACCCCGCCCGAGTTGTCGATCGCGTCGGTCTGGACGCGGCCGCCGAGCAGCGCGAACTCGACCCGGGCGCGCTGCGTGAGACCCAGGTTGCCGCCCTCTGCCACCACCTTGGCGCGCAGCTCGCGCGCGTCGACGCGCACGCCGTCGTTGGCGCGGTCGCCGACCTCGGCATGGGCCTCGCTGCTGGCCTTCACGTAGGTGCCGACACCACCGTTCCAGAGCAGGTCGACCGGCATGCGCAGCACGGCGCGCACCAGCTCCTCGCCCGACAGCACAGCCGCCTCGACGCCCAGTACGCGCTGTGCCTGCGGAGAGAGTCGGAGCTCGCGTGCGTCTCGCGAGAAGACCCCGCCCCCGGCCGAGATCTTCGCGGCAGCGTAGTCGCTCCAGCGGGAGCCCGGCAGCTCGAACAGGCGCTTGCGCTCCTGCCAGGCGGCGGTCGCTTCGGGGTCCGGATCGATGAACACGTGCTCGTGGTCGAAGGCAGCCAGCAGCCGGCCCTGGCGCGCGAGCAAGAGCCCATTGCCGAACACGTCGCCGGACATGTCGCCGATTCCGCAGACCGTGAACGGCTCGCACTCGACGTCGATGCCCAGCTCTCGGAAGTGGCGGCGCATGCACACCCAGGCGCCGCGCGCGGTGATGCCGAGCTCCTTGTGGTCGTAGCCTTCGCTGCCGCCGCTCGCGAACGCGTCGCCGAGCCAGTAGCCGCGCGCCTCGGCCACGCGGTTCGCGGTGTCGGACAGGTGTGCGGTGCCCTTGTCGGCGGCCACCACCAGGTACGGGTCGTCGCCGTCGTGGCGCACCACGCGCTCGGGCGCGACGACCGCGCCGTCCACCAGGTCGTCGCTCAGGGCGAGCAGGCAGCCAATGAAGCGCGCGTACTGGCGGTCCGCCTCGGCGCGCGCGTCCTCGGGAGCCGCCGGCCGGCGCTTCAGCACGAAGCCTCCCTTGGCACCCACCGGGACGATCAGCCCGTTCTTCACCATCTGAGTCTTCACCAGGCCCAGCACCTCGGTGCGGAAGTCGCCCAGCCGATCGCTCCAGCGAATGCCGCCGCGCGCAATCGGCCCGCCGCGCAGGTGCACACCCGAGAGATCCGCGGCGTGCACGAAGATCTCCGCCCAGGGCCTGGGCGAGGGCGCCTGCGGCAGCTCGCGCGGCACGGTCTTGAGCACGATCACGTGATCGCCGTCCGGCCCGCTCGCGTAGAAGTTGGTGCGGACGGTGACGCCGATCAGATCGCGAATCAAAGCGAGCACTCGATCCTCGTCCGCGGTGCGGATCTCCGCCCGCTCGCGGTCGAGCGCCTCGTGCGCCTCGCGCTCGGCGGGAGCACGCTCGCCGTGCAGGTCCGGGTCGAAGCGGGTGCGGAAGCAGTCCAGCAGGGCACGCGTGGCGTCCGGGTAGCGCAGCAGGACACCCGCGGCGCGGCGCAGTTGCGGGGCGATGCCGAGCTGCTGCGCCCAGGAGAAGTAGGCACGCAGCAGGTCTACTTCGCGCCAGGTGATGCGCGCACCGCGGATCAGGCGGTTCATGCGCCCGTCCTCCATGCGTCCCTCGAGTACGGCGCGCAGCCCGTCGAGCGCGAGCGGATCCGCGCCGGCCTCCGGCTCGGCCATGCGGCAGGTCGCGATCCAGAGCGGCGCGGCCGCCAGGCCCGGCAGCTCGGTCAGGGTGGCATCGAACACGCGCAGACCACAGTTGTCGAGCATCGGCAGCAGGTCCGTCAGGTAGGGACGCGCCGGCAGGTAGATCTTGAGTTGCGCCCCATCCTGCGCGCCGCGCAGCTCTACCGGGCTCGCGCCGCAGCGCAGCAGCTCGAGCCGCGCCAGGTCCTCGCACGCGTCGGGTACTCGCGTCGCGGAGCGGTACTCCTCCGGGAAGGCCCGCCCGTACTCGGCCGCCAGCCGTCGCGCGTCCTGCTCCCGGTGGCGCTCGAGCAGCGCGCTCTCGAAGCGCTCTTCCCAAGGGGTGGCGAGCTCGCGCACCTCGCACTCCAGGTCGGAGAGCACCTCGAGGTCCACATCGTCCGCCGACGTGCAGAAGAAGTGGATCAGCGCGGTCTGGTCGTCGACGAACGAGCTGCGGTGGTCGACGTAGTTCGCCTGGTAGCGTTCAACGAGCAGGTCCAGCAGCCCCTGGCGAAGCTGCTCGGTGTAGTGCGCGCGCGACAGGATCACGGATACGAAGAACGAGCGGTTCAGCGGGTCCGGCACGACGGCGATCTCGACCCCGCCGCTCTCACCGGCGCGCAGCACCTGCTGAACCACGCGGCTGACGTCCTCGCGGTCGTAGGGAAACAGGAACTCGAGGGGCAGCGAGTCGAACGCCTCGATCGCGGCCTTGTAGACGTGCGAGCCGCGTTCCGCGCCGAGCTCGGCCAGCAGCCGATCGCGGCGGGCGCTCAGGATCGGCAGGTCGGAGCCTCGCGTCCGGGTGGCGCGGTGCCGCAGCATGCCGATGAACCGGCCGAAGCCGCGCAACTCGCCGTCCTCGCCCAGGACCTTCACGGACAGGCAGTCGAGCCGGCCCTCCCGGTGGAAGCGCGAGGCCGTGCGCGACTTGTCGAAGAACACCAAGCGCGGATCGTCGAGCCGCGCGCGCACCAACGCCGGGATTGCGTAGCCGTCTCGCTCCTCGAGAAAGCGCGAGCCCGACGTATGGCGCATCAGGCCCAGGCCGCTGCCGGGATCGGTGCGCACTTCCCAGGCGCCGTCGCGGCGCCGGGTGTCGTACCAGCGGTAGCCGAAGAACACGTAGTTGTCGTCACCGAGCCAGGACAGGAAGTGCTGCAGGTGCTCGGGGGCCGGGATCTCCTGAGATCCGGACTTCCCCGCAAACGACAGGTCGGCTGTGTGCTGGCGGATCCGCGTGAGCATGCGGCCGTGGTCGGCCACCACCCAGCGCAGGTTCTCGAACACGCCGCGCAGCTCCTCGGCAATCGCGTCGCGGCGTGCGGAGTCCTCGATCGGCGGCAGCTCGGCGTACAGGTAGACCTCGCGCACATCGCGCACGTCGGGACCGAGGCGCGCCACGCTGCCGTCCTCGTCCCGCTCGATGGCCAGCAGGCGGTGCACGAAGAGCCGCTCGCGCAGCTCGAGCAGGCGCAGGTTGAGGCGGAAGGTGTCGACCACGAACGGCTGGTCGGCGATCAGCAGCTCCACGACGGTGCGCACACCGGCGTCGTCGCTCCGGTTCGCCACGCGCACGAGCAGCTCTTCGGGAGCGCGCTGCGAGACCAGATCCAGGGCCCAGTCGACGACGCCACGGACAGGCGCGCCAGCTCCGCCGAGCGCCTCGCCGGGCTCGAGCTCCTCGGCGATCCGGCTCTCCAGATAGGCGGCGAGGCGGGCGTCCTTCACCTGGCTCGTATCGGGCTGTTCGGTGGAGATGCTGAGCAGTCCCGCGGAGTTGCGGTCGAGAACCGCCCGTCGGGCTACACTGCGCGCCGTGTCCCCCGCCCTGCTGCGCCTGATCTTCGCGACCGACCGTGCGCGCTTCGCGCTTTTTCGGCGGCGCTTCGGTGCGCGACTCTGCGCCGCAGCCGGCACGAGTCCGAACCTGCGGCTCTCGGACGTCGCGCTGGAGCCCGGCGCGCGGCTCGAACTGGGTCCGGGCTTCGCAACCGAGCGCCGCGCGGGCAATCGGATCCGCGTGGAGCGCGATGGCCTGCTGCGACTCGGCGCGCGCACCTGGCTGCGCAGCGAGTACGGCACGAACTACCTGACGGCACACCGCGGCGCACGGCTCGAGGTGGGCGACGACGCGCTGATCAACGGGGCGATGCTACACGCCAAGCGCGAGATCGTGATCGGGAACAGCTGCTGGCTCGGCTTCGGGGCGCGCGTGCTCGACGCCGACCTGCACGACCTCGACGCCGAGACGCCCCAGCGGATCGAGCCGGTGCGGATCGGCGACCGGGTCTGGCTGGGCGCTCAGGCCCTGGTGCTGCGCGGCGTATCGATCGGCGACGACGTGGTGGTGGCGGCCGGTGCGGTAGTGACCTCCGACCTGCCCTCGCGCTGCCTGGCGGCCGGCGTACCCGCCCGGCCGATCCGCGAACTGGCCTCGCGCCGCGGCTGCACTTGAGGCTCTGCTAGAGTGGCCGCGTGACCCTGCGCATCGCCCTCTTTGGCCAGGCGCCGCTCGCGACGGACTGCCTGGACCGCCTGCTCGCCGACGGACACCAGCTGGTCGGCGTATTCGCGCCGCCCGACGCCGGCCGACCCGACGCGCTGGCAGCGCGTGCTGCGGAACTCGGCCTGCCGCTCTTCCAGCGCCGCTACTTCCAGAAGAAGTCCGGCGAGCCGATCGCCTCTGCTCTCGAGAGCTACCGGTCACTCGGCGCGGAGCTGAACGTGATGGCCTCCCAGACGTCCTTCCTGCCGCGCGCGATCAGCGACGCGCCCCGGCACATGAGCCTCTGCTTCCACCCTTCGCTGCTGCCGCGTTTCCGCGGCGGCAACGCCATGCACTGGCAGATCATTCGGGGCGAGTCGAAATCGGGTGTCAGCGTCTTCGTACCCGACGAAGGGGTCGACACGGGACCCCTGGTCGTGCAGAAGGGCGGCGTCGCGATCGCTCCCGACGAGACCACCGGATCGCTCTTCTTCAAGAAGCTCTGCCCGCTCGGCGTCGAGGCCTTGGTGGAGGCAGTGCGACTGGTCGACTCCGGCCAGGCCAAGCCCGCGGCGCAGGACGAGAGTCGCGCGACGGCGCAGGGTCTGGTCGACGACACCCTGGCCGCGCTCGACCTGTCGCGCCCGGCGGGGGAGCTGGACCGGCTCGCGCGCGCCTGCGATCCGCAGCCCGGCGCGTACCTGAAGAGCGGAGCGCGGGCCGTGCGCCTGTTCGACGCGCGGCTCGAGCCGGGAGACGCGGGCGCGCCCGGCACGATCGTCTCGGTGGACGAGCGCGGCCTGGCCCTGGCCCTGCGCGGCGGCGTGCTGCGCGTGGGACGGGTGCGCGCCGATGCCGGCAAGGAGCCGGCGCAGGACTTCGCGGCGCGCACCGGGCTGGCCGCGGGCGCACGCCTCGAGAGCGGGTGATCGAGCGGATCCGCGGGCGCCTGGCGGATGCGGGCTTCGGGCTCTGCGCTTCCCTGTCCGTCGAGGAATACGATCGGCTGGTGCCCGAGCCGTGGCGCGCGGACACGGTGTTCACGGAGACGCGCGGCATCCTGGTCGTCGCAAATGCGGGTCGCTCGCTGTGGCCGCGCTTCCGAACCTCGCCCGAGGCGTCGCTCGAGCGCGACCCACTGGACCGCTATACGGCGCGCGCGTTCGGCGAAGCGTGTGCTCCCGACGCACGCTTCGCGCTGTACCACGAGCAGCGCGCGGGCGCCTACCTGCCGCTGGTCGCGCTGGCCGAGCGCGCGGGCCTCGGCACGCCGGGCCGCGTCGGCGTGCTGCTCCACAGCGAGTACGGTCCCTGGCTGTCGCTGCGCGGGCTGGTCTACCTGCCCCGGGCGGTGGCCTGGGCTGAACCGGAGCCGTTCGCTCCGTGCACGGGCTGCCCGGCGCCCTGCGCGAGCGCCTGCCACGGCGGCGTCGTCGGCCTCCGCGGGGTCGACGTCGAGGGCTGCTACCGCTCGCGCCTCGAGCTCGAGCCGTGCAAGCTGCGTTGCGATGCGCGCGCGGCCTGCGTGCTCGGGCCGGAGCACGCCTTTCCGCCCGAGCAGGTGGCCCACCACTCGCTCATTCGCGCGCCCGGACCAGCTCCTCGAACGCGGCGCTGAGTTTCGCGCAGAGCGGGCCGGGCCGCTGGCTCCCGATCTCGACGCCATCCAGCGAGCGCACCGGCACGATCTGCACGCCCGTTCCGGTCAGGAACACCTCGTCGGCGCCGAGCAGGTCGATGCGCCCCAGGCTGCGCTCCTCGGCGGGGATCGCCAGGCCGCCGGCCAGCTCCAGGATTGCCTCCCGGGTCACGCCCTCGAGCGCGCCGTCGGTCGCGGGCGGGGTGCGGAGGACTCCGCGCCGCCACACGAACAGGTTCGCGACGGCTGCCTCGGCCACCAGGCCGGCGCCGTTCAGGAGCAACGCTTCGTCCGCGCCGCGCAGGCGCGCCTCGCGCTTGGCGAGCACGCTCACCAGGTAGTTCAGGCTCTTCACGCGCGAGTCGAGCGCGTCGGGTGGCGCGCGGCGCACGCTGACCGTGACCAGATCCAGACCGCGGCGCACCACGTCGGGTGCGTACAGACTGACGTGGTCCACCATGCACACCACGCGGGCCGGCCCGCAGAGCGTGGGATCGACCCCCAGTGGACCAGAGCCGCGCGTGACCAGCAGGCGGATGTAGGCGTCGTCGAGCCCGGACGCCGCAAGCGTCGTGCGCACGATCCCGGCGAGCGCGCCGCGCCCGCCCGGGAGCTCGAGCCCGATCGCGCGCGCGGACACCTCGAGACGCTCCAGGTGGCGGGCCAGGCGAAACACCCGGCCGTCGTAGCTGCGCAGTCCCTCGAAGACGCCATCGCCGTAGAGCAGTCCGTGGTCGTCGACCGGAATGCGAGCATCCTCGCCGTCTGTAACCTGTCCATCGAGCCACACCTTCATCGTGATCTCCCCTCGAGACGCGCGGCGACGCGTTCCGCCGCGTCGCGGACCCGCGCGACGAAGTGACCACGCCGATCGCGCGAGAGGCGCGAAGTCGGCCCCGCGATCGCGATTGCTGCGACCAGCCGGCCGCGCACCTGCACCGGTGCAGCCACGCCGGCCAGACCGGCGGTCCACTCGTCTTCGTTCTCCGCCCAGCCGCGATTGCGCACGCGCTCGAGCTCCTGCGCGAGCTGCTTCGGGTCGGTGGTCGTGCGCGGCGTGAACTCGGTGAGCGGCGCAGGCGCCAGCAGCGCCGGAGCGAAGGCCAGGTACACCTTGCCGATCGCGGTGGCGTGCACGGGAATCTCCGCACCGACCCGCGGCGCCGCGCGCAAGAAGCCGGAGCCCTCGCGCTTGTCGAGCACGATCAGCCGGCCGGAACGGGCGGCGGCCAGGAAGACCGTCTCGCCCACGTCCTTGGCGGTCTCCTCGAGCATGGGCTCGGCTGCCACCACGACCGGCTCGTGCTCGAGCACGCCGATGCCCAGCGCGACCAGCGCGATGCCCGGCCGGTAGCGGCCGCGCTCGTCGCGCTCGACCAGCCCTCGGCGGCCGAGCGCCGTCAGCAGCCGGTGGGCCGTGGACTTCGGCAGTCCGAGGGCGCGGCCGATCGCGGTGACGCCGCAGGGCGACGCCTCCCGGTGCAGGTGAAACAGCACCTCGACGGCCTTCTCGATGGTCCCGGAGAGCTCCATTGCGATGTTCCGAATAATGAAACTGTGTTCTTTATTACGGAACGACGATAACGCACTGCGGGCCGAAAGCACAACCCGGCTGAGGCCACGCGCCGCCGGGGTCGGGCTCGCCTCGGCCTAGTCGGGCTCGCTGGCGGCCATCTCGAGGGCGAGCGCGGGCAGGATCACGCCGATCTGGCCGCCGCCCTCGCCGCTCAGGGCGTCGTAGTGGCTGCGGAAGCCCTGCTCCTCGATCAGGCCCTCCAGCTGGCCGCGCGCCACGCGCGCATCGGACGGGCGTCCGGCGCGCAGCAGCGCGCGGTGCGCCCAGTACTGGGTGAGCGCCGAGGCGCGGTTGCCGCGCCAGTCGGACGCGCCCGGGTCAGCCACCCGGTCGCGTACGATCGGGTTCGCGCTGATGCCGCGTGCGCCCCACAGAGCCGATCCCGGCGCCAGGTGCCGGGTAATCGCCCGGCCCGCTCGGCCGTTCTCCGCGAGCAGCCGGCTCTGCGCCGGCACGAGTCCACCTGCGGTGATCGCCTGGAGAGGCTGGCCGCGCTGGCGATCGCTCGCCACGAACACCTCCTCGGCGTCCCACCAGAGCCGCTCGGCGATCGCCTCGGCGATCATCCGCGAGCGGATCGAGAGCTTCTGCGCGGCGGCGCCGTCGCCGAGCTTCTGCCAGGCCAGCTCGCCCTCTTCCAGGGCGATCAGGAACCAACCGCAGAACACCGGGTCCTCGACCACGAAGGTGTGGCCCGCGCGCAGTGCGCGGTCCGGCTCGAAGTGGCAGGCCGCTGCCGAGCGCGCCAGGGTGGCGAGCTCCTCGTCGCACTCGTCGGGGTCCTCCCACTCGACCAGGTCGTCGAAGAGCGGGCTGGTGGGCGTGCCCGACTCGCTGGGGTGCAGGATCACCGGGAGGTCGGTGTCGGCCGGCAGGCGCTCGCTCCAGATGGCGTCGAGCTCCGCGGTGGCGTGCCCCAGGACGTCGCGCGCCTCGCTGTCGCCGGAGAGCACCAGCCGGGCCGCAGCGTAGGCCGCAACCGGCGGGGTCGTGAAGTGCGCGCCGGGCTGCGACTGCTCGACCAGGCGCTCCTGCATGACCAGGCCGCTCTCGAGCTGGCAGGCGCGGTACAGGGCACGGAGCTCCTCGGCGGCGAGCTCCGGGTCGATCGAGCGCAATGCCAGCGCGCAGTGCGCGGAGCTCCAGGCCGAGAGCACGCCTTCGGCGTCGGCTCGGGCCAGGTGGAAGCGGCCGCCGAACTCCTGGCGCTCCAGGCTGCGCAGCTGCTCACGGATGCGTTCGGCGAGATCCAATCAGTGCTCCCAGGCAGGGAAAACCCCGAGGTGCTGCGACCGGCGGTGCGGGCGCTCCGCTCGGTGACCAAACGGAACCTCGGGGTTCGGCGGTTACCTGGGTTCCCAGGTCATGCCACCGTTTGAAGGTGTGCTGACCTAGGTAGTAACCACCTCACGCGTCACCGTTTTCGAATCTGACACTAGATCACCTCCTTCCACGGCGCGTTCACTTGCGCGGGACCCAGATCCCACTCCGATGCCCGCCCGCCGGATCCGCGTGACACCGGACCGGTCGTACGATGGAGGTTGCGTTACCAACTCCCGACCGGATTCCGTCGAAAGGCGAGAGTATCCGGCCTGCGGAGGCCGGGCAAGCAGCCGCATCCGCCAGCCTCCGGCGACGCACCCGCCAGAGGCGCCAGCGGGGCCTCGCACACGCCCTGCAGCCGGCGATAAGCCCGCGAGGATCGGCTACGTTGTGCCGCATGCAGAGCCGCTGGGGGGACTCGGAAGCCGCGGAGTTCGTGGAGCGCTACGCGCACCTGCCGGAAGAGCTGGCGCTGCGCGTGTACAGCTCGCGCCTGATCGGCGCGGACCCGGACCTGGTCCTGCACGGCGGCGGCAACACCTCCGTGAAGTCGCGCGCGCGCGATCTGTACGGCGACGAGATCGAGGTGCTGCACGTCAAGGGCAGCGGGCACGACCTGGCCTCGATCGGACCGGAGGGCCTGCCGGCGCTGCGCCTCGAGCCGTTGCGCTCGCTGCGCAGCCTCGACGCACTCGACGACGAGCAGATGGTCGCCGAGCAGCGCCGCGCGCTGCTCGCTCCGGATGCGCCAACCCCGTCGGTCGAGACCCTGCTGCACGCGTTCCTTCCGCAGCGCTTCGTGGACCACTCGCACGCCGACGCGATCCTGGCGCTTGTGAACCAGCCGGACGGCGAGGCGCGTGTGCGCGCGCTCTACGGCGAGCGCGTGGCGTGGGTGCCCTACGTGATGCCCGGCTTCCAACTCGCCAAGCAGGCCGCCGAGATCTACGAGAAGCAACCGGACGTGCTCGGCCTGGTGCTCGAGAAGCACGGGCTGTTCAGCTTCGGCGACGACGCCCGCAGCAGCTACGAACGCCACGTGTCGCTGGTCGACGAGGCCGAGCGCCACATCGCGGAACGGACCGAGGGCCGCCGCCCGCTGGGCGCACGCCCGGTCGTGGCGATGCGCGAGGCGGCCGAAGTCGCCCCGCTGGTGCGCGGCGCCCTCGCCTCGCCGCGCGAGGGCGGTGGTCTGCGCCACTGGGTGCTCGAACACCGCTCGAGCGACGAAATCCTGCACTTCGCCGCCTCGGAGCTCGGGCCGCAGCTGGCCGAGTCTCCGCCGATCACACCCGACCACGTGATCCGCACCAAGGGCCCCTACCTGCTCCTGGAGCGGCCCCCGTACGGCGACCTCGACGCGGTGGCCGAGCAGCTGCGCGGAGGGGTCGCGGCGTTCCGCGACCGCTACCGCGCGTACTTCGAGCGCTGCGTGCGCGCCCGGGGCGTCGAGCGCGCCATGCTCGACCCGGATCCGCGCGTGTTCGTATTGCCCGGAATCGGCGTGTTCGCAGCCGGGCGCACCCGCCGCGAGGCGCGCGTCGCGGCCGACATCGCCGAGCACACCATCAAGACCAAGATCTGGGCCAGCTCGATCGGGCACTACACGGGCCTCGCCGAGACCGACCTGTTCGACATGGAGTACTGGAGCCTGGAGCAGGCCAAGCTGGGCAGACGCGCGGAACCGGCGCTGGCCGGTCAGGTGGCACTCGTGACGGGCGGCGCCGGCGCGATCGGCGAGGGCGTGGCGCGCGAGTTGCTCGAGGCCGGCGCCTGCGTGCTGCTGGCCGACCTGGCGTCCGAGCGGCTCCAGGCCACAGCCGAGCGACTGGACAGCGAGAACTGCGAGATCCAGGAGTGCGACGTCACGGACGAGGTCGATGTCGAGCGCACCATCGCGAGCGCCTGCGAGCGCTTCGGCGGCATCGACATCCTGGTGGCGAACGCCGGGGTCGCGCGTGCCGGACGCCTCGAGGAATTGCCGCTCGACGACTTCCAGAAGGCTGTGGACGTGAACCTGTCCGGCACCTTCCTGTCGGTGAGCGAGAGCCTGCGCCACATGAAGCGCCAGGGCACCGGCGGGAACATCGTGCTGGTGTCCAGCAAGAACGTGTTCGCGCCGGGCGCCGGCTTCGGTGCCTACAGCGCGTCCAAGGCGGGCGCTCACCAGGTCGGGCGGATCGCCGCGCTAGAGGGCGCAGAGTACGGCGTGCGGGTGAACATGATCAACGCCGACGCGGTCTTCGGTGACGCGGAGAATCCCTCTGGACTGTGGCAGCAGATCGGTCCGGAGCGCGCTCGGGCGCGCGGCCTCGAGCCGTCCGAACTCCCGGAGTTCTACCGGCAGCGCAACCTGCTCAAGGCCCGCGTCACGCCGCGACACGTAGGACGTGCCGTGGTGTTCTTCGCCAGCGAACAGACGCCGACCACGGGGGCGTCGCTCCCCGTCGACGGCGGGCTCCCCGACGCCTTCCCCCGCTAGGAGATCCCAGGGGACTTGCTGAACGGCATCTTCGTCGGTCTGATCGTCGTCTCGGTCCTGGTCGCGGCCTTCACCGGCCGCATGCCCGAGGTGATGCAGGCCAGCATCGACTCGGCAAAGGCCGCGATCAGCGTCGCGATCAGCCTGCTTGGCATGATGGCGCTGTGGCTCGGCCTGATGCGCGTGCTGCGCGACGCCGGCTTCATGAGCGCGCTGGCGCGCGGCCTGGCGCCGCTCATGCGCCGGCTGTTTCCCGAGGTCCCGGCCGACCATCCCGCGATGGGCGCGATGATCATGAACATGGCCGCGAACATGCTCGGGCTCGGGAACGCGGCCACGCCCTTCGGGCTGAAGGCCATGCAGGAGCTGCAGCGCCTGAACACCACTCCCGGCGTGGCCACCAACGCGATGGCGCTCTTCCTGGCGATCAACACTTCCGGCGTGGCCGTGATGCCGCTTGGAGTGATCGCGGTGCGGGCCGGGTTGGGCTCATTGGATGCAGCCGGGATCTTCGTGCCCACGGTGCTGGCCACGCTGTGCTCGACGGTGATCGGCGTGAGCGTCGCGAAGCTGCTCGAGCGTCGCCGCCGCTTCGCGGTCGAGCGCTACACCGACCAGATCGAGCCCCCTGCGGGGCAGACCTTGGCCGACGGTATCCGCGGCCTCGACCAGGCCAAAGAAGTGGCCGCGATCCGCGGCGAGCCCGCTCCCCTGCGCCTCTTGCTGTGCGGCGCAGTTCTCGTGGCGCTGGTCGCGGCCCTGGTGTTGCACGCGGCGCGCGCCGACCAGCTGGGCGCTTGGGCGTTCACCCGGGAAGTGCTCTCTTCGTGGCTGTTGCCGGTGCTGATGGTGGTGATCGTGCTGGCCGGCTTTGGCTGGCGCGTGAAGGTCTACGATGCCGTGATCCAGGGCGCGCGTGAGGGCTTCGACATCTTCGTGATGATCATCCCGTTCCTGGTCACGATCCTGGTGGCAGTCGGAATGTTCCGCGCGTCCGGCGCGCTCGAATGGATCGCGGCCCAACTCCAGGGGGTCACGTCCCTGCCAGCCGAGGCGCTGATGATGGCGCTGGTCCGCCCGCTCTCGGGGAGCGGCGCGCTGGGCGTGATGACCGAGGCGATGACGGCCCAGGGTCCGGACTCGTTCACGGGCTACCTGGTGTCGGTGATGAGCGGCAGCACCGAGACCACATTCTACGTGCTCGCCCTGTACTTCGGCAGCGTGCAGATCCGCGCCGCCCGCCACACGGTTCTGGCGTGCCTGGCGGCGGACCTGACCGGCTTCGCCGCCGCCGTGCTCTGGTGTCGCCTGTTCTTCGCGACATGAGCCCGCGGCCGGGCGGGCTCGCTGGAAGGCTAGCGAGCGACGCGCTAGAGGTGTGTCAGTGCGGCACGGCAGCCTGATCCTCGCCCTCGTCTGGCTCGCGCTGGCTCCGACGAGCCACGCCCAGGACCAGTACGTGCGCGACGAGCTGCGCATCAACCTGCGCGACGGGCCCGGCGACGGCTACTCGGTGATTCGCGTGCTGGTGTCCGGCGACGCGGTGTCCCAGCTCGACCAGCGCGACGGCTGGATCAGGGTGCGCACGGGCGAGGGCAGCGAGGGCTGGCTCCCGCAGGGCTACCTGTCGAATGCGCCGCCCGCGAGCGTTGCGCTGCCGCGGCTGGAATCCCAGCTGGCCAAGGCCCGCAAGCGGGTCGAGCAGCTCGAGGGCGAGCTGGCCACCCAGGGAGAGGGGCTGCGCGAGACCGGGGAGCTGCGGGCGCGCAACGCCTCTCTCGAGCAGCTGAACGACGAGGGAACCCAGCGCTGGCGCAGCATGACGGCCGGCGCGGCGATCGCGCTGGCAGGGGTCGTGCTGGGCCTGCTGCTGCCGCGCTCCGCGGCACGCGGCCGGCGCATCAAGCTGTAGGATCTCGCGATGGCTGACCAGGACTGGCACAGGCTGCTACCGCGCATCGAGCGCCTGCTGCAGCTCGCCGACGACTGGCTGTCCGTCCAGAGCGAAGATCCCGCGCGCAGCGCCGAGGAGGCCTGGGCGTACCGCTGGCGCAACGGCCGCCTCGAGCCGATCCGGCACCCCGACTTGTATCCGCTCGAGGGATTGATCGGCGTGGAGCGCTCCGTGGAGCGGCTGCGCGCCAACGCCGCGGCCTTCGTCGCCGGATCGCCCGCGCTCGACGTGCTGCTGTACGGCGAGCGCGGCACGGGGAAGTCTTCGGCGCTGCGTGGCCTGCTGCGCGAGCTCGCCCCGAAGGGACTGCGCCTGGTGGAGGTCCAGCGCGGCGATCTGTTCGAGCTGCCGCGCATCTACGCGCAGCTGCGCGACCGACCCGAGCGCTTCGGCCTGGTCTGCGACGACCTGTCCTTCGAGGCGGGCGACGACTCCTACAAGGCAGTGAAGGCGATCCTCGACGGCGGTCTGGAGGCGCGTCCCGAGAACGTGCTGATCTTCGCGACCTCGAACCGCAGGCACCTGATGCCCGAGTACGACTCCGAAAACCGCGAAGCGCGCCTCGGCGCGGACAACGAGCTGCACCCCGGCGAGACGGCCGAGGAGAAGATCTCGCTGTCGGATCGCTTCGGCCTGCTGCTCCCGTTCTTCTGCTTCGACCAGGACACGTATCTGCGCATCGTCGAGCACCACGCGCGCGAGCTGGGCATGGGCTGGGTCGACCGCGACGAGCTGCGCAGGCGCGCCCTGCGCTTCTCCTTGGAGCGCGCGGGGCGCAGCGGCCGCACCGCCCGCCAGGCTTGCATCGCGATCGCCCAGGAGCTGCGCGGGGACGACCCTTGAGCGCCCCCGGGCACGCGACGCTCCTGGTCTGCTGCCCCGATCGCAAGGGGCTGGTCGCCGCGCTCTCGGCCCTGCTCTACGATCACGGCGCGAACATCCTGCAGGCGCAGCAGCACACCGATCCCGTCGAGAGCGTGTTCTTCCAGCGCATCCGCTTCGACCTGGACGAGCTCGACATCTCGCGCCAGGAGCTCGAGGACCTGCTGCGCATCGAGTGCGGCCGCTACGAGATGCGCTGGCGCATCTGCTACTCGGACCGCCCGCCGCGCCTGGCGCTGTTCGTCTCGAAGTTCGAGCACTGCCTGCAAGACCTGTTGCTACGCCACCGCCTGAGCGAGCTGCCCTGCGAGATTGCGTTGATCGTCTCGAACCACCCCGACTTGAAGTCGACCGCGGAGCAGTACGGAATTCCCTACCACGTGTTCCCGATCACAGTTGAGAACAAGGCGGAACAGGAGCGCCGGGAGCTCGCCCTGCTGGCAAGCGAGCGGGTCGACCTGCTGGTGCTCGCACGCTACATGCAGGTGCTGTCCGACGATTTCATCGCGCGCTTCCCCGAGCGCATCATCAACATCCACCACAGCTTCCTGCCCGCCTTCACGGGCGCGCGCCCCTATCAGCAAGCTTACGAGCGCGGCGTGAAGCTGATCGGCGCAACCGCGCACTTCGCCACGTCGGAGCTGGACGAGGGGCCGATCATCGCGCAAGACGTCGAGGCGGTCTCTCACCGAGACGACGTGTCGGACCTGGTGCGCAAGGGCCGCGACGTGGAGCGGATGGTGCTGGCCCGGGCGGTGCGGGCCTGGGTCGACGACCGGGTGATCGTGCACGGGCGTCGCACAGTGGTGTTCTAGTGGCGCAAGAGCTGGCGCTGCTGGGGGGACCGCGGAGCGTAACCCTGCCGCTGCCGGAGTGGCCCCAGATCGACGACTCGGTCCTGACCGAGGTGACCCGCGTGCTTTCCAGCGAGCCGCTCTGCCCGGTCGGCAACACGGGGATCCAGGGCGAGTTCGAGAACCGCTTCGCCGAAATGCACGGCCGCCGCTTCGCGCTGGCCACGAACGGAGGCACGGCCGCGCTGATGCTCTCGGTGCACGGAGCCGGAGTGCTGCCGGGCGACGAGGTGATCTGCTCGCCCTTCACCTGGGGTGCTTCAATCGCCTGCGCGCTGCAATGTGGCGCGGTTCCGATCTTCGCCGACATCGAGCGCTCGAGCTTCGCGCTCGATCCCGAATCGGTGCGGCAGAAGATCACGCCGAACACGCGCGCGATCGTCGTGGTCCACCTGTTCGGCTACCCGGCCGACATGGAGGCGCTGCTGGCCGTGGCCGACGCGGCCGGGGTCCCGGTGATCGAGGACTGCGCGCAGGCCACGGGTGCCTGGTACCACGGGCGCCGCGTGGGCACATGGGGGGCGTTCGGCGCATTCAGCCTGCAGGCCAGCAAGACCTTGACCGGCGGAGAGGGCGGCATCCTGATCTGCGACGACCGGGTGCACTATGAGCGTGCCATGAGCATGGGCACGCACCCGCAGCGCCTGGTTGCGGAGCTGGAGCTAGCGGAGTTCCGCGAACGCATTGACTCGCTCGCCTTCAACTTCCGCATGCACACCGCGTCGGCCGCGATCGCGAACGCGCAGCTCGACCGGCTGGACGAGTGGACCGAGCTGCGCGCCAAGAACGCGCAGCGGCTCTACGACGCTCTGCGCGACCTGCCCTATCTCCAGGTGCAGGAGCCCCCGGACAGCGCCGAGGGCTCGCGCCACGCCTACTACCACGTGCCGTTCACGTACGTGCCAGACGTGCTGCCGATCAGCCGCGACCGCTTCCTGGAGGCGCTGGTCGCCGAGGGTGTCCCGGCCGGCTTGTACGTGGGGGTACCCTTCCACCTGCGCCCGCGCATCCGCAACCGCGATTGGATCGGCCGGGGCTTCCCGTGGTCGCTGCACGAGTCGCCGCCGCGCTACGGGCCCGGCGACTGCCCGGTCGCCGAGGAGCTGTGCGGTCGCGAGCTGCAGATCAAGGCCAGCTTGCACGAGGACGCGCCGGAGCTCATGGAGCAGATCGCGCGGGCGATCGTGAAGGTCGGCGACCAGGCCGAGCGCCTGGCCGCCGACGCATCCAGCTGATCTGCTAGAAGTCCATGTCGCCGCCCATGTCGGGCGCACCGCCCGGCATGCCGCCGTCCTTCTTCTCGGGCTTGTCCGCGATGGCCGTCTCGGTGGTGAGCAAGAGCCCCGCGACGCTCGTCGCGTTTTGCAGCGCGATGCGCACCACCTTGGTCGGGTCGATCACGCCGACCTTGGTCAGATCCTCGTACTCCTCGGTTGCCGCGTTGAAGCCGAAGTTGCCGCCGGCCTCGCGCACGCGGTTCAGGACCACCGCGGGCTCGGCCCCGGCGTTCGCGACGATCTGCAGCAGGGGCGCGGTGAGCGCCTGCCGCACGATCGCGACGCCGAGCGCCTCGTCGCCGGGCAGGTCGAGGCCGACCAGCGCCTTCTCGGCGCGGATCAGCGCGACCCCGCCGCCCACCACGACGCCTTCCTCGACGGCGGCCCGGGTGGCGTGCAGCGCGTCCTCGACGAGCGCCTTCTTCTCCTTGAGCGCGGCCTCGGTGGCGGCGCCCACTTGGATCACGGCGACGCCGCCCGAGAGCTTGGCGAGCCGCTCCTGGAGCTTCTCGCGGTCGTAGTCCGAGGTCGTGTCCTCGACTTGGGCGCGCAGCTGGCTGACGCGGCCTTCGATGTCGGACTTCTTGCCCGCGCCGTCGATGATGGTGGTGTTGTCGCGGTCGATCAGCACGCGCTTGGCGCGGCCCAGGTCCTGCAGCGTGACCGATTCGAGCTTGATGCCCAGGTCCTCGCTGATGTTCTTGCCGGCAGTCAGCACGGCAACGTCCTCGAGCATCGCCTTGCGGCGGTCGCCGAAGCCCGGCGCCTTCACGGCGGCGCAGGCCAGGGTCCCGCGGATCTTGTTGACGACCAGGGTGGCGAGCGCCTCGCCCTCGATGTCCTCGGCGATGATCAGGAGCGGCTTCCCGGAGCGCGCGATGCCCTCGAGCATGGGCACCAAGTCGCGCATGTTCGAGATCTTCTTCTCGAAGATCAGGATGTAGGGATCTTCGAGGACCACCTCCATGCGCTCGGTGTCGGTCACGAAGTAGGGCGAGAGAAAGCCGCGGTCGAACTGCATGCCCTCGACGACCTCGAGCGTCGTCTCCATGGCCTTGGCCTCTTCGACCGTGATCACGCC
>CAXMNF010000019.1:0-1985 GCA_964194645.1 uncultured Gammaproteobacteria bacterium
CGCGAGGACGGCGACCAACCCCCCCTGTTCTAGCTTGGACTGGGGCCCGTGCGGCGAGTCGCTCGCAAGAGCTCGCGACCCGTCCTCCGATGCCCCAGACCCCGGCGCTAACGGACGCCCAGTGGTCGTCCTTGCGCCGCCTCTCCAACAGGGACTGGGGCATGCGAGGGAAGTGCCGGCAAGCCCGAGCGTCCCCAGTCCATGCTAGCTAGTTCTCGTCCAGAAACTCGCAAGTCGTTGAGAGCAGATCACTTGCATGACGCTTGCGTAGTTCGGGGGTGACGCCGCGCGCGAAGTGCTGTAGACAAGGGATCGTCTAAAACACCTTGTTTCCGAGCACCAACGACGCGAGGCGACACCCCCGATGCGACAGAAACTACAACAACAGCTCGCCCTTCCGCCAGACCACAGCCCGTCCGACGAGCATCAGCACGTCCGCGAGCTCGCCGTCATCAGCGAGATCCTCGACGCGCATCCGCAGGTGCTCGATCTCGTGCTCGCGGACCTGCCGAAGGGGCGGAAGAACCCACGGACAGGTCGCCCCGGACTGACCGCCGAGCAGGTGGTCCGAGCTCTCGTGCTCAAGCAGATGCACGACCTGAGCTACGACCAGCTGGCCTTCCACCTCGACGACTCCGTGAGTCTCCGCCGCTTCTGTCGGTTCGATCTCCGCCAGGCCGGGCCCAAGCGTTCAACCCTGCAGGTCAACATCAAGCGCGTCCAGGCTGCAACTCTCGAGCAGATCCACGAGGTGCTCGTGATGTACGCCCGGGTGGCGGGCATCGAGTCAGGCCAGAAAGTCCGGGTCGATTGCACGGTGACCGGAACGAACATCCATCACCCGACGGACGGCCAGTTGCTGTGGGATGCCGTGCGGGTGCTGAGCCGGCTCATGAGCGAGGCGAAGGAGCGGTTCGGCCTCCAGTTCCGCAACCGCACGCGCCGCGCGAAGCGACGAGCCATGAGGATCCTCCACGCGAAGAACCAGAAGCTCCGCAAGGAGGCCTACCGGGACCTGCTGGCAGCGACCAACGACGTGCTCGAGGATGCGCGCCGCATCGCGGCTGAGCTCGGCGAGGTGAAAGCTGGCGGCATCATGGACCTCGTCCAAGCGCAGTCCATCAGCTTCCAACTGAGGCACTTCGTCGGGCTCGGCGAACGCGTCGAGGACCAAACGCACCGTCGGGTGGCCTTCGGCGAGAAGGTCCCCGCCGATGAGAAGCTCGTCTCGATCTTCGAGGAGCACACCGACATCATCATCAAGGATCGGCGCGACGTCCTCTACGGCCACAAGGTCTGCCTGGCGACGGGCGCCTCGGGCCTCGTGCTCGATGCGGTCGTGCTGGATGGAAACCCAGCCGACTCGACGCTGTCGGTCGAGATGATCGACAGGCAGGTTCGCGTGCAGGGCCGCGCTCCGCGTCAGGTGGCCTTCGATGGAGGATTCTGCTCGAAGGCCAACCTCATCGAGATCAAGGAGCGGGGCGTCCAGGACGTTTGCTTCAGCAAGCGACGCGGCATCGAGATCACCGACATGGTGCGTAGCGAGTGGGTCTACAGGAAGCTGTGCAACTTCCGCGCAGGAGTCGAGGCCGGGATCTCGTTTCTCAAGCGCTGCTTTGGTCTCAGACGTTGCACGTGGAGCGGACTCGCGTCCTTCCACGCCTACACCTGGGCGAGTGTCGTCTCCGCGAACCTGCTCTTGCTCGCACGGCACGTCATCGCGGCGGGCGCTGGCTGACGCCGGACCGTCGCACCAGCATGAAACAGGACGCTGTCGGGTGGACGGCCCGACTGGGCTGCGCGAGGATCGCAGCCAGCTCTCCGCCGCCGCTCTCCGGTGCCGAGAATCAGGTCATCGACACCCGCCAGTCGGCGTGATCCGGTGCGCAGCTCAGCTGCTGAGCGGAGTTTCTGGACGGGAACTAGTTAGGACTGGGGGCCCGTGCGGCGCGTCGCTCGCAAGAGCTCGCGACCCGTCCTCC
>CAXMNF010000020.1:0-14504 GCA_964194645.1 uncultured Gammaproteobacteria bacterium
GAGATCACGCCGTGGGACGTAATCCAGGCGCTCGGCGGCTCGTTCTTCCCGGAGAGCTTCTGCGAGGCCCACCCGGGACAGCTCGCCAACTGCGTGCACAGCCAGGCCTGCTCGATCCGGGCGCTCTGGCGGAGAGTGGAGGGTGCGGTGCAGGGCGTGCTGGGCGGTGTGACCCTGTCCGACCTGCTCACGCACGAGAGAGTGCTGGCAGTCTGGCTGGACTCGCCGGACGAGGCAGCTCAAGGAACACGCGGCTAGCCGCCGCGCGAAGGAAGCGGAGATGAGCAGCAAGCAGGATATCGACGAGCTCGCGCAGCGCGAGTACAAGTGGGGCTTCGTTTCGCCGATCGAGGGCGACACGCTCCCGCCCGGCCTCGACGAGGGCGTGATCCGCACGATCTCGGCCAAGAAGAGTGAGCCCGACTGGCTGCTCGACTGGCGGCTGCGCGCCTACCGGCGCTGGATCACCATGCGCGAAGAGGACGCGCGCTGGGCGAACGTGAAATTCCCACCGATCGACTACCAGGCGATCAGCTACTACTCCGCGCCCAAGGCCAAGCCCAAGCTCGAGAGCCTGGACGAGGTCGACCCCGAGCTGCTCGCAACCTTCGACAAGCTCGGCATCCCGCTCACCGAGCAGAAGATGCTGTCCGGCGTGGCTGTCGACGCGGTGTTCGACAGCGTGTCGGTGGCGACCACCTACAAGGCGAAGCTGGCCGAGCTCGGCATCATCTTCTGCCCGTTCTCCGAGGCGGGCCAGGAGCACCCGGACCTGGTGCGTGAGTACCTGGGCTCGGTCGTGCCCTACTCCGACAACTTCTACGCCACCTTGAACTCCGCGGTCTTCACCGACGGCTCGTTCGTGTACATCCCCCCGGGCGTGCGCTGCCCGATGGAGCTCTCGACGTACTTTCGGATCAACGAGGCCAACACCGGCCAGTTCGAGCGCACCTTGATCGTGGCCGCGCCGGGCAGCTACGTGAGCTACCTGGAGGGCTGCACGGCGCCGATGCGCGACGAGAACCAGCTGCACGCGGCCGTGGTCGAACTGGTGGCGCTCGACGACGCGCAGATCAAGTACTCGACCGTCCAGAACTGGTATCCGGGCGACAAGAACGGCAAGGGCGGCATCTACAACTTCGTGACCAAGCGCGGGCGCTGCAAGGGTACGAACTCGAAGATCTCCTGGACCCAGGTCGAGACCGGCTCGGCGATCACCTGGAAGTACCCGAGCTGCATCCTGCAGGGCGACGGGTCGGTCGGCGAGTTCTACTCGGTGGCCGTCACCAACAATTACCAGCAGGCCGACACCGGCACCAAGATGATCCACCTGGGCCGCGACACCAAGAGCACGATCATCTCGAAGGGCATCGCGGCGGGGCACGGCCAGCAGTCCTACCGGGGCCTGGTCGAGATCCACCAGAAGGCCGCGAACGCGCGCAACTACTCGCAGTGCGACTCGCTGCTGATCGGCGACGAGTGCGGCGCCCACACCTTTCCCTATATCGACGTGCGCAACACCTCGGCCACGCTCGAGCACGAGGCGACCACCTCGAAGCTCTCCGAAGACCAGCTCTTCTACCTGCAGCAGCGCGGCATCGACATGGAGAACGCCGTCTCGATGCTCGTGAGCGGCTTCTGCAAGCAGGTGTTCCGCGAGCTGCCGATGGAGTTCGCCGTCGAGGCGTCGAAGCTGCTGGCGGTCACCCTGGAAGGAAGCGTGGGCTAGCCATGACCGCTCCACTGCTCGAGATCCGCGACCTGCACGCCAGCGTCGGCGGCAAGGAGATCCTGCGCGGCCTCGACCTCACGATCCAGCCGGGCGAGGTCCACGCCCTGATGGGTCCGAACGGCTCGGGCAAGAGCACCTTGGCGAACGTGCTGGCCGGCCGCGAAGGCTACGACGTGACGCGCGGTGAGGTGCGGTACGACGGCGAGGATCTGCTGGGGATGGCGCCCGAGCTACGCGCGCGCCGCGGCATCTTCCTGGCCTTCCAGTACCCGGTCGAGATCCGCGGCATCACCAACGGCTTCTTCCTGCGCGCCGCGCTGAACGCGGTGCGCACGGCCCGCGGTGAAGACGAGATCGACGCCTTCGATTTCCTGGAACTCGTGAAGGACAAGATGAAGTCGATCGAGATGGACCCGAAGTTCCTGGACCGTTCGGTGAACGAGGGCTTCTCGGGTGGCGAGAAGAAGCGCAACGAGATCCTGCAGATGGCTCTGCTCGAGCCGCGGCTCGCGGTGCTGGACGAAACGGATTCGGGGCTCGACATCGACGCGCTGCGCATCGTGGCGAACGGCGTGAACGGACTGCGCAGCGAGCAGCGCGCAGTGCTGGCGATCACGCACTACGCGCGCCTGCTCGAGTACCTGGTCCCGGACTACACCCACGTGCTGCTGGACGGCCGGATCGTGAAGTCCGGCGACAAGGCCCTCGCCCTCGAACTCGAGGAGCGCGGCTACGGCTGGATCGAGCAGGAGGTGCAGGGCCCGGGGGCTCCCGCATGAGCCAGCCCGCGAACGCGCTCGACGCCTTCCGCCGCACCTGGGAAGCGCGGCACCGCGACCTGCCCGGCGCGCTCGAGCCGCGCAGAGAGGCGTTCGAACGCTTCCTGGCCGCCGGCCTGCCCACCACGCACGACGAGGACTGGCGCTTCACGAACCTGCGCAAGCTGGCCGAAACCGACTGGGCGTCGGCGGAGCCAGCGCCGCTGCCCGCCCTGCCGGAGCCACTCGGGCCGCGGCTGCTGTTCGTGAACGGACGCTGCGTGGTCGAGCCGGCAGCGGATGAACTGCCGCCCGGCGTGCGGCTGCGCTCGCTCGCCGCGGCGCTCGCCGAGGACGCTTCGCTCGACTCGGGGCTCGGTGCGCTGGCCGACGAGAAGGCGCGCTCGCTCACGGCGCTGAACCGGGCCCTCTGGGAGGACGGCGCGCTGCTCGAGATCGCGGACGGCGTGTCGCTCGATCAGCCGCTCGAGATCCTGCGCGTGCACACCCCGGGCGCCGCACCCGCCGCCACTCATTCGCGCACCCTGCTCGCGCTCGGCGCCGGGAGCCACGCGGTGCTGGTCGAGCACGCACTCGGGACCGGGCCGGGACCGTATCTCGTGAACACCGTGGCCGAACTCTTCCTGGCCTGCGACGCGCACCTCGAGCACGTGATGCTCCAGCACGAGGGTCCGGACGCGCTGGCCCTGGGCGCGATCGCGTTGCAGCAGGAGGCGGGTAGCCACTACACCTCGCACTCGCTGGCGCTTGGCGGGCGGCTCGCGCGGCTCGAGATCCGCGCGAACCTGGCTGGCGAGGGCGCGCACTGCGCGCTGCGCGGCCTGTACCTCGGGCGCGACCGCCAGCTGCTCGACCACCACACGACCATCGACCACGCCACGCCCCACACGACCAGCGACGAGCTCTACAAGGGAATTCTCGACGAGCGGGCTCATGGCATCTTCCACGGACGCGTGCACGTGCGGCCGCACGCCCAGAAGATCTCGGCCCAGCAGACCAACCGGAACCTGCTGCTCTCGGACCGCGCGCTGGTTCACACCAAGCCGCAACTCGAGATCTTCGCCGACGACGTGCGCTGCAGCCACGGGGCCACGATCGGCCAGCTCGACCCGGACCAACTGTTCTACCTGCGCACCCGTGGAATCGGGGAGCGCGACGCGCGCGCCCTGCTCAGCTTCGCGTTTGCCAGCGAGATCGCCGGCTCCCTGCCGGTGGCGGCGTTGCGCGAGCGGCTCGAGGCGTTCGTGCTCGGTTGGCTGCCCGGCGGAGACCCGGCGTGAGCTACGACGTGGAACAGGCCCGCAAGGACTTCCCGATCCTCGAGCGGCTGGTGCACGGCAAGCCGCTCGCCTACCTGGACAACGCCGCGTCGAGCCAGAAGCCGCGCGCGGTGATCGACGCCATCTCGCGCTACTACTCGACGAGCCACGCGAACGTGCACCGCGCGGTGCACGCGCTCTGCGAGGAGGCCACGGCCCTGTACGAGGGGGCGCGCGACCGCGTGCGGGACTTCATCGGCGCGCCCGAGGCGCGCGAGATCATCTTCGTGCGCGGCACCACAGAGGGCATCAACATGGTCTCGCAGTCCTGGGCGCGGCCGCGCCTCGGACCGGGTGACGAGATCGTGGTGTCTCACCTGGAGCACCACTCCAACATCGTGCCCTGGCAGGTGGTCTGCCAGCAGACCGGCGCGGTGCTGCGCGTGGCGCCGATCGACCAGCGCGGCTCAATCGTGCTCGAGGCGTACGAACGCCTGCTCGGTCCGCGCACCCGGCTGGTGGCCGTCTCGCACGTGTCGAACGCGCTCGGCACCGTGAACCCGGTCGCCGAGATGATCCGCCTGGCGCACGACTGCGGCGCCAAGGTCCTGATCGACGGCGCCCAGGCGGTTCCCCACCAGGCCGTGGACGTGACCGAGATCGGCTGCGACTTCTACGCCTTCTCGGGCCACAAGATGTACGGGCCGACCGGCGTCGGCGTGCTCTGGGGTCGCGCCGAGCTGCTCGAGGAAATGGAGCCGTACCAGACCGGCGGCGAGATGATCGAGAGCGTCTCGTTCGACGGGACCCTTTACGCGCCACTTCCGCACAAGTTCGAGGCCGGAACGCCGCACATCGCGGGCGTCGTCGGGCTCGGAGCGGCGGTGGACTACCTGAACGGCATCGGGCTCGACGCCGTGGGGCGCTACGAGCACGAGCTCTTGACGCTCGCCACCGAGCTGGTGGCCGAGATCCCAGGGGTCCGGGTACTCGGGACCGCGCCGCAGAAGGCGGCGGTGCTCTCCTTCGTGCTCGACGGCGTTCACGCCCACGACGTGGGCACGATCCTGGACCGGGAGGGCATCGCGGTGCGCACCGGGCATCACTGCGCGCAGCCCGTGATGGATTTCTTCGGGGTGCCAGCGACGGTGCGCGCCTCGTTCGGACTCTACAACACGGCCGAAGAGGTCGAGCGCCTGGCCGCCGGCCTGCGTACCGTTCTCGAGATGTTCCGCTGATGTCCGACCTGCGCGAGCTGTACCAGGAGGTGATCCTGGATCATACCAAGAAGCCGCGGAACTTCGGGCGGTTGGATGGCGAGATCCACTCGGCCGAGGGGTACAACCCGATCTGCGGTGACGCCGTGACCGTGTACCTGCAGCTCGAGGACGGAACGGTGCGCGACGTCCGCTTCGAAGGAAGCGGTTGCGCGATCTCCACCGCGTCGGCTTCACTGATGACCGAGGCGATCAAGGGCAAACCCGCCGAGCAGATCCTCGAGCTGTTTCGACGCTTCCACGACACGGTGACGGGTCCAGCCGACCGGGACGTGGACCTGGAAGCGCTCGGAAAGCTCGCGGTGCTGGCCGGGGTGCGCGAGTTCCCCATGCGGGTCAAGTGCGCGAGTCTGGCCTGGCACACAATGCGCTCCGCCCTCGAAGGCGAGAGCGAACAGGTGACGACGGAATGAGTACAGAACAGCGAAGCGAACCCGCGACCGAGCCTCTGGGCGAAGGGCAGGACATGCGCGACTCCGTGATCGCGGCGCTCAAGACCTGCTACGACCCGGAGATCCCGGTCGATATCTACGAACTTGGCCTGATCTACGAGATCGCGGTCTCGGACGAGGGCGAGGCGACGGTCACCATGACCTTGACCTCGCCGATGTGTCCGGTGGCCGAGATCCTGCCCGGCGAAGTCGAGCAGAAGGTGGCGTCCGTCCCGGGCGTGACCGCGGCCCAGGTCGATCTGGTCTGGGAGCCCCCCTGGGAGCCGAGCATGATGAGCGAGGCGGCGCGGCTGCAGCTCGGCTTCTGATCCTCTCCCTAGCCGGCAACCCGCCGGCAACTCGCGCGCAGCTTCCGGGCAACACGGGGCTGCGTTCCCCTTCTTAAGGGCCGGCCCATCAAGAACCGGCACCCGGATCCCGATCTAGGAACCGTGGGGTTGATTGCACCCGCCGCGCGTCTTCGCGGGACGCGGCGGGGGCACAACAAGGGCTGAGTCCAGGTTCTGCGGGACCACTCCAGCTGTTTTGCGGGAGAGGTGCGCACGCCGACCGGGGCCAGTCGCGGTGTGGGATCGTGGGTACCGGGATCGCCAGAGCTCCGTTCGCGGAGTGCTGCGGACCGCGAGTCGCGTGGCTCGTGGCACTGGCCCTCCTGCTCCTGCTGCCCGGCGAAGCCCTCGCCCTGGGCACCCCAGCCGGCGACGACATCGTCAACACCGTCACCGCGACCTACACCGTGGGCGGCGGACCCGGCGTCCCGATCACGGATACCCACATCTTCCTGGTCGACGAGCTCATCGACGTCGACGTGACGCTGCAGACCGCCGGTCCCGTCCCCACCGCCCCCGGCAACACCAACGAGGTGCTGACGTTCCTGGTCACGAACGTCGGCAACGGCATCGAGACCTTCCGCCTGACCCCGAACGCGGCCCTACTGGGAGACGACTTCGACCCCACCCCTTCGGGCGTCTTCCTCGACAGCAACGGCAACGGGGTCCTCGACGGACCCGACGCCGCCTATGTGCCCGCTGGCAACGACCCCACACTCGACGCCAACACCCCGGGCTCCGAAAGCATCCTGGTCTTCGTCCTGAACGACATCCCCGCCGGTCCCGCGCCGAACGACCGGGGGGACGCCCAGCTCGCCGCCGACGCGCTCAGCCACACCGGCGCGCCGGGCAGCTCCACCGCGGGTGTCGGCGACGGCGGAACCTTCGCCGTAGCCGGCGCCTCCGGTGGGGATGACGACGATCTGGGTAGCTACCTGATCACGGACACCTCGGTGAACGTGCTCAAGACCTCCGCCGTGCTCGATCCGGGCGGCGGTGCGTCTCCCGTGCCGGGAGCCTTCATCACCTACTCACTGGACGTCACGGTGACCGGCACCGACACGGCCGCAAACGTCGTGATCACCGATCCGATTCCCGCGAACACGACGTACCGGCCCGGCACGCTGCTCTTGAACGGCGCGCCACTCACGGACGCCGGCGATGCCGACACCGGCGACTTCAACGCAACCAACCCCGGCGAGGTCACCGTTGGTCTCGGTGCCCTCAACGCCGCCTCCCCCACGCAGACCGTCAGCTTCCAAGTGCAAATCAACTAGGAGACATGGAAATGACGAGCATCAAGATGGCCCTGATCCTCGCGACCCTGGTTCCCGCGATTGCTCTCGCGCAGGCTTCCCCCGGGAAGATCCAGCTCAAGAGCGTGGCCGAGGTCGAAGTCGAGGTCACGAAGCCGAATGGAGAGGTGGAGCTTCGCCGCGTACCGGCGGAGAAGGTCCTTCCCGGAACCGACGTGATCTACACGATCACAACCACGAACCTGGCCGACGTTCCGGTCGGCGACGTCGCGGTCACAGACCCGATCCCGGAGCACATGGACTACCGGGACGGATCCGCGAGCGGTGCCGGCAGCGACATCGCGTTCTCGGTGGACGGCGGCAAGTCCTGGGGCGCTCCCGCGACGCTTCGAGTCGTGGAGAACGACGGAACCGTCCGGCCCGCGACCGCCGCCGACTACACCCACATCCGTTGGAAGTTCACGCAGGAGCTGGCCCCGAAGGAGAGCCGTTCGGTTCGCTTTCGGGCCCGGCTCCAGTGAAGCAGTGCAGAGCTAGCAAATGTTGATTCTGGAAAACAAAAGGAGAAGCGCAATGAATCCCCTCAAGAGAAAGCTCATGGCTGTGGGGCTAGTCCTCGCAGTCATGGCCGGCGCGTCGCCGGCCTGGGCGCTGGGAACAGCGGCCAATACGAGCATCGACAACCGGGCGAGTGTCACCTATTCGGTGGCCGCCGTTCCGCAGACGCTGATCGAGTCGTCGCCTGTGGGTAACAGCGCCCCGGGGGCCACCTTCGGTGCGGACACCTCGTTCCTCGTGGACGATCGCGTCGACCTGACCGTGGTCCTGCAGGACGTGGCCCACATCTCGGTGGTACCGAGCCAGGTCGGAGCGGTCACCACCTATCGGGTCACGAATACCGGCAACGCCACGCACGACTATCGTCTGACGGCAACGAACGCCGGCGTGGCTCCCTTCGCACCGCCAGCCGACAACTTCGACATGACCGGTTTCGCGGTCTTCGTCGAGGATGGCACCACGGCGGGCTACCAGGTGGCTGAGGACACTGCCACGTTCATCGATGAGATGGCCGCCGACGGCTTCGTGGACGTGTACATCCTCGGCACGGTGCCGGGGGTGCAGGTCAGCAATGACGTGTCGGCGGTCACTCTCACGGCGATCACTGCTGACGCCGGAGTGGCGGGGGCGCCGGTCGGCGCGGACACCACGGAGACGGCAGGCCCAGACACGGCTGCAGTCGACGTGGTCTTCGGAGATGCCGGCAACGACGGTACCGAAGGGACCGCCGGCGGCTATCAGGTGTCGACCGCATCACTGACGATCACGAAGACTTCGGCGATCATCACCGATCCGTTCAACGGCGCAGGTCCGAACCGCAAGCGCATCCCGGGTGCAATCATCGAGTACACGGTGACCATCGCCAACGCAGGTCCTGCGACGGCGACGGCCATCACGATCTCGGATGACCTGTCCACGGAGATCGGCCTCGGGACCATCGCCTTCGCCAGCGGCATGGTGGTGAACGCCCCGAACATCGCGGGATCGCCAAAGGCGCTGACCAACGCCGCGGACGCTGATGAGGGCGACTTCAACGTGACGGGTGTGAACACGGTGACGGTCACGGGCATCACGCTGCTTACGGGCGAGAACGCCACGGTGATGTACCGGGTAACCATCACCTACCCGTAAGCCGGAATCCAGTTGCGCTCCTCCCCCCTTCAGGGCGCAGTACGGCGCCTTGCGCCCGGCCATATGGCCGGGACGGGTGCCGTATTGCGCGCTGCTGGGGTTCGGAGTCGAGCGCCCACCCCACTCGCGCCGCGGTTCCTCACCGCACTTGCGGCGCTTGCCCTGGTCGTTTGCCTGCCGCTCGTGTCCGCCGCGCAGACCCCCGCGGGGACCGCGATCGACAACCAGGCCACCGCGACCTACGACCTGGGCGCTGCGCTGGGATTGACCGCGCAGAGCAACCTGCACACCACCATCGTCGCCCCGCTGCGCACCCCGGCAACCGCCGAGCTGTTGCAGCACGCGCCCGCAGCCGCGGGCGCACAGAACGTGATCGTGCCTGCGAGCCGTTGCAGCTCGACCGGATTGGTGGCGGGACCGTTCAACCCGGTCCCGCCGCCGGTCCAGCTCGACGGCACGCCGATCGCGTTGCCGGGCCCCGTCGACCTGCTCGGCGCGGCCCAATACACGCTAGGGGCTCCGGTCTTCTTGCGTCTCTCGGACGCGGACCAGAACCTCGACTCGGCGCTCGCCGAGACCGTGCTGGTGCAGATCAGCAGCGCGGCCGGCGATAGCGAGCTCGTCGAGCTCACCGAGACCGGTGTCGCGTCGGGCGTGTTCACGGGGCACATCCAGACCGCCGAAGCCGCAGTCACCGCGAATGACTGCGTGCTACAGGGGTTGGCCGGCGGCAGCCTGGCGCTGTCGTACACCGACCCGGCGGATCCGGGGGACGTGGCCGGCGACACCGCGGAGCTCTCTCCGCTGTCGCGCGTCTTCGACAGCTCGAATGGTGGCTTGCTGGACGGCGTGACCGTCGCGCTGGTCGACGATGCCAGCGGCCTCCCGGCCGCAGTCTTTGGCGACGACGGCGTGAGCGCCTTCCCCTCAACCGTGACGACCGGCGGGACCTTTACCGACGGCGTCAAGATCTACGTGTTCCCTGCTGGCACCTATCGCTTCCCGTACGTGCCCGCAGGCACGTACCGCATCGTGGTGACGCCGCCCAGCGGCTACCTGGCACCCTCCGCGGCCACCGACCCGGCGCTCCAGGCGCTGCCCGGCGCGCCCTACGCCCTGTCGGGCGCCTCGCGCGGTCTGGCCTTCACGCTCGCGACGGCTGCGGCGATCGACGTGGACCTGCCGCTCGATCCCACGGCCCTGCTGCCCTTCCTGGTGAAGACCGCCAGCCAGAGCGCCGTCGCGATCGGCGACTTCCTGCAATACAACCTGCAGGTGGCCAACCCCGGCATCGGAGCGGCGCCGGCCGGCATCCTGCTGACGGACCGCCTGCCGCTCGGCTTCCGCTACCAGACCGGCTCCTCACGCCTGAACGACGTCGCGATCGCCGATCCGCTGATCAGCGCCGACGGCCGCACTCTCACCTACACCCTGCCCGTCACGCCAGCGCCCGCGGTGCAGAATCTGCGCTACGTGCTCGAGGTGACCTCGGGCACGCCGCTCGGCGACGCCACGAACGTCGCGCAGGCCGACGTGATCGGCGGAGGCCAGTCCTTCCAGGCCAGCGCGACGGTGATCGTACGCGAAGAGCTGTTCGCAAGCTCCACCCTCCTGATGGGCCGCGTAGCGGTCGGCGCCTGCGAGAGCGCGATCGGACCGGACACGCCCGGCCTGGACGGCGTGCGCGTCTATCTGGAGGACGGCACGTACTCGGTCTCCGACGAGAACGGCTTCTTCCACTTCGAAGGACTCCAGCCCGGCGTGCACGTCGTGCAGCTCGACATGGACAGCCTGCCCGTGCAGTACGAGCCGGTGCCGTGCACGTCGAACACGCGCTTCGCCGGCCGCGCCTTCTCCCAGTTCGCCGACATCCAGGGCGGAACTCTCTGGCGCACGGACTTCCGCGTCGCCCTGCGCGCGCCCGAGCAGGGCTACGTCAACTCCCAGATCCGCACCCGGCTCGTGCAGGGCCGCGCTCTCTTCGAGGTCGAGCTGCGCGGCAACGGCGTTCCGGTGCGCGACGTGCGAATCATTTCGCTCCTGCCCGAGGGCGTGGTCTACCAGCCCGGCACGAGCCGTCTCGACGGCGAGCCGCTGGCCGATCCCGAGATCACGGAGAACGTGGTGACCCATCGGCTGGACGATCCCAGCGGGCGTTGGGCGCGTGTGCTCAGCTTCGAGGGCGCGGTCGAGTCGGCCGAACCCGACCTGCGCCTGCACGCCCAGAGCTTCGCGATGTTCCGCACGCCGACGGCGCGCGCCGTACGCACCCCCGTGGCCCAGGCCGTGCTGCTCCAGGACTCCCGCTCGGCGTCCGACGTTCAGATCGTCGAAACCGAGGGCCTGCTGCCCGGCAGCGAGTGGTCGGAGGACGTGGTGCCGACGCCCGAGCCGGAGGCCGAACCGATCGAGCCCGAGCACGACCTGGCCTGGCTGGAGCGCGCCGCGCCCGGACTCGAGTGGATCTCGCCCATGCCCGGCTTCGCGCCCGAGATCCCCAGCCTGAAGATCGCGGTCAAGCACGACCAGGCTCACGAGATCAGTCTGCTGCGGAACGGGGAGCCGGTTTCCAACCTGAACCTCGCCGGGCAGCTGCGCGGCCAGAACGGCAGCGCGCTCACCAGCTGGAGCGGTGTCGATCTGGTCGAAGGCGCCAATCACTTCGAGGTGATCGCCCGCGCCGCAGACGGAAGCCCCGCGGGACGCCTCGAGTACCAGATCCACTACTCCGGTGCGCCCGTGCGCGCCGAGTTGGTCCCCGAAGACTCGCGGCTCAGCGCCGACGGGCGCAGCAACCCGGTGATCGCGCTGCGACTGCGCGACCGCTGGGGCATGCCCGCACGCAAGGGGGTGGTCGGCGAGTTCAGCGTGAACCGACCCTACGAGGCCGCGCGCAGCCGGGATTCGCGCGAAGCCCGGCGCATCCTCGGACTCGACCTGGCCAATCCGACCTACACGGTCGAGGAGGACGGAATCGCCCGAATCCAGCTCGAGCCGACCAGCGCGACCGGCAAGGTCGAGGTCGCCCTGCACCTGCAGGACCGGCACGAGGAACTGGTGATCGCCTGGCTCGAGCCCGAGGAGCGCGACTGGGTGCTGGTTGGTCTGGCCGAGGGAACGCTCGCCTACCGGAACCTGTCCGGAAACATGGCGACCCTGGACGCGCTCGACATCGACGAACACGGCGACCTGGCGCGCCGCATGTCGCTGTTCGCGAAGGGCCGCATCAAGGGCAAGTGGCTGCTCACGCTCGCCTACGACAGCCAGACCGAGCGGGACGACGACCACCAGGGCCTCGAGACCATCATCGATGCGAACCGCTACTACACCATGTACGGGAGCACCGCCGAGCAGAAGGAGGAGGCCCCGAGCCGCGAGAAGCTCTACGTGAAGCTCGAGCGCCGCCAGTTCTATGCGCTGTTCGGCGACTACGACACGAGTCTCGACGTGACGGAGTTTGCCCGCTACGACCGCAACTTCACCGGCTTCAAGACCGAGTACGAGGGCGACCGGTTCAGCTTCTCGGGCTTCGCCAGCGACACGCAGCAGGGCTTCATCCGCGACGAGATCCGCGGAGAGGGCATCTCCGGCCTGTACCGGCTGTCGCGCAACGATCTCGAGCCGGGCAGCGAGAAGGTCCGGCTCGAGACGCGCGACCGCTTCAAGACCGAGGTCGTGCTGGAGTCCCGCGAGCAGGTGCGATACTCGGACTACAACATCGACTACCAGGCGGGCACGCTCTACTTCAACACGCCGATCCCGAGCAAGGACCAGCAGTTCAACCCGGTCTTCATCGTGGTCGAGTACGAGTCCGAGGACGACAAGGACGAGTCGATCATCGCGGGCGGCCGCGGAGCGGTGCACTTCATGGACGACCGCCTCGAGCTCGGCGCCAGCGTGATCCACGAGGGCACGACCGGCCAGGACGGCGAGCTGCTCGGTGGCGACCTGCGCTTCGACATCGACGACCAGAGCAGCTTCCATGCCGAGTACGCAGGCACCGACCACAAGTCGCTGACCGGGCCGCGGCAGGGCGCCGCCTGGCTCGCAGAGCTCGAGACCAGCCGCGAGCGCCTGTCGGGCCGCGCCTACCTGCGCGAGCAGGACGCGGAGTTCGGGCTGGGCCAGCAGAGCCAGACCGAGCAGGGCACGCGCAAGATGGGTCTCGAGAGCCGCTTCCAGGTGAGCGACGCGTTCGCGCTGACCGGCGAGGCCTACCGCCAGGAGAACCTGCAGACCGGTGCCGAGCGCGACGTGCTCGATACCCGTGCCGACTACCAGTGGAGCGACGCCTCGGTCTACGGCGGCTACCGGATGGCGCGCGACAGCGGCGGCGGCAACCCGGATGCGCTCTCCCACCAGCTCCTGGCGGGCGGGGCCTGGTCCACGCTCGGCGACCGGCTGCGCCTGCGGCTCGGCACCGAGCTGGCCCTGGCCGGAGACGACGAGAACCCGGACTTCCCGACGCGGTTGCTCTTCGGCGCCGACTACGAGCTGACCCCAGAAGTCACGCTCTTCGCCGAGCAGGAACTCACCTTCGGCGACAAGGAAGACACGCGCGGCTCGCGGATCGGCTTCCGCGCCAAGCCCTGGCAGGGCGCCGCCCTCAGCACTTCGTACGAGCAGCGCGGCGGCGCCGGCGGCCCGACCAGCTTCGCGAACCTGGGCCTGGCGCAGACCTGGCAGGTGAACGACCGCTGGAGCTTCGAGGCCGCCTTCGACTCGAGTCACACGCTGCGCGACCCGGGGAACACCCAGCTGAACACGAACGTGCCGCCAGCCTCCGGCACCGTGAACGACGACTTCAGCGCGATCTCACTCGGCTCCACGTACAAGCTCGAGCGCTTCGCCTGGACGGGGCGTGTCGAGACCCGCTCGGGCGATCTAGAGGACAAGTGGGGCTTCTTCACCGGCTTCGTGCGCGAGGTGAACGACGGCGTCGGCTACTCGCTGTCGCTCGAGTACTTCGACACCAATTCGAGCGCGGGCGCGGATCAGCGCGACACCGACCTGCGGCTCGGCACGGTCTGGCGCCGGCCGAACAGCCGCTGGATCGTGCTGAACCGGCTCGACCTGTCGGCCGAGGACCGCGACGGTCCGACCTTCGGCTTCGACGTGCGCAAGGTCGTGAACAACATCAACGTGAACTACCAGTGGACGCCGCGCTTGCAGATCTCGATGCAGTACGGCGCCAAGTACGTGTCCGACACGATCGACGGCGAGAGCTACGACGGCTACATCGACATCTGGGGCCTCGAGCTGCGCCGCGACCTGTCCGACCGCTGGGACCTGGGCCTCTCCGCGCGGCTGCGCAGCTCCTGGAAGGCCGACGTGGTCCAGTCGTCCTGGGGCGCCGAGCTCGGCTACCAGCTGCGCAAGAACATCTGGGTCTCGGCCGGCTACAACTTCGGCGGCTTCCGCGACGACGACTTCTCGGGCGCCGACTACACCAGCGCCGGGCCGTACGTGAAGTTCCGCTACAAGTTCGACCAGCAGACCATTCGCGAGCTGCTCGACTGGGAGCGCTACCGGCGCCGCCGGGTCAAGCCTTAGCGGCCTAACGGCGAGCGGAGCTCGCCTTGCCGCGACTCGTCTTAGCGGCCTAACGGCGAGCAGAGCTCGCCTTGCCGCGACTCGTCTTAGCGGCCTAACGGCGAGCAGAGCTCGCCTTGCCGCGACTCGTCTTAGCGGCCTAACGGCGAGCAGAGCTCGCCTTGCCGCGACTCGTCTT
>CAXMNF010000021.1:0-2066 GCA_964194645.1 uncultured Gammaproteobacteria bacterium
GAGCGCAGGCCGGCGGCGAAGCTCAGGCCGATCTGGGGCTTCACCTCGATCTGGCCGATGCCCTCGAGCTGGATCTCGACGGGATCCTCGATCGTGATGATGTTCAGGTCCGGCGTATTCACGTCGGCCAGCATCGCGTACAGGGTGGTGGTCTTGCCCGAGCCGGTCGGTCCGGTGACCAGCACGATGCCGTTGCTGCGCCGCGAGAGCCGCTGGATGGTGCTCTGCCCGGCCTCGTCGAGGCCGATGTTGCCCAGCGACAGCAGTTCCTGGTTGCGCGGCAGCAGGCGCAGTACGCAGCGTTCGCCGAACTGGGTGGGCAGGGTCGAGAGGCGGCAGTCGTAGTCCTTGCCCGCGATCTTCAGCACGATGCGGCCGTCCTGCGGCAAGCGCTTCTCGGCGATGTCGAGTCGCCCCATGATCTTGATGCGCGAGGTGACCGCGTGCTGCAGGCGCTTGGGCAGCGGTCGCAGCGGCTCGTACAGCATGTCGTCGGTGCGGAAGCGCACCACGAGTTGTTTCTCCTGAGGCTCCACGTGGATGTCGCTGGCGCGCTCCTTGACCGCCTGCTGGAGCAACGAGTTCACCAGCCGCACGACCGGCGCGCCCTCGTCGCTGGCGTCGAGCAGGTCCTCTGGCTCGTGGATCAGCTCGGTCGCCAGCTCCTGCAGGTCGTCCTCGGTGAACCCCTCGGCCACGTCGCCCGCGTCGGCGCCGCGATCGTACACCTGGTTGATGCAGGACAGGATCAGGCGGCGCTGCGCCAGCACGGGGCGCACCTCGCACTGCGGGAACATCAGGCGCAGGTCGTCCAGCGGGTCGGTCAGGAGCGGATCGGCGATGGCCACCTCGAGTTCGCTGCCGTCCTGGCGCACGGGGATCAGGTGGTGGTGCTTGGCGAAGCCGATCGGCAGCTGCGTGGCCAGCTCGGTCTCCACGTCCTCGGGCTTGAGCGAGGTACGCACCGGGATGTCGTAGAGCTCGCCGAGTACTTCGAGCAGCTCGGCCTCGGACACCAGGCCGTTTTCGAGCAGCAAGTCGGTCAGGCGGCAACCGGTCGCCTGTTGCTTGCGCAGGGCCTGGCCCAGGGCCTCGTCGTCGAGGCTGGTGTGCTGGATCAAGGCGTCCCGGAGCGTGCTGGCAGGCGCCACCTTGTTGGTCCCCTATTGATCGGCGAGCACAAGGGCCGCGCGCCCCGTGTCGGCCCGGATCTCGCGGGCAATCTGTTGTGCGCGGTCTTCGCTGGGGTAGGGGCCGAGCACCACGGAGTGTAGCGAGTCGTCGCCCTCGCGGCGCGACAGCAGCGCCCCATCGTAGCCCTTCCCGATCAGCTCCTGAAGCAGCGCGGCCGCGTCCGCCGCTGAGCGCAGCACGGACACCTGGACGCTGTAGGACCCGCCGGTCTGGCGCTCGACCTGCTCCATCTCCTCGATCCGCTGCGCCTCGCGCTCGGCGTGCTCGCTCCGGAGCAGCGGGAAGGACTCCGTCGGATAGTGCTCGGTGTGCTCGTCGAGGGCGCGGCGCACCGGGTTCTCGTCGACCGGCAGTTCGATGCCGGCCTCGAGCGCCTTCCTGCGCGCCTCCAGGTCGTCCTCCTTCCACTCCATGCCTTCGCCGGCGGCGGAGCGGAACTTCTCGCGCTGCTCGATGGTCAGCTTCTGGAGATCCGCGGGATCGCGCACGATGTGCGGCGTGAGCACGATCAGCAGGTTGGTCTTGCGGGTCTCGGTGTTCGTGCCGCGGAACACCCAGCCGAAGATCGGCAGGTCGCCCAGCCAGGGCACCTTGTTGATGGTCTCGATCTGGGTCTCCTTCAGGATCCCGCCGATCATGACCGCCTCGCCGTCCTTCACGTAGACCGTGTTCTCGACCTGCCGGTTGCTGGTAACCGGGCCGAGCTCGATGTCGCCCCCGGTCACCTCGCTGGTCTCCTGGAAGATCTCGAGCCGCACCGAGTCGCCCTCGCTGATCTGGGGCGTGACGCGCAGGGTCACGCCGACGTCCTGCCGCTCGATGTTCTGGGAGGTCTGGAAGCCGCCGATCGCGCCCGTATCCGCAGTCTGGAG
>CAXMNF010000022.1:0-4156 GCA_964194645.1 uncultured Gammaproteobacteria bacterium
CTTGATCCGGTACGGGTCGGTGCCCGCGTGGCTGGTGCCGTCGTCCGAGGTGCAGACCGAGCCATAGCCGGCCTCGCGCGCCAACTCGAGCGTCTCGCGGCTGTAGAAGTTCAGGGGCACGGCGAAGTGGCGCACCGGCTCGCCGATCCAGCCGGCCAGGGTCTCGCGCGAGAGCGTGAGTTCCTTCAGCGCCTCCTCGCGGGGCATCTCGTTCAGGCCGCGGTGCGTGACGGCATGCGAGCCGATCGTGATGCCGCCGGCTGCGCACTCGCGCAACTCCTCGACCGAGAGCCGCCGCTCGAAGTACTCGCCCTCGTGGAAGATCCAGGCGTCCTCGTCGATCGTGACGAATACACCGGCGGGCACGCCTAGCTCCGAGAGCACCGGCAGCGCCTGGCCGTGCACGCTGGCGCAGCCGTCGTCGAAGGTCACGCAGACCGGCTTCTCCGGAAGCGCCGTCCCGTGCTTCAGGTGCGCCTCGAGCTGATCGAGCGTGATGAAGTGGTAGCCCGCGCTGCCCAGCCACTCGAGCTGCTCGCGAAACCGGTCGACCGACACCGAGAAGATCAGCTCGGTGCCCCAGAATCTCTCGTATAACTCCCGCGGGACCACCCGGTGGTAGAGCAGCCCGATCACGCGGTCGCTGCGCAACTCCTCGCGCAGCATGCGCAGAACTGAGAGGCCCGCGGCTCCGACGGCGGCCCAGCCCGCCACTGCGATCCAGCCCAGCACGCTCGCGCGGTCCCTAGGCTGGCGCCAGCGCGACGGGTGGCGGAGGCGGGACCAGCGCGGGATCGGGGTGCGGCGCGCTCTCCGCGGCCAGGTCGCGCACGTCGAGCAACTTGCCGAGCAGAGCGGGCCGCCGCTCGCGCAGCCACTCGCGGCAGCCCACGAAGCGATAGTGCCCGAGCAGGCGCTCGAGCTTGCGCTCGGCGCCGCGCAGACCCACGTAGTACTTGAAGCTGCGCAGACGCGGCAGCTCCATGCGCGGCTGCTCCGGGTCGATCTCGCGCGGGTGCACGTACAGGTTCGTGGGCCGGCCCAGGCCGTTGTCCAGGTCGATCGCCATGCGCAGCAGCGCGTACGGGAAGAGCCGCAGGTAGCCGCCACCGCCGTACGGGATGCGCCGCCCGCCCAGGCCGAGTGTCGCCGAGGGAATCTCGTCGAGCGTGCCCGCGGCGCAGCGAATCTGATGCGGCTCGCGGTACGGCGACGGAAAGCCGCCGTGGCTCGAGGCGCCCGGGCACAGCGATGCGTCGTACGTGTAGCCCTGCTCCAGAATCGCGTCGAAGGCCCAGGCGTCCGCCGGCGTGATCGAATTTCCGGCCGCGCGATAGCCTTCCACGGGCCGCCCCGTCAGATCTTCGATCAGCCCCTTGGACGCGGCCAGGTCGGCGGCGAAGGACGCCTTGTCGTGGCGGCGCACCACCTCGTGCCAGAAGCCGTGGCTCGCCAGCTCGTGCCCGGCGTCGGCGATGCGCTTGACCAGGTCGGGGTGGCGCCAGGCGACCCAGCCGACCGTGAAGAAGGTGGCCCGCGCGCCCGAGGCGGCCAGCAGCTCCAGGATCCGGTCGGTGTTGCGCTCGACGCGGCTCGGCAGGGCACTCCAGGCCCCGCGGTCCGGCGCCTCGTCGCACTCGAGGATGTGGAACCAGTCCTCCACGTCCACGGTGAGCATGTTGAGCGTGCGCCGCGTCATCGCTGCGATGGTAGCCCAGGCCCCAGAAGCAAAACTTGAACGCATTCATCTTTTGTGCTAAAAAGATGAGTTGATTCATTGTTTTTGAGGAGACCCCGATGGCCGGACTCAGAGAGCGGCAGAAGCGCGATCGGGAGGAGCGCATCGTGCGGGCGGCGACCCGGCTCTTCGACACCCGGGGCTACGCCGAGACCGGGGTCGAGGACATCGCCGCCGAGGCCGGGCTGGCCGTGGGCACGATCTACAACTACTTCGGGTCCAAGCCGGAGCTGCTCGTGGCAATGATCCGCGGCGAGACGTCGGAGACCCTGGCCGAGATCGAGCCGATCCTGAAGGACGCCGAGCTGCCGGCGCGCGAAGCCATCGCCCGCGTGTTCGATGCCTACGTCAGCCTGCTGCGCCGGCACCCCCGCGAGCATCTGCGGGAGCTGGTGGTCGCCGCCCTGGCCAACCCCGAGGCGATCGCGGGGCCGACCTTCGCCGAGGACTTGCGCCTGGTGTCGGGGCTGGTCGACCTGTTGGCGGAGCTCCAGGCACGCGGCGGCCTGGTCGAGGACGCCGATCCAGGCCAGGTCGCCGTGGTTCTCTACGGCGTGTACGCCGCCTGGTTCCTGGCCTACCTCGCCAGCCAGGAGCTCCCGCTCGACGAGGTCCGGCGCCAGATCCGGGCCGGCGTCGACATCGTAGTGAGAGGAATCATCCCATGAAGGCCCAGCAAGCACTTTCGCGCTACTTCGTCGAAGAGGGTGTGTTCCCCGCGGGGACGAGCGCCGACGACTGGGTGGGCGACCGCTGGTACCGCATCGGCGGGCTGCCCGTGTTCCCGCTGGTGGGCAAGATCAAGCAGTCGCTGATCCTGCACGACCTGCACCACGTGGTGACGGGCTACCACACGACCTGGCGGGGCGAGCTCGAGCTCGCCGGCTGGGAGCTCGGCAGCGGCGGCTGCGCCCGCCACCTCTTCTTCTGGGTCGACCGCCTGGTCGCCGTTCTGCTCGGGCTCATCTTCCAGCCACGGCTCACCCTGCGCGCCTTCCGCAAGGGCTGGCGGCAGCGCAACCTGTACCCGCTGCAGGCCTCGCAGGCCCTCGCGATCGAGATCGATGAGCTGCGCCGCTACGTGCGGCGCGAGGCCGCTTGACACCGTTCTGCGTCGGCCCAAGTGACCAGAGTGAGCTTACTCCGGGGCTCTGCCCCGGACATGCGTAAAGTACTTGGCCACCACGTCCAGGCCGGCGCCAAGCGCGGTGCCGGGATCGTTGAGGGCCAGGTCTGCGTAGCGCTTGCGCCGCGGATCGATCACGGTGCGCAGGAAGCCGAGCGCCGACAGCTCGCCGCGCCTCCAGAAGTGCAGCCCCGCCAGGAGGTCGCGCATCGGAAGCTGCCAGCGCGCGCGGTCGTCCTGGCGGCCGATGCAGGGCGGGTTCGGCGCACCGACCAGATCGCAGTGGGCATCCCAGACCACGTCGACGCCCGCCGCGGGCGGCAGCGCGAACCAGAGCGTCGGCCGCGGGTTCAGCTCGATCAGCTTCCACGCTTCGTCGCGCGTGTCCCACTTGTACTCGGTGCCGCAGATGCCCCGGTAGCCGAGCCCACGCACCAGCCGGGTAGACAGCTCCGCGATCTCCGGCGCCCAGCACGCCTCCATGTACGAGCCCGAGCCGTACACCGGCGGGTACTGGCGTGTCTTGCGCGCGGTGAACAGCGAGCGCACCTCGCCCTGGCGGTCGGCGTACAGCGCAGCCACGAAGATGTTCGACTCGGGACCGGGCAGCGCTTCCTGCAGCACCGTGTCGCCTCCCCAGTCGAGAAAGCGCTGCCACCAGGCCAGCAGCTCGTGGGCCGATCCCACCTCGACCAGCTTCTCGCCGCCGAGCTGCCGGCGGAACAGGTGCCCGTGCGTCGGCTTCACGATCGCCGGGTAGCGCAACGCTTGAGCGGCGCGGCGCGCATCGGCCTCCGAGTCGGGAAAGAAGGTGGCCGGGATCTCGATCCCGATCGCCTGGCAGCGCTCGTAGAAGGTGCGCTTGTTCATCAGCAGCGAGGCCGATTCCGGGCGCAGCGACTCCGGCAGGATGAAGCGCTCGCGCAGCGCCTGGTGGTGGGCGCAGACAAAGTCCAGGTAGGGATCGCCGGCCACGTATAGGACCGGCCGCTGCGGCTGCTCGGCGCCCAGCACGAGCAGTCCCTCGAGCAGCTCCGTGGTGGGCGGCAGCCGGGCAATGCGCGGATCGCGCGTCACCCAGCGCGAGAAGTGCCCCACCTCGGTGCGCGTGCTGTCCACGCCGTAGACGCGCACGCCATGTGCGCCGAGCGAGCGCGCCACCGCCAGCCCGGTGGGAGACAGGGTCAGCAGGACGGCACTGTGCTGCGCGGGCGCAATCACGTCGGCTGCGATTGTACGGGCCTAGCCCGCGCTTGTCGGGAGCTGCGCGAGATTGCGGGCGTGCTCGAGCA
>CAXMNF010000023.1:0-1974 GCA_964194645.1 uncultured Gammaproteobacteria bacterium
CGCGCCACACTATGCAGCTTACGTGCGGCTCGTTGAGTCGGTCAAGCGGTTCCGCTTCCTTTTCGCTCTCGGGCAGATTGCAGTCACAACGGAAAGAGTTCGCCGTCGGGTAAGCGATCGATTTCGTGGGCCTTATCATCAGAGACGAGTCGAGAAGTCACAGAGCGCGGTCGGCGAACCGAGTCCTCGACTCGACAGCATTGGCGTAGACTTGCGCGATGAGTGAAAAATCGGAGTTTCTGGATCCGGAGACTGGCGAGGTGATGCTGTTTGGCGAGGGGATCTCGGCCTGTCCCCAGCCGGTGTACAGCGAGCTGGTCGCGAAGTGCCCGGTGGCGCGCATGGCGATGGTCGGATCGAAGGTGCTGTCGCGCTACGAGGACGTGGTCTGGGCGCTCCGCCAGCCGGAGATCTTCTCGTCGCAGATGGAAGTGCAGATGGCGCTCGGCACGGAGCGGCCCATGATCCCCCAGCAGATCGACCCGCCCGCGCAGACCGCCTACCGGAAGCTCCTCGACCCGCGCTTCTCGCGCAAGCGCATGAAGCAGATCGAGCCCGACGTGCGGCGCCAGGCCAACGCGCTGATCGACCAGTTCGTCGATGAAGGCGCGTGCGAGTTCGATCGCGCCTTCGCAATCCCCCTGCCCTGCGGCGCGTTCCTGTCGCTCTTCGGGCTGCCGCACGACGAGCTGGAACTCTTCCTGGAGCTGAAGGACGGCATCATCCGCCCGCAGACGAAGCTCGCAGACCCGATGGACATGGAGGGCGCTACGGCGCTGCGCAATGCGACCGGCCAGCGCATTTACGCGTACTTCGAGAAGCTGATCGACGAGCGCAAGGCGGCGCCGTGCGACGACCTGATGGGCTTCCTGGTGAAGGCGGAGCTCGACGGCCGGCCGCTCAGCAGAAACGAGATCCTCGACATCAGCTTCCTGCTGCTGCTCGCGGGGCTCGACACGGTGACCGCCACGCTCGGTTGCAACGTGGCGTACCTGGCCGCGAACCCGGAGCAGCGTCGGCGGCTGGCGGCGCAGCCGGAGCTGATCCCCGCTGCAGTCGAAGAGCTCCTGCGCTGGGAGACGCCCGTCACCGGTGTACCGCGCCTGGTGAAGAAGGACGTCGAGCTGCACGGCGTGGAGATCAAGGCCGGCGAGATGGTGACCCTCTTGCTAGGCGCAGCCGACATCGATCCCGCCGAGTTCCCGGAGGCCGAGATTGTCGACTTCGGGCGGCGCGAGAACCGCCACATCGCCTTCGGGGCGGGACCGCATCGCTGCCTGGGCTCGCATCTGGCGCGCATGGAGCTGCGCGTGGCGCTCGAGGAGTGGCACCGGCGCGTTCCGGAGTACTCGATCCAACCGGGCGAGACGCCGCGCTACAGCCCGGGCATTCGCGAGGTGCAGTACCTTCCGCTGGTCTGGGAAGCGCGCGGGTGAAGCTGCGCGTCGACGACGCGCGCTGCGTGGGCCACGGCCGGTGCTACGAGCTGGCCCCGGAACTCTTCGAGGAGGACGAGCACGGCCACTGCCGCCTGGTGCGCGAGCAAGTGCCGCCGGAGCTCGCCGAGCAGGCCTGGCTCGGCCAGGTAAACTGCCCGGAACACGCGATCCAGGTAGAGGACGACTAGCCTGAGACCGCGGCCTCAGCCCTCGAAGGAGGCATCGATCCGCTCGAAGCGCTTGCGGATGAACGCCCGGCTTTCGGGGTGGGTCAGGATGTAGAGCTCGCCCGCGCGCACGGCGCGGACCACGCGCCGAGCGACCTGATCTGCGTCGATCGTGCCCCCCTCGGGGGGGCGTTCGCTGACGCCCGCCAGGCCCGACAGGGCCGGCTCGGCGCCCGGGCGGTCGCGCGCGGAGTTCGCGCCGATGTTCGTCTGCACCATCATGGGACACAGCACCGACACCCCGATGCCCTCGGGTCGCAGCTCTCTTGACAGGCACTCGGAGAGCGCCACGACCCCGTACTTGGTGA
>CAXMNF010000024.1:0-9681 GCA_964194645.1 uncultured Gammaproteobacteria bacterium
CGGTCGAAGGCCAGGTTCAGGTCGTTGAACGTGACCAGGATGCGCCGCTGTGAGGGCTTCAGGCCGTCGCGCACGTCGGGCAGCGCGCGGCTGATGATCACCGACATGGAGTAGTCGAGGAACGAGCGGCGCATCTCGTCCTCGATGTTCACTGGAACCGGCGGGTTGCCGGGGGGAGGCGCCGCCGGCGCCTCGGGTGCTTCGGGCGTGTCTGCCATTCGTGCCGCCTAGATGTCGAGGTTCTCGACGTTGAGGGCGTTCTTCTCGATGAACTCCTTGCGCGGCTCCACCGCGTCGCCCATCAGGATCGTGAAGGTCTCGTCGGCCTCGTAGGCGTCCTCGACCCGCACCTGAAGGAGCGTACGGACCGCTGGGTCCAAGGTGGTCTCCCAGAGTTGCTCCGCGTTCATCTCGCCCAGTCCCTTGTAGCGCTGGATGTGCAGGCCCTTCTTGCCCAGGTCGAGCACGCGCAGCAAGAGCTTGCGCGCGGTCGCGATCTCGTCGCCCTCGCCGTCCTCGGTGCGCTGCAGCCGGAATGGCGTGCGGCCCGCGTGTCCAACCCGCGCGCCAAATTCGAGGAAGCGCAGGTAGTCGGGTGACTCGAGCAGCTCCTGGTTGAGCACGATCTGGCGCGCCGCGCCGTTCTGGAAGGAGCGCACCGTCGGCTGCCAGATGCTGTGCTCCTCGTCCCGCTGCCAGTCGATCTCGAGCGGCAAGGTCTCCGGGTAGCCCGCTTCCAGGTAGGCCATGAAACGCCGCTCGAGTTCAGCGCGGTCGTCCGCGGAAAGCGACAGGTCCTGGCTGGTCATGCCGGCGCCCAGCGCCGCGGCCTCGACGATGCGCGGGTCGATGCCGCGCCGCTCGAGCGACAGCACCATCCGCTCGAGCCGTTGGATCTCCTCGATCAGCTCGCGCAGCTCGCTCTCGTCCAACGGGTTCTCGTGCCCCTGCGGGTAGACCTTCACGCCGTCGAGCCCCAGCGTGAGCAGGAACTGTCCCATCTCCTTGTCGTCCTGGATGTAGCGCTCGGTGCGGCCGCGCTTGACCTTGTAGAAAGGTGGCTGGGCCAGGTAGACGAAGCCGCGCTTGATCAGCTCGGTCATGTGCCGGTAGAAGAAGGTGAGCAGCAGCGTCTGGATGTGGGCGCCGTCCACGTCGGCGTCGGTCATCAGGATGATCTTGTGGTAGCGGAGGCGCTCCAGGTCGAGGTCGGCGCCCATGCCGCAGCCCAGCGCCGAGATCAGCACCTGGATCTCGGTGTTGGCCAGCATGCGGTCGAGCCGCGCCTTCTCCACGTTCAGGAGCTTGCCGCGCAGCGGCAGGATCGCCTGGTTCTCGCGGTTTCGGCCCTGCTTGGCCGTGCCGCCCGCCGAGATTCCCTCGACGATGAAGATCTCGGCCTTGGCCGGATCGCGTTCCTGGCAGTCGGCGAGCTTCCCCGGCAGGTTCGAGTCCGACAGCGCCCCCTTGCGCCGGGTCAACTCCTTGGCCTTGCGTGCCGCCTCGCGCGCCGTGGCGGCCTCGGTGCACTTGGCGGCGATGGCCCGGCCGAGCGTGGGGTTCTCGTCGAGCCGGCTCCAGAGTTGGTCGTTCAGCAGGTTCGCGACCAAGCCGGTGACCTCGCCATTGCCGAGCTTGGACTTGGTCTGGCCCTCGAACTGCGGGCGGTCCAGCTTGACCGAGACGACAGCGGAGAGACCTTCGCGGGTGTCCTCGCCGGTGGCCGAGATGCGGTCCTTCTCGGGCAGCTTGTCCTGGATGTAGCGGTTGACGGTGCGCGTGAGCGCGTTTCGGAAGCCGGTCAGGTGGGTGCCGCCCTCCACTGTGTTCACGTTGTTCGCAAAGCTGAAGACGCTCTCGTTGTAGCCCTCGTTGTACTGCAGGGCGACCTCGATGTGGACGTGCGTGGTGACCTTGCCGTCACCGGTGGACTGTTCGAACTCGCGGTCACCCACCAGCAGGATCGGCGGGTGGATCGGGGTACGGCTGCGGTTCAGGTACTCCACGAACGACACGATCCCGCCCTCGTAGTGGAAGTCGTGCTCCTTGCCGCTGCGCTCGTCCAAGAGCTGGACGCGCACCCCGGCGTTCAGGAAGGACAGCTCTCGCAGGCGCTGGGCCAGGGTGTCGAAGCTGAACTCGATCTCGTCGAAGATCTGCGGGTCGGGGTGGAAGGTGACCTTGGTGCCGGTCTTGTCGGTCACCCCGATCTCGGCCAGGTCGGCCTGGGGGACGCCCCGGACGTAGTTCTGGCGCCAGACCTTTTTGACGATCTTGGTCTCGAGCTCGAAGCGGTCGGAAAGCGCGTTGACACAGGAGACGCCCACACCGTGCAGGCCGCTCGAGACCTTGTAGGCCTTGTTGTTGAACTTGCCGCCGGCGTGGAGCGTGGTCATGACCACCTCGGCGGCGGGCCGGCCCTCCTTCTCGTGCAGGTCCACGGGGATGCCGCGGCCGTTGTCCTCGACCGTGACCGAGTTGTCGTTGTGGATCGTCACACGGATCGTGTCGCAGAAGCCGGCCACGGCCTCGTCGATCGAGTTGTCCACGACCTCGTAGACCAGGTGGTGCAGACCCCCCGGTCCGGTCGTGCCGATGTACATGGCGGGGCGCAGCCGGACCGGCTCCAGCCCCTCCAGGACCTCGATCGATCGGGCGTCATATTCGCTCATGAACGGCTGCCTTCCAGATGCTCTTCCACTGCGGGGGAGACGCTTGCAGGCGCAGGATCTCCAGACGAATCGAGCTTGGTCCTGCCGCCGCCGACTGCATCCGCGGCACCGGCCTGGACCCGGTCTCCGGGAGGCCTGGCGCGGCGTGCGACGGGCGACCCAAAGGTCTGCAAACGCTCAGAAATTTAGCGTAGACCGGGGCCCGCAGCTAGGCGAAATCCGGCCCTTTCGCTAGAGCCGCATGGGCATGATGACCCCGACCTGATCGGGGCTGTCGACCGGCCGGATCTGGGCCGGCGTGAGCTCGTCGCGCAGCTCCAGCACGATCTCCTTGCTGGCCGTCGCGGACACGGCTTCCAGCAGGTAGCGGGCGTTGAAACCGGTCTCGAAGCGGTCCCCCTGGTACTCCACGGGAAGCCGCTCGGTGGCCTCGCCCAGATCCGGATTCTGTGCGTGAAGCTCGAGCTGGCCGTCATCCAAGGCCAGGCGGAAGCCCCCGGAGCGCTCGTGGGCCACCAGGGCGATGCGCCGCACCGCGTGGATCAGCCGGTCGCGCTCGACCACCACCCGGATCTGGTGGCCCTTGGGAATCACCTGGCGGTAGTCTGGGAACTCCCCGTCGATCAGCCGGCAGGACAGGAGCTGGCCGGGCTTGCGCACCAGCAGGAAGCCCTCGCCAAGACCCATCTCGACTGAGTCCTCCGTTTCGTCACAGAGCTTGCGGATCTCGTTCACGCCCTTGCGGGGCACGATGATGCCCTTCTCCAAGAACGCCACCGGGCGGGGCGGCGCCTTGTCGATCTTGGCCAGGCGGTGGCCGTTGGTGGCGACGAACACGACGCGGCCGTCGCCGTCCAGCTCCATGTACACGCCGTTCAGGTTGTATCGCGTCTCGTCGGTCGAGGTGGCATAGAGCGTGCTGTCGATCATCGACGCCAGCAGGCTGGCCTCGAGCTCGACGAAGCTCACACCGTCGGGACTGGGCAGCGACGGGTACTCCTCGGGAGGAATGGCGAGCAGCGAGAACCTGGCACCGCCGCACTGGATACGCACGCGACTGGCGTCCTCGAGTTCCAGCGAAACCTCGGGATCGCCGAGCTCGCGAGTGATCTCGTACAGCTTCTTGGCGCCGAGTGTGGCCGAGCCAGGCGTCTTCACCTGCGCCTGGTGGGTCGATATGACACCCACTTCGAGATCCGTCGCAGCCAGGGTCAGGCCGTCGCTCTTCGCCTCGATCAGCGTGTTGGCCAGGATTGGGAGCGTTCCCCGGCGCTCCACGATTCCCTGGATTCGCCCCAGTCCTCGCAACAGCTTCTCACGGTCGATCGTGAGCTTCATCGTCCATCCTCCCTCTCCTGAGGATACCTGAGTTTAAGAACAGACAGGAGTGATAGGGCCCGTGAAAATGTGGAAAAGTGCGCCGGCCCGGCGCTTTGCCAGAGATCGCTCTCCACTGGCCGTTGTCGGGAAGCCCCCGGGAACCGCGACACAACTCACTGGACGCTCACTCTGGTGGTCAGTTTTCCACTGTTTCTGACACCCGCAGCAGCTCCTTTTCGAGCAGGAGCACGGTGGCCCGCAGGCCGGCGTTCCGGTCGCGTTCCGATTCGATCTTCTTGCAGGCGTGGATTGCCGTGGTGTGGTGCCGCCGGAAGCGCTGCCCGATCTCCGGGTACGAGAGTCCGCAGTGATGGCGCAGCAGGTACATGGCAAGCTGGCGCGGCGTGGTCACGCGCCGGCTCTTGGCGGGGGAGCTCAGGTCGGCGGGCCGCACACTGAAGTGCTGGCTGACCAGGCGGATCACTTCCTGTGGACGCGCCGACGAAACCACGGGCCCGCCGCTTTCGAGGATGCGGCGCACCAGCTCCGGATCGACCAGGCCGGCCGCGCTGGCCGGGTGCGTCATCAGCCGGGTGAGCACCGCGTCCAGGCGGCCCAGTGCGGCGCCGAGTGAGCTCGCGAGTAGCGCTGCCACCTCGGGGTTCGTACGCACGCCCCAGGCGGCGACGCGCTCCAGGATGATTGCGACGCGCGTCTCCCACTCGGGTGTACTGACGGTGACGCTCTGTACGCGTGCCAGGCTCGTGCGCAGTGCCTCGCGAAGCTCGGAGCGATCGAGCGGCGTGAGCCGCGTGCTGAGCACGACCACACGTCCCTGGGATTCGCGGTCGGCGATCACGGCTGCCAGCTCGTCCTGGCTCGCCTCGCGGCCGATCAGGGCGTGCAGGTCGTCGACGATCAGCGCGTCGCAGCTTCGCAGCGGCTCCCGAAACGCGTCGAGCCGGTTGCCGCGCAGCGCTGCGACCAACTCGAGCGTCAACTGCTCCGCGGCCTGCAGCACGACGTTCTGGCCGGCGCTGCGCAATCCGTCAGCGATGCCGCGCAGCAGGTGCGTCTTGCCCGCACCCGGTGGTCCGTGGAACAGCACGGCCGGCTCGTGGTCCATGCTGCCCGACGCCAGTGCGCGCGCGGTGGCACACGCCTCCTGGTTCGCCGGGCTGGCGATGAAGCGCTCCAGCTCGCGCGTCGGATCGCCGGCATCGACCGCGGGCACGGGCAGCACCGCCAGCTCCGCGCCACCGTCGGTGAGCGCCGTGAGTGACGCGTCGAGCAGAGAGAGCCGCCCGTCGTGCAGCCAGTCGGAAAGGGCGCTCTGCTGCACGGTCACGCGCAGCGACGACGTGGTGCGCTCGAGGGACCGGCTAGACTGCTCGATCTCCTCCAGCTTGCGAGCCGACAACCGCCCTCGAAGTGAATCGAGAACCAAAGGCCAGAGAGCGTTGTCCGCACCGTAAACGGGCGGGCCGAGCGGGTCGTTCATGAGCCGGGGAGAGGACCTCGGACTTTGGGCGTGTGATGGGATCTCTCTCTATCAGAGCGGTGCGCAGCAATGCAAGCGATGCGAGGTGGTCTGTGAGTTCCTGTTCTACAGCAGACGCTTGAACGAGGTCGTGGCTGCGCGTGACCGGCGCGTTGACACGCGTCGGGCCCTGTGCTTCGATCTGCCCCCTCTCTCGCCAGGCCGAGGACCCAGATGAAGCGCACCTACCAGCCGAGCCGCATCCGCAGGGCACGAACCCACGGGTTCCGCTCGCGTATGAAGACCGCCGGCGGACGCAAGGTGCTGTCGCGGCGCCGTGCGAAGGGCCGCGCCCGGCTTGCCCCGTCCGTCAAGAGGAAGTAGCGTCCTCTCCTGGCCGTGCCGGCCCCCTCCCAGATGTCCGAGCCCCGAAACGAGCCCAGGCCTGGCCTGCGGCGCGCGGACTTCCAGAGGGTGACCCGCGGCGGCCGTCGTGTGGAAACAGACTACTTTCTGGTGTTCCGGCAGGAACGGCCCGAGGGACCGGCGGTCCGCCTCGGGATTACCGTGACGCGGAAGGTGGGCAATGCGGTCCAACGGAATCGCATCAAGAGGTTGGTCCGTGCCTGGTTTGCAGCGCGAAAGCAGGAGTTCGACCCGTGCGATCTGGTCCTGATCGCGAAGCGCCAGTTCCCGGCGCGGCCTGGGCTCGCCCAGCTGGCGACGGATCTGGACCGCGGACTTGGCCTGGAAGGGCGGCCGGCGCCGTGGTCGTCGTCCTGATTCGGACCTATCAGCTCCTGCTCGGCCCGTTCCTGGGCGGCGCATGCCGCTTCTACCCGAGCTGCTCGGAGTTCGCCGTCGCCGCGGTCCGGCGTGACGGGGTCTGGCACGGCGGACGCCTGGCGCTGAGCCGCCTGACCCGTTGCCATCCGCTAGGCCCGGGCGGCCTCGACCTGCCGTAGGAGTCCCCGTGCGCGACCCCGTGCAGATTGCAGCGATCGCCATCGCCGTCGTCCTGATGGCTGTCTGGTATTTCACGGTGCCCCGCGGTCCCGCGCCCGGCCGGGAGCTTCCGGTTGCGCCTCGCGGCGAGTCACCAGCCGACGGGCCGCTGACGTCCGGCGCGCCGCGGCCCGTTCCCGCACTGGCGCCGGTCGAGCCCGCGGTGCCGTCGCCCGTTTTGACGCAGGCGAAGCGGGTGGTGCTGGAGAATGACGCGCTGCGCGTCGAGCTGACCAGCCAGGGGGCGCGGGTCTCGAGCGTGTGGCTGCTCGAGTACCGCGACCGCGTGGGCGAGGATGCCGGTCCGGTCGAGCTGGTGACGGCCGCGGGCCACGGGACGCTGCAGATGTTCCTCGGCCGGGGCGAGCTCGAAGCAAGTGCGAACGCGCTGTATCAGATCGTGTCCCAGGGAAAGCGCCACGCCACGTTCCGCTGGACCGAAGGCGGCCTGCGCGTGGAGCGCCGCTTTGAGCTCGACCGGTCCGGCTACGGGGCGCGGCTCTCGGTGAGCGTCGCCAACCAGGGCCAGGCTTCCGTGGAGCCGACCTTCGAGCTGGCCTTCTATGGACGCGAGCGGCCGGCGGACGCGCCGGACCGCTTCCAGAACTACCAGCTCGTGGTGTCGTCCGAGGACGACCTGGAGCGCAAGGCCATCGGGGGCATCGACTCGCCCGGGTTCCTCAAGCAGATCTTCGGTGGGGGCGAAGCCCCTCAAGGCGCAAGCGTACCGGCTCCGGTGGAGTGGGCCGGGATCGATAGCCAGTACTTCCTGCTGGCGGCGCTGCCCGAGAACGAACGCGAGGCCAGCGGCTATCTCGGGCCGGTCGGTCCGAGCACGGGCCTGGTCTTGCTGCGCTACCCGGCCTTCCAGGTGCCGCAGGGCCGGCAGGTGGCGCGCGTCTACCGCCTGTACCTGGGACCGAAGCTGAACGAAACCGTAGCGGCGGTCGATCCTCGGCTCGAAGCGGCGGTCAACGTGGGCTGGCGCTGGGTGCGCCCCCTGGTGCGCGGCTTCGAGATGGCGCTGGTCTGGTCGCACGACCACCTGATCGCGAACTACGGGGTCGGCATCATCCTGCTGACCATCCTGCTGCGCGTCGCGACCTTTCCGCTCACCCAGAAGTCGATGACCTCGATGAAGCGCTTCGGGCAGATCGCGCCGCTCATGAAGGAGCTGCAGGAGAAGCACAAGGGCGACAAAGAGAAGCTCTCTGCGGAGATGATGAGCCTGTACAAGCGCGAAGGCATCAACCCCGTCTCGGCCATGGGTGGCGGCTGCCTGCCGATGCTGATCCAGATGCCCTTCATGATCGCGCTCTACTTCGCGTTGCAGGGCTCGATCGAGCTGCGCCACGCGCCCTTCATGTTCTGGATCCAGGACCTCTCGGCGCCAGAGAACTTCCTGTCGATCGCGGGCCTGCCGATCCGCCCGCTACCGCTCCTGATGGGTGGATCGATGCTGTTGCAGCAGCGTCTCACACCGACGACGGGCGACCCGCAGCAGCGTCAGATGATGATGTGGATGAGCGTGATTTTCACGTTCATGTTCTACCAATTCCCGTCGGGGCTGCTGTTGTACTGGTTCGTGAGCAACCTGCTCGGAATCGGCCAGCAGTACCTGGTGAATCGACGCCCTGGAGGCAAGAACGCCGAGGGCAAGCGCAGTGGAGGAGTGCGAGCATGACGACGGACCGCTTCAAGGAATTCGTAGCCGAGAGCGAGGCCGCGGCCATCGAGAAGGCCTCAACACATTACGGTGTAGATTCCAGCCAACTCGAGGTGCGCGTGCTGAGCGACCAGCTGGAAGTGTCCGGCCTGGCGGGGCGCACCCTGGTGCTCGCCGCGGGGCCGGGCGGCGCCCCCAGCGGGGCGCCCGAGCGCAGCGAGGCGCCGCGCGGACGACGTGAGCGAGGACGGCCCGAGCGCGGAAGACCCGAGCGGGGTGGTCGCGAGCGCGCTGGCCGCGAGGAGCGGAGCAATGGTCGCGGACCCCGAGAAGCGCGCGCGCCGCGCGAGGTGGCGCCGCGCGAGCAGACCCCCCTGTCGATCGAGACGGGCGAACTCGGCGAGGTCGGGCGCTTCGTGGAACGCTTGGTGCGGGGGATCGCCAAGGGCGGAACGATCCGGATCGAGGAATCGCAGTCCGGAGACGAGGCCCAGATCAGCATCAAGGGCTCCGGAGCGGATGAACTCGCCCGGAACCCCGGCCTGGGTGCGGCGCTGTCCCACCTGGCAGACCGGATGGCCGAGAACCTCGCTTCCGAAGACGCCACTGCTTACGTCGAGCTCGGCGACCGCGCCGACCGGGAACGTGAGGCAGACGCAGACGAGCCGCGCGACCCGCGGCTCGAGGCGCTCGCCCGCGAGAACGCCGACGCCGTGCGCTCGAGCGGTGAGCCGGCGCTGCTCGATCCGATGAGTTCGCGCGATCGCTTCATCGTGCACAACACGGTGAAGGAGCTGGACGGCGTCAGCTCCGAGAGCATCGGCGACGGCCGCGACAAGCGGGTGAAGATCTTTCCCGTCTGAGGTGGACGCGCGCTTCGAGTCCTATCTGCAAGAGCTCGTGCGCTGGGGAGAGCGCACGAACCTCGTGGGCTCGCTCGAGCGCGGCGCCCTCGAGCAGCACCTGAACGACGCGCTGGCCGCGGCCCCGCATCTGCCACGCGGTGCCCGGGTGGTCGATCTGGGCAGCGGCGCGGGCCTGCCCGGCATCCCGCTAGCCATCGCGCGCGAGGACGCCGAGCTTACCCTTGTCGAGATTCGCGAGCGGCGCGTGCACTTCCTCCGACACGTCGTTCGGGCCTTGGGTCTGGCGTGCCGCGTCGAGCGGGTCGATCTCGACGCCGGACCGCCTGCCGCGCCCTACGACGTGGCGCTGCTGCGCGCCGTGGCGCCGCCCGCCGAGGCGGTCCCCCGCGCGCGGCCCTGGGTCCGCGAGGAGGGCGAGATCTGGATCTGGACCCGCGAGTCCGCGGACGCTCTTCCGTGGGGGGTGGCTGGGGAGATCCCGATCGGGGTGGGGCGTGGGTCGGTGTTGCGCATTCGTGCGTGCGATGTTCCACGGAGAACTCTCTAGCTCGGTTCGGGATTCCGCGTGGAACTCTTGGGCCGGGCGGGCACGCACGCGGGGGCCGGGCCTATCGCCTCCTGATGGACTTTTGGGTGGCCTTCCGGGGGGAGAAGCCGGGGCTCAACGGCCCG
>CAXMNF010000025.1:0-2907 GCA_964194645.1 uncultured Gammaproteobacteria bacterium
GAGATTGCCGAAGAGCTTGGCGCGATCGATGAAGGGACGGTCGAGCGAGCGCCACTCGTAGCCGGTGACCCGACCCCCAATCTCGAGCGCATCGGTCAGGGAGCGGCTCGCGCCCAGACGCCGCCACACCACGGCGGAAGCGGAGGTCCGAACCGGAACCCTCCCGCCCCGCGCCCCCAGCGAACTGCTCGATTCCGAGCTCCCTTAGAGCGAACTCAGTAGCCCCCTTGCCGCTGGGAGCCCCGCAGGGGCGGCATAATGCCGCGAAACCACGCCTGCGGAGGAGGAAGCCCATGCCCTGGCCCCGTTCGGCCCGGATCGCGCTCGTCTGCGCGCTCGCCGCATGCGGCGCCCCCGATCCTCTCGAGCTGCACCACGCCGCAATCGTGGTCGACACCCACTCGGACACCACCCCCTGGTTCCAGGATTCCGAGTGGCGCTTCGCGGAGCGCCACGCCGAGGGCCACATGGACCTGCCGCGCATTGCCGAGGGCGGTCTGGACGTGCAGTTCTGGTCGATCTACCTGGGCAAGCGCGAGGGCGACGGGCGGGCGATCCGCGAGGCCCTGGAGCGCATCGACGCGGTGTACGAGATGGTGCGGCGCCACTCCGACCGCGTGGCGCTGGCCAGCAGCGTGGCGGAAATCCGGCGGGCGGTGGCCGCGGGCAAGCTGGCCAGCGTGATGGGCGTCGAGGGCGGGCACATCATCGAGGACAACCTGGCGGCGCTGCGCACCTTTCACACGCTCGGCGTGCGCTACCTGACGCTGACGCACTCGTTCCACACCAACTGGGCCGACTCGTCGGGCACCAGCGAGGTGCCGGAGCCCGAGCACGACGGGCTCACCGAGTTCGGCGACCAGGTCGTGGCCGAGATGAACCGGCTGGGCATGATGGTGGACGTCTCGCACGTGTCCGACCAGACCTACGCCGACGTGCTGCGCGTGACGCGCTCCGGTGATCGCGTCTCATTCCTCCTGCCGGGCGATCCTCGACCACCCGCGCAATATGAGCGATGAGATGCTGCGTGAGCTCGCCGCAAATCGCGGCGTGATCATGATCAACTTCTACCCCGGCTATCTGGACGCCGACGCGAACGCCGCTGCGCGCAAACACTTCGGGACGCACCGCGAGCGCTTCCTGGAACTGCGCCAGCGTTTCGAGGGCGACTTCCTGGGACGCATGCGCGCCTCGCGCGAGCTGAATCGCGAGCTGCCCTGGCCGCAGACCCCGCTCGACGTGCTGCTCGACCACTTCGACCACGCAATCCAGGTGGCCGGGGCGGCACACGTGGGGATCGGCGCGGACTGGGACGGCGTACCCAGCATGCCGAGCGGCATGGACGACGTGTCGCGCCTGCCCTCCCTGACGCGCGGCCTGCTCGAGCGCGGCCACTCGCGCGAAACCGTGGTCGGGGTGCTCGGCGAGAACCTGCTGCGCGTCATGCAGGAGAACGAGCGGATCGCCGCAGAACTCGCCTCGCGGCCCTAGGAGTCGCGCCGGGGCGCTACGCGGTCGGTGCTAGAATCGCGGCATGGAAGTACCCCTGCTGGTAGACGATTTCCTGCGGCGTCCGGCCGAGCTGTGGCCCGACAAGATCGCGATCGTGGATGGCGTGCGGCGCTTCAGCTACAGCGAGTATCGCGAGCGGGTCAACCGCCTGTCGCACGCGCTGCTGGCCCAGGGGATCGCAGCCGGAGATCGGGTCTGCATCCTGTCGCCGAACTCGCACTTCTTCCTGGAGAGCTTCTACGCCACCAGCCAGATTGGCGCGGTGCTGGTGCCGCTGAACTACCGGCTGGTCGCCGCCGACCACGAGTACATTCTGAACCACGCAGGCGTCGCGGCCGTGCTGGTCGATCGGGAGTTCAGCGGCGTGATCGACCAGATCCGGCCGAACCTGGCGGGCGTGCGGGTCTGGATCGCGGCACAGGACGAGGGAACGGCGCCCGAAGGCTGGCTCGACTGGGAGACCTTGCTGCAGGCGTCCGATCCGGCTGCGCCGCCGCGGATCGAGCGCGACGAGAACGACCTCGTGTCCATCAACTACACGTCGGGCACGACCGCGCGGCCCAAGGGCGTGATGCTCACGCACCGCAACTGCTACATCAACGCGTACAACCTGATCGCCCACCTGCGCCTGGCGCACGACGACGTCGAGCTCTGGACGTTGCCGATGTTCCACTGCAATGGCTGGGGCGGCGTCTATGCGCTGACCGGCCTGGGCGGCACCCACGTGGTCCTGCGCGCCGTGGATGGCGCGCGGATCTTCGAGTTGATCGCCGCCGAGCGGGTGACCTTTGCCTGCATGGCGCCCGCGGTATTGCGCACGGTACTCGACTACCCGGAGCGCGCGCGGCACGAGATCCGCACCCGGCCGCGCTTCACGGTCGCCGGCGCGCCGCCGCCCGCCGCCTTCATCGAGCGGCTCGAGCGGGAGCTCGGCTGGGAGTTCATCCAGATCTACGGGCTGACCGAGACAGCGCCGCTGCTCACCGTGTCGACTCCGGACCACGCCACGCGCCCCGACGACTGGGCGCGCCGCGCGCGCGCCGGCGTGCCGGGGATCGGCGTGGAGCTCGCACTGCTGGACCCCGATGGCAAGCCGGTGCCGCGCGACGGGCGCAGCATCGGAGAGGTGTGCGCTCGCTCGAACGTCGTGTTCAAGGGCTATTGGGAGCAGCCCGACGAGACCGCGGCCGCAATCCACGACGGCTTCTTCCACACCGGCGACCTGGCCGTCTGGGACGAGACGGGCAGCGTGCACATCGCCGACCGCAAGAAGGACGTGATCATCTCGGGCGGAGAGAACATCAGCTCGCCCGAGATCGAGGACGTGCTCTACCAGCACCCGGGCGTGCTCGAATGCGCCGTGATCGGCGTGCCGCACGAGAAGTGGGGCGAGAC
>CAXMNF010000026.1:0-20629 GCA_964194645.1 uncultured Gammaproteobacteria bacterium
CGAAGCCCTCGTCGAACTGGTACAGGCCGGCGCGCGACACTCCGGCCACCCGGAACTTGAGCATGCGCGGCGCCGGACCGAGCGGGGTGGCCGGACCGCCGAGCGGCGAGATCAGGATCAGTTCATCGCCGACGCGGAGGACGCAGCGGTCCGCGAGCGCGCTGCCCAGGATCACACCGGGCAGACGTTCCGGGCCCTCCGAGCCGGGCACCGGGTCGAGCGCGGCGAAGGAGCCGGCGATCAGGTCGCCAGACAGGCTGGTGGTCTCGGCGACGGTCTCGGGCTCGATACCCTTCAACACGATCGCCTGAAGCTCGCCGCTCCCGCTGCGCAGGATCGCGTCGGTGCTCAGGAAGGGCGTGGCGCCCTCGACGCCGGGCACGTTGAGCACCAGGTCGCGCAGCAACTGGTAGTCCTCGAGCGGGCCCCCGCGCGACTGCACGATCACGTGCGCCTGGGCGCCGATGATCTTCTCCTCCCACACGCGCGAGAACCCGTTCATCACCGAGAGCACCACGGTGATCACGGCCACGCCGAGCGCGACGCCCACGACGCAGATCACGGTGATTACAGAGATGAAGGTCTGGCGGCGCTTCGCCACCAGGTAGCGCAGCGAGATGAACCACTCGACCGGCCGCGCGATGCGGTGGCGCGCAAGCCCGGCGACCACCAGCGGCCAGAGCCCCAGCGACGCGACGAGCAATACGACCAGGGCGGCCGAGACGGCCACGAAAGCCGCTCCCTCGAAGGCCGGCCAGAAGAACGCGACGAGCCAGGCCCCACCGGCCAGGAGGAACAGCACGGCGAGCCCGCGGCGCATCACTCTGTGGGCGCGCTCGAAGCGCAGCGCTCCCCAGCAGAGTGCGGTGCAGAGCAGCTGCGCCAGCGGTAGCCTCCAGGGCTGCGGCGCGGACAGGGCGAACGCCAGGGGCAGAAGCAGTGCGGCGCCCGCCAAGGCGGCGGCCGCCGCCACGCGCCAGGGGCGCGCGAAGGGCAGGAACTGTCCGAGGACCAGCAGCGCCGAGCCCGAGAAGAACAGCAGCATCGCCCCGAAGCCGAGCGCGATCAGCGCGACCAGGCTGGCGGACACAAAGCCCAGCGCCGGTCCCAGAAGCTCAGTCATCGCGCGGCCTCATATAGGGGAAGAGCTTGACCTCGCGCAGATGGGCGGCGCCCGAGAGTGCCATCGCCAGGCGTCCGATGCCCATGCCCATGCCGCCGGTCGGAGGCATGCCGTGTTCGAGCGCGAGCAAGAAGTCCTCGTCGATCGGGTGGGCCTCGTCGTCGCCGCTCTGGGCGGCGCGTTCCTGGGCCGCGAAGCGTTCGCGCTGGTCATCGGGGTCATTCAGCTCGGAGAACGCGTTCGCGATCTCGATGCCGCCCAGGAACGCCTCGAAGCGCTCGACCAGTGCCGGGGAGTCGGCGTGGCGCTTGGCGAGCGGCGAGAGTTCGGTCGGGTAGTCGACCACGAAGGTCGGGTCGATCAGCCCCGGCTCGACTGCCTCGGAGAACAGCTCGTCCACGAGCAACGCCCAGGTGCTGGCGCGCGCCGGGTCGACCCCCGGAACGCCGGACTTTTGCACGGCCTTGCGCAGCTCGTCGAGGCTGGTGGCCTGCTCGATGTCGACCCCTACCGCCTCGCGGATCAGCTCGGCCATCGGCCGGCGCGGCCAGGGCGGCGCCAGCTCGATCTTGCGGCCCTCGCGTTCGATCAGCGTGCCGCCCAGGACCCGCTCGGCCACGCCCGACACGAGCGCCTCGGTGAGCTCCATCATGTCCTCGTAGTCGGCATACGACTGGTACACCTCGAGCATCGAAAACTCGGGATTGTGCGTGCGATCCACGCCTTCGTTGCGGAAGTTGCGTCCGATCTCGTAGACGCGATCGATGCCGCCGATCACCAGACGCTTCAGGTAGAGCTCGAGCGAGATGCGCAGGTAGAGCTCGGTGTCGTAGGTGTGGTGGTGCGTCGTGAAGGGACGCGCGTGGGCCCCGCCGTAGAGCGGCTGGAGCACCGGCGTCTCGACCTCGACGAAGCCGCGCTCCTCCAGCAGGTGGCGCACCGCGGAAGTTATGCGACTGCGGATCATGGCCAGACGCCGCGACTCCGGGTTGACCAGCAGGTCCAGGTAACGCTGCCGGTAGCGCGCCTCGACGTCGGCCAGCCCGTGCCACTTCTCGGGCAGCGGCCGGTAGGCCTTGCCCAGAAAACCGATCTCATCGGCCTCGACGGTCAGCTCGTCGCTCTTGGTGCGGATCAGCGGACCCCGGGCCCACATGAAATCGCCGACCTCGTAGTTCTTGAACTGCGCGTAGCGCTCCTGCCCGAGGCGATCGCGTTTCACCCAGACCTGGAGCCGCAACCCTTCCGCCTGGAGCACCGCGAAGGCGGCCTTGCCGAAGGAGCGCACGCCCATCACGCGTCCCGCCACGGTCGCCCGGCTCGGCTCGGCCTCGAGTTCGTCCGCGCTCTTCTCGCCGTAGGCCGCGATCAACTCGGGCAGACGATCGAGCGGCCGCGGCACGCGCGCCGGAAACAGCTCCGCGCCCTGTTCAACAAGCTGAGCCGCCCGCGCGCGCCGGGCCGCCAGGATCTCCGCTTCGGTCGCCACGCTACTGCTCCGCCGCGCGCAGCAGGAAGCCGCGGATGAAGGGATCGAGCTCGCCGTCGAGCACCTGCTGGGCGCTGCCCGACTCCACCCCCGTGCGATGGTCCTTGACCCGCTGGGATGGGTGCAGCGTGTAGGAACGGATCTGGCTGCCGAAGTCGATCTGCTTCTTCTCGCCCTCGAGCCGCGCCCGCTCGACCAGGCGCTCGCGCTCGGCGCGCTCGTAGACGCGCGCGCGCAGCACCTTCATGGCCTGCGCCTTGTTCTTGTGCTGACTTCGCTCGTTCTGGCACTGCACGACGAGGCCCGTGGGGAAGTGGGTGATGCGCACGGCGGAATCGGTGCGGTTCACGTGCTGGCCGCCCGCGCCGCCCGCGCGGTAGGTGTCGATGCGGAGCTCCTTGTCCTCGATTTCGACCTCGACGTCGTCTCCGATCTCCGGAACCATGGTAAAGGACGCGAAGCTGGTGTGCCGTCGCTTTTGCGCGTCGAACGGCGATATCCGCACCAGGCGGTGCACTCCGATCTCGCTGCGAAGGTAGCCGTAGGCGTAATCACCCTCCACGGTGATGGTGGCCCCTTTCAGGCCCGCCTCTTCGCCGGCCTGCACATCGAGCAGCTCGGTCTTGTAGTCGTGGCGCTCGCACCAACGCAGGTACATGCGCAGCAGCATCTCTGCCCAGTCGCAGGCCTCGGTGCCGCCCGCCCCGGCGTTGATCGACACGATCGCGGAAGCGGCGTCGTGGGTGCCCGAGAGCAGACGCCGCAGCTCGGCCTCGTCCAGACGTTCGCGCAGCTCAGTGGCACGCGCGGCGGCCTCGGCAGCCGTATCCGCGTCGTTCTCTTCGCCAGCCAGCTCGAGCAGCACGCCCAGGTCGGAGAGCAAGGTCTGCGTCTCGTCGAAGAAGGCGATCTCGCGCTCCAGCCGGCGCTTCTCGCGCAGCACGACCTCGGCGCGCTCGCGGTCGTTCCAGAGCGAAGGATCCGAAGCGGTCCGCTCGAGTTCGGTTACGCGCGCGCGCTTTCCGTCGACGTCAAAGATGCCTCCGGAGCTCGCCGGCACGCTCACCGAGAGCCCGATGCTCTGCCTCGATCTCGCGAATCTCGACGCCTTCGGACAAGGCCTCCACCTCCACAAACGATCAATCCCGCCCACGCCAGCCAGACCACCCAGTCGCCGAGCCGCGTATACCAGGTGAGACCCGGGCGGGCCGGCGGAAGCGGCGCAACCAGCGCACGCCGCTCGAAGACCGGCGTGTGCTCGAGCACGAGCCCCCCTGCGTCGATGATGGCGCTCACGCCGGTATTCGCCGCGCGGATCATGGGAAGACCGTGCTCCGCAGACCGCAGCGCCGCGATCGCGACGAACTGATGCGGTCCGCTGGTGCGCCCGTACCAGGCGTCATTGGTGATGTTCACCAGGACGCGCGCACCCTGTAGCACCGCCCGGCGGACCAGGCCGGGATAGATCACTTCATAGCAGATCAACGGAGCGAGAGCATGGCCGCCCTCGAAGCCCGGAAGCGTGTACGCGCGCGGCCCCGGACCGGGCGTGATGTCGGCCGTGGCGACCCCGGTGGCGATTCCGGACAGGAACAGCCCGAGCACCGCTCGCAGCGGCACGTACTCGCCGAAGGGCACCAGCCTCGCTTTGTCGTAGCGGTCGAACACCTCGCCCTCCGGCGTAAACGCATACGCGCTGTTGAAGAAGCGGTAGTGGTCGACGCCATCGAGGGACTCGATCGCCGGGCCACCGATCAGCAGCGCGGCGCCTGTCTCGCGCGCCAGTGCCTGCAGCTCCGCCAGGTAGGCCGGCTCGTACTCGAGGAATCCGGGCACCGCAGCCTCGGGCCACACGATCAGGGCGACGTCGCCCGCTGCGGCCGCCAGGCGCGAGGTCTCCAAGTGGGCACGGACCGCGTCGGCCGCGTACTCCGGGTTCCACTTCACTCCCTGGGGGATGTTGCCCTGCACGATCGCGACGCGCGGCGCGTCCGCCGGGGGCGGCTCGACCCGACCCAGCAGCAGCGCGAAGCCGAGCGCGTGTGCTCCCGCGAGCAGACCCAGCGCCGTACGCCAGCGCCACTCCGCCAGCAGGGAGGCGAAACAGGCCAGCAGGAAGGACAGGCCCGACACGCCGGCCAGCGCCGCCAACTCGCGCAGGGGTCCGTTCGCGTGTGCGCTGTGGCCGAGGAACGCCCAGGGAAAGCCGCCGAACACGGCCACACCACGCAGTTGCTCGAGCACCAGCCAGGCGGCCGGCAGCAGCAGCAGGCGCGCGCGGCCCGCGTGCGGCGCGAGCGCGGCCACGAGCGCGGCAGCCACGCCCAGGTGCAGGGCGTTGGCCACGGCCAGGCCGAGTACGGCCAGGACCGCGATCGCCGGGTGCGCCCCCCCGTGCAGCGCAACCACGACCCAGATCCAGAACAGCACGATGCAGAACGCGAGCGTCCCGGCGGCCGTGGCCCAGGCGAAGGCTGCGCGCACCGTGAGCCCGCGCAGCAGCAAGGCGAACGGCACGAGCGCCAGCCAGCCGAGCACCAACCCGGCGTCGAAACCGAACTCGCCCGCCTGGAACGGGAACGACAGGCCGTAGAGCAGCGCGAAGGCAGCCGCGAGCCCCGGCCGCTGCAGCTCGCGGGGGGCGCCCACTAGGCCAGCTGCTCGAGCGTCCAACGCAGGTGATCCTCGAGCTCGCGCATCGCCCGGGCGTCCGCGGGCCGCTCGTGGTCCATGCCGAGCAGGTGCAGCACGCCGTGGATCAGCAGGTCGCGCAGCTCGTGGTCGAGCGCGACGCCGCGCTCGCTGGCCTGCCGCTCGGCGGTCTCCACGGAGATCACGACGTCGCCGAGCAGCTCGCCCCGGTACTCTGCGCCCTGCCCTTCCAGCATCGAGAAGGCCAGCACGTCGGTGGGGCGTGCCGGACGCCCGTAGCGCCCGGCCAGCTCGGCGATCTCGGCGTCACTGGTGAGCGTGATCGAGAGCTCGGCGTCAGCTGAGCCCAAGGCGCTTAAGATCGTCTTCGCGCTTCTCCGGAGTTCCCTCCGATCGATCCTTCTTCCGCGGCTCGAGCCGTTCAACCACACCCTCATTGGCGTCCTCGTCGAGCTTCCTGCCCTCCGCATCGGTCGTCTCGGGGTAGTCGATGCGCTCGTGACGGATCGCAGAGAGGGTGTCGATGAAGCTGCGCGCGATCGCGTTCAGGTCGCGCAGGGTCAAGCTGCAATCGTCGAGCTGACCGTCGCGAAAGTAGTTGTTGATCGTGCGCTGCACAAGCTGCTGGATCCGCGCGGGCGAGGTGTCGGCCAGGGTGCGCGAGGCGGCCTCGACCGAATCGGCCAGCATCAGGGTGCCGGCCTCGCGGGTCTGCGGCTTCGGACCGGGGTAGCGATACTGCTGCTCCTCGACGAATTCGCCCTTCTCCGGATCGATCAGCTCCTTCGCCTTCTCGTAGAAGAAGCGGATGATGCTGGTGCCGTGGTGCTCGCCGATGCCGCGCATGATCGGCGGGGCGAGCTTGTACTGGCGCCCCAGCTCCAGGCCGTCCTTCACGTGCGCCTGGATGATGCGCGCGGACATGGACGGGGAGAGAGACTCGTGCCGGTTCTCCCCGTGGTGCACGGTCACGTTCTCCACGAAGAAGTGCGGGCGGCGCATCTTGCCGATGTCGTGGTAGTAGCCGCCAACCTTGGCGAGCAGCCCGTTGGCGCCGATCGCCTCGGCGGCCTTCTCGGCCAGGTGGCCCACCATCATGCTGTGGTGGTAGGTGCCGGGCGCGCGGATCTCGAGTTCGCGCAGCAACGGCTGCTCGCGGTTCGCCATCTCGAGCAGCTTGACGTCGGTCGTGTAACCGAAGATCGACTCGACCAGAGGGGCCAGCGCCGAGACCATGCCACCCGCCAGGCAGCCACCCAGGAAGCCGGCGCCGAGCGCGATCAAGGTGCCGACCGAGGCGATCTGCCCCTGGAGCAAGGTCACCGCCAGGACCATGCCCATGTTCACCGCGCCCACCTGGGCACCCGCGCGCAGCAAGGTGCTGCGCTGGGTCACCCGGCTGGCCCCCGCGGCCGCAACCAGCGACGCCACCAGGGTGTAGAGCGCGTAGGAAATCTCGCCGCCCACCTGGAGCCCGCCCAGCAGCGCCGCCACCAAGGCGAAGAGCGCGGCGGTCTCGGCGCTCTGCACCAGGCGCACCAGCATCGCGCCGGCGGCGATCGGAATGGCGTAATCGAGCGGCGTCTGGCCCGGCTGGATCAGGGGCGCCAGGTCCGGATGGCTGGCGACCGCGTCTCCCACGAAGCCGGCCAGCTTGGTGCCGACCGCCACCGCCACCAGGCTCCCCAACAGGAAGAGGGCGTCGCGCGGCTCGGACGGGAAGCGCTGGATGCCGCCGCGGCCGAACTTCCAGGTCGCCAGCAGCAGCGCGAAGATCAGGGCCGACAGGCCGAGGGACGTGCGCAGCCGGTCCGCGGTGCGGAACTGCTCGCGGATCCCCTCGAGGATCTGCAGCTGGCTCTGCGTGATCGCGTTGCCGTCGCGCACGATGATCTCGCCCTTGCGCAGCGTGATCGTCACCTCCTTCACGCTGGCGGCCGCGGCCTGGCGCCGCTCGTCGGTGGCACGCAGGTTGAACGAGAAGTTCGGAACGACGAGCTGCTCGGCCAGCGCTTGCAGCGCGTCGCGTTCGCGGCGCGGGCGCCGGTGCAGCGCCCGGGCGACCTCCTCGCCCACCAGCTCGCGGGCCACGTCCAGGCCCAGTACGGCCTCGGGCGCAGCCAGCACCGTCTCGACACCGGAGCCGAGTTCGCGCACCACGACCCGGCGCTTCTCAGGCTCGCGCCGGAACTTCTCCAGATCGTCGACGATGCTGCGCTCCAGCACCGGGCGCAGCCCGCGCAGCAGGTCCGACTGGTCGGCGTCCGCGAAGCGGCGCGAGAGCAGGAGCTTCGCGACCGCCTCGGGCGGGCTCGTATCGAGCTCGAGTACCGAGTTGAACGCCTCGATCGGGTCGCTCTGCGCCGAGCCTTCCACGGGGCGGCTGGCCGTGCGGCCAGCGCTGAAGGCGGCATCGATGCGCTCGCGCAGCGACCGGCCCCAGTTCGCGTCGTGGTCGTACACGACCGGGGCCTGCTCGGTGGCGCGGCGCCGCAACTCGTCGGTTGCGGCGTAATCGACCAGGGTCAGGTCGGCCGGAGCCTTGTAGCTCTGCTCCGCGATGTCACCGGGGCTGATCCGGCTGCGCAAGCCGGGCCCAGACGAGAGCAGGTCGACGGTCAGCAGCAACGAGAGCAGCACGCTCGCAGCGAGCGCGAACAAGGCCAGCTCGCGCGGACCGATGCGCGAGGCCAGCGCCGCCTGCGGCGGCCGGCGCAGCGTCTGCTGGGGCTTCTCAGCCGCCATCGGCCGACTCACGCGCGGTCTGGCTCTCGTAGGCCTGCACGATGCGCTGCACCAGCGGATGGCGCACGACGTCCTCCTGGCTGAAGCGGACGAAGGAGATGCCGTTCACCTCGCGCAGCACGTGCTCGGCTTCCATCAGACCCGAGACCGTGCCGCGCGGCAGGTCGCCCTGGGTCGGATCGCCGTTCACGACGGCCTTCGAGTCGAAGCCCAGGCGGGTCAGGAACATGCGCATCTGTTCGGACGTGGTGTTCTGGGCCTCGTCGAGCACTACGAAGGCGTCGTTCAGGGTGCGGCCGCGCATGAACGCCAGCGGCGCCACCTCGATCACGCCGCGCTCCATGCGCCTGCTGACCTCGTCCGGATCCATCATGTCGTGCAAGGCGTCGTAGATCGGTCGCAGGTAGGGGTCGACCTTTTCGATGAAGCTGCCCGGCAGGTAGCCGAGCTTCTCGCCCGCCTCGAGAGCCGGGCGGGTCACGACGATTCGGCCCACTTCGCGGCGCAGCAGCGCCGAGACCGCCATGGCCATCGCCAGGTAGGTCTTGCCCGTACCGGCCGGACCCAGACCGAACACCAGGTCGTGGGAGCGGATCTCGTTCAGGTAGACGCGCTGGTTCACGGTGCGCGGGATGATCCGCTTGCTGCGACCCACCTCGACCACGTCGCCGTCCACCAGCGCCTGTACGGGCGGCGGAGCGTCGTCGCGCGCCATGCGCGCCACCTGCCGCACTTCGGACTCGTGGATCGGAACGCCCGAAGCGGCCATGTCGTACAGGTCCTGGAGGACGCGTCGCGCCACCTTGGCCTCCATGGAGGGCCCCCGCACGCGCACGCGGTTGCCCCGCGCCTGGATACGCACGCCGAGCTGGCCCTCCAGCTCCCGCAGATTCCGGTCGTTCTCTCCGTACAGGATCTGGGCTACCGAGTTGTCTCCCAGAACCAGCGGACTGTCATCGGCCACCAGGCCCCTCGCGGCTATTCCTCGGCCAGGGAGTACCCCCCGGCCGAGCGGGCGTAACTGTACCGATCGAGGGAAACCGACGCCAAGAACGCCCCGGCCTGCGTACGCAGTTCTGCGAGCGATTCCGGGTAGTTGCCCGTGCGCCAGCGGTGCGCCTCGAGGGCCGTCCGCACGCGCTGCACGGCCGCGGCAGAGCGGCCCTCCTCGAGGCCCGGGCGCGGCATCGGGTGACTGCGCGGCATCGGCGCCGGCACCACGAACAGACCCGCCGCGACCAGGCCGGTGAGGACCAGGATCCAGGCGCCGAGCCCCCAACTCGAGGGAGCGGAGATCACGCGCGTACTCTTCTGCGGGCGAGCGGCCTTGTGCTCCACGCGCAGCACGCCTTCGCGCAGCAGCGCGACGAGACCGCGCGCGCCCTGGAAGGTGCCGAGACGCGACAGATCGATCACACGGCGCGCAGTGAGGCGGCCATTGCACACCGTCCAGAGCCGATCCAGCTCCTCGCCACGCATGCCGGTCGCCGACTCGACCGCGGCGCGGCGCTCGCGGAAGCCCTCGACATCAACCACCTGCGCCAGCAGTACCGCCAGGTCGGACAGGCCACTGCTCACGCCCGGCCACTCGTCGCGCATGCGCAGGGCGTCGAGCAACACCATCTCGGCACCGACCATCAGATCGCCGATGCGCTGCTCGACATTGTGCGGGCGAAACGCGAAGTGGCCGTCGTCCCACAGGAAGAGCTCGAAGATCGTCTCGTCGGAGAGCAGCCGCGCGACCTGCTCGAGATCCTGCTTGCCGACGATCCCTTCGTTGGTCAGGATGCGCTCGAGCGGCTCCAGCGACTCCTCCTGCTGGCGCCACACGTCCGCCAGCTGCGGCTCGGAGATGCCGCCGACGCGCAGCAGCAGCGCGGCCAAGGCGCCGTCGGGCCGGGTCTCGGCGGGGCGCGCACGCACCACCTGGCCCTCCTGGAAGAACACCGTGAGCTTCCGCTCCTCGCTCTCGAGATCCAGCAGGCCGGTCTTGCGCTGCTGAGCGATCAGCTGGAAGACGTCGGCCACGCCGAAGTCGCTGAGTATGCCTTGCAGGCTCATGTCGTGCGTCCCGCGCGGCGCAGCTGGTCGCGGACATCGGTCAGGCCCACCAGGTAGGCAGGCGCCAGCAAGGTGTAGCCCAGCGCCGAGGGCACGACGGCCCCGAGTCCACCGACCTCGAAGGGCAACGGCACCAGGCCGGGCGTCATCACCAGCGCCACGCCCATGCCGAGCATCACGAGCGCCACGATCCCGCCGGCGAAGCGACCGTCGAACATGCGGGCGGCTCCCGGGAGCGCCAGGGACAGGCCTGCGCGACCGAACGACAGACGCCGCTGGCGCTTGCGATCCAGGTCGAGGTGCAAGCGGCGGATGCGCGGGTCGATGCGCGAGCCGCGCTGGAACAGGTTCGCGCAGCGCATGCAGGTGCTGGCATTCTTCCCCTTCGGCGCGCAGCGCGCGCAGAGCGGACGCTCGCAGCGGCTGCAGCGACGAATGCCGCTGCGCCGCGCGCCCACTGCCACGAAGCCGACCGCCAGCAGCACGATCCAGGTCCAGCCGGGCGCTCCCGGACCCAGGGTCCAGAGTCGCACCTGCCGGGACAGCTCGGCCGCCTCGGGACTGGGACGGAAGGCGCGCTCCAGGTAGGCCGACAGCGGGATCGGCTCCTGGATCAGGAAGCGGTGCACGTTCTTGCCTTCGAAGGCCGTGTAGCGGCTGACCAGCTCGGGGTCGAGGTTGCGCGCTGCCGCGAAGGGCGCGCTGCGCTCGACCAGACGCATGCCGCGCGCGTAGGCCTGCGACAGGTTGTAGAGCACGCCGGCCGTCTCATTCGTCGAGCGCGAGGTCTCGAAGGCACTGATCGCCCGTTCGACCTCGCCATCGGCGAGGTGCAGGATGCCGAGCAGACTGGTCGCCTGCGCGTGCAGCGCGACGGTTCCGGACTCGGGCAGGATGGCCAGCGCCTTGCGCGCCTCGGCGATGTCCCCCTCGCGCTTGGCCGCGGTCGCGAGCCCGACCCGCAGCAGCAGATCGTTCGGCTCGTGCGCGACCGCGCTCTGGAGCCGCTCGCGGTCGCCGGGCAGAGGCTGCGCCCGGTCGACGCGCCACACGATCAGCGCGGCACTGTCCCGCGCCTGCGTGACGGCGATTCGCGCCCACTGGTCGAGCGCCGGGCCGAGCACCACGCCGAGCGTCGCCACTGCCATGGCCACGAAGATCGCGGCACTGCGCTCCGCGCGCAGCGCTGCCAGCGCGCCGGCGACGCCGAGCACCACGGCGGGTCCCAGGCCGGCCAGAGGAATCAACGCCAGGCCGGCCAGCACGATCAGCACGCCGGGCCAGGCGGGCGGATCCTGCGCTGCGGTCGCGTGACCGAACGCGTGTCCGTGCAGGCTCACGGTGCGCAAGAAGCCGATCAGGATCGCCCAGGTCGCGGCCAGGAACGCGCCGATCCCGAACGCCGCGCCAGACAGGGTGAGCAGCCACACGATACCGGGAAAGCTCTTGAGCAGGGCCGAGACCGCGGCGAGGAGCTGAGCCGGACTGCGGAGCTGACGCGCGGCTTCGAACCGCACCGACGGCGTGTGCGGCGCCAGCTCGACGGCGCGCTCGATCGTCTCGGGCGTCGCGGACGCGGGATCGAGCAAGGCCCAAGCCAGCACGGGCAGTTCGTGGTAGCCGCGATCGGCCAGCTCGCCGGCCGCGCGGGTGACCCGCTCGCCGAGCGGGAGATCACGACCCCACTCCGGCGGGCTGCCGAGCCCCGAGGGAACATCGAGCGGCTCTGCCCGCGCGGCGCGCGCATCGGGGGCCGGCGCCGCACTCAGCACGAGTACGGCGGCCAGTATCCAGCCTGGTCGCATCCGGATCAGACGCACCGCTCCTTGGCCCCCTTCGGATCCTAAGTCCTCTTCGGACGTGCGAATCGGGCACTAAAGCGTTGAGTGTCCGTCGGATTGGCCGCGCCGGCCCGAGAGCAGCGCGCGCAGCAGGTCGAGCTCGGGGCTGCGCAACAGGGCGAGCAGTGCCAGGTAAACGAGCACGCCGAACGCGACGTGCGCGGCCAGGAGCGCCAGCGCCAGGGGCGTCGCCTGCGCCGGAACGGGCAGCAGCGACAGGCCGAGCCAGACCGCCCCGCCCATGCCCAGCGTCGCCAGCGCCAGCCGGCCGTAGTCGAGCCAGTCGCGGGCGCGCAGCAGCACACCGTAGCGGTGGCGCGCGGCCGCGAGCAGGTAGGCGAGGTTCGCGACAGCCGCGATCGAGGTGGCCAGCGCCAGTCCCGCGTAGCCGAGCTGGGCCACGTCGATGCTGCGCTGGAACGAGACGAGCGCCTGGCCCAGCCCCGACGGCAGGGCCGCTGGATCGAGCGGCGCGATCAGCGCGAGCGCGGCAAGCGCATTCACCAACAGACCCACCCCCGCCGCCCAGGCGGGCGAGCGAGTGTTCTCGTTGGCGACGCACAGCTGCACCACGATGCGGGACACCGTGATCGGCACGAGGCCCAGCGCGTAGCAGAGCAGCGCCTGCGCGCAGCCTTGCACGGCCTCGGGACCGAAGACGCCCGGGTTCCAGGCGAAGAGCGCCCCGAAGAGCGGCTCGCGCAAGAGCACCAGCCCGACCGTCGAGGGCAGCGCGAGCGCCAACGCCAGGCCCAGGGTGCCGGCGAACGCGCCACGCAGCGCCTCGCGCTCGCCCTGCTTCGCCAGCCGCGAGAACGACGGCAGGCTGGCCGCGCCCAGCGCGAACACGAAGACGCCGAGCGGCAACTCGAGCAGCCGGTCGGCGTAGTACAGGTACGAGACCGCACCGTCGCCCTGGAAGCTCGACAGGAAGCGCACCACGATCAGGTTGATCTGGTAGACGGACGCGCCGAGCACGGCGGGCGCCATCAGCCTGCCGAGACGGCGCACCGCGGGATGGCCCGGCGCCAACACCGGGCGCGGCGCCATGCCGCGGCGCACCAACTCGGGCACCTGCAGCAGCACCTGCAGCACGCCGGCCAGCACCACGGCCGCAGCGAGCGCCAGGATCGGCGGATCGAACCAGACCGCGCCGAACACGGCGCCTGCGATCAGACACAGGTTCAGGAGCACCGGGGCGATGGCCGGCCGGAAGAAGTGACCGAGCGCGTTCAGCGCGCCCATCGCGACGGCCACCAGGGTGAGCAGAAAGATGTAGGGAAAGCAGATACGCAGCAGCCGCACGCACAGCTCGAACTTGCCGGGCTCCTGGGCGAAGCCGGCCGCGAAGAGCCTCACCAGGGGCTCGGCAAAGATGCTGCCCAGCAGCACGATCAGGGCGCCGGCCAGCGCGGCGAGCGTCCAGGTCGCGTTGAAGACATACCGCGCCTCGGCCCGCGAGCGGGCCAGCGAGCCCGTGAAGACCGGCACGAAGGCGACCGTGAGGGCCCCCTCTCCGATCAGGCGCCGGAACAGGTTGGGGATCATGAAGGCGATGAAGAAGGCGTCCGTGGAGCGCGCCAGGAACAGATTTGCCAGCACGATGTCCCGCACCAGGCCGAGCACCCGGCTGGCCAGGGTGGCGCCGCCCACGACGCCTGCGTCGCGCGCAACCTGGCCGACCTCCGTTGACAGGGAGGTCGCCGCGGGGTATCTAGCGGCGTCCTCGGAGGAATCCATGGCTGACCACCCTCAGGCGGCGAAGCGCCACCGGCAATCGTTGAAGCGCCGCGCCCGCAACAAGCACTGGCTTTCGAGCACGCGCAACGCGGTGCGCGCCGTGCGCGCGGCGGCTGCTGCCGGTGAGGGGGACGCGCAGGCGAAGTTCGCGAGCGCCGAGCGGATGTTGCGCAAGGGTGTCAGCAAGGGCGTCCTGCACAAGCGGACGGTCTCCCGCACGATTTCGCGCCTCCACAAGCTCGTTCACTAGGAACAGACGCTCACCACCAGCTGCTCGATCGCCAGGGACGGCGCGAGCGGCACCGCGCCCTTCAACGCTTCGTCCGTGCGGCGCACGGCGGCGAGACAGCGGCGCACGCGCAGCGGGTCGAAGCTCTGCGCTTGCTCGGTCAGCTTGCGCGCAGCGAAGGGATGCAGCGACAGCTGCTGCTGCACGGACTTCGCGGTCAGCGGCGTGCAGTCGTGCGCACGCAGCAGGCGCCGGAAGTGGTTGGCCAGCGCGCCGAGCACGCGCAGCGGCGCCTCTCCCTGCGAGTCGAGCCGCGCCAGCACGCGCAGCGCCTCGGAGAGCCGGCGCCCGCCGATTGCGTCGGTCAGCTCGTAGACGGCCAGCGGGCGCAGCGCGGCCGTCACCTCGCTGACGTCGTCGGCGCTCACATCCTCCGCATCACCCACGAAGAGACAGAGCTTCTCGATCTCGAAGGCGAGCCGGTCGAGGTCGGCGCCAACCAGTTCGAAGAGTGCCCCGGAGCAGCCGCGCGCGGGCCGCTTGCCGAGCGCCCGGATCCGCGCGTCGATCCAGTCGCGCAGCTCGGCCGGACGCTCCGGGCCACTGCAGCTGATCACCTTGCCGATCGCCGCCACGCGCTTCACCCAGCGCAGCCGCCGGTCGACCTTCTCGGCCCAAAGCACCAGGCAGGTGGTCTCGGCGGGCTGTTCCAGGTACTCGGGCAGCAAGGTCTCGACGAATCCGGCGGCGCGCCGGTCGGCGAGCCCGCTCACGATCACCAGCCGCTGGGGCGCCATCATTGGCAGGGTGCGGCAGGCCGTGAGGACGGCGCGCGGATTCGCGCCGCTCGCCGCCAGGTCCAGGCGGTCTTCGTTGAAGTCGCGCGGCCCGCCGCCCAGCGCGCGCTGCCGCAGCTCGGCGAGCGCGTCGTCGCGCAGCGTCGCCTCGCTGCCCACCAGCAGCACGACCAGCGGGGCGCTAGAAGGAGGTGACGAGCTCATCGTGCAGCCTGCTGGCCAGCTCGGCGCTCAGGCGGCGCAGCGCCTGGTCGCGGTTGGTGTGTTGCACCTGCAGGTCGGCGCTGCTGGTGTAGCGCTCGAGCTGCTTCCAGCCCTCGCGGTGCCACACTACGTTGCCATCGGCGCGGCGGCGGATCGAGACGTCGACCACCAGCTCGAGCTGATCCTCGAGCGCGAGGCCCACCGTGGAGACCGCGCTGTGCCGAATGCTCACCTCGCGCACCACGCCGTGTAGCACCAAGGCGGCGCTGCCGTCGGCGTAGCGCGGCGTGAGCTGACCACGGCGCACGAACTCCTCATGCAGCGCGTCGGTCAGCATGCGCTCGACGCCGGGCGAACTGGAGCGATTCTCGAGCATGCCGATCTCGATGTCCGGCCCGAGCCCTTCGGGCGCGCCGAGCACCCGGTAGCCGCAGCCCAGGGCAGCGAGCGCCAGCAGCGCGGCGAGTGCGGTACGGAGGCCGGGCATCAAAAGTACTGGAGCTGCACCATCATCTGGCGCTCCAGCCGGGGAATGGCGCTGCGCAGCGCGAAGATCACCACGTGATCACCGACCTCGATCACGTCGTCTCCCCCTGGAATGATCACCTCGTCGCCGCGCACGATCGCGCCGACCAGGGCATCGCGGATGTCGGCCTGGTGCAGCGGCTTGCCGGCCAGCTCCGAGGTCTCGAGCACCACGATCTCGAGCGCCTCCGCGGCCTCCTCCCCCACGGTCGTGACCGAGACCACCTTGCCCTTGCGAATGAAGTGCAGAATCGCCGAGACGGCGGCGCGGTTCGCGCTGACCGCCGCGTCGATGCCGATCGCGCCCGCCAGAGGGCCGTAGCTCGGCTTGTTCAAGAGCGCGATCACGCGGCCGGCGCCCGCGCGCTTGACCAGCAGCGAGGAGAGGATGTTGTCCTCCTCGTCGCGCGTGAGCGCCAGGAACACATCGCTGGCTTCCACATTCTCTTCGCGCAGCAGCTGGAGATCGGTGCCGCTGCCCTGCAGGATCACGCTGCGCTTCAGGCGCTCGGCCAGCCACTTGCAGCGCTCCGGGTCTGGCTCGAGGATCTTCGGCGCCAGCTCCTCCGCCTCGAGCAGCTGCGCCAGGTAATAAGTGATGTTGCCGCCGCCGCTGATCGTGACGCGCCGCACCTCGCGGCTCTCCTTCTCGAGCAGCTCGGCCAGCTGGCGCAACGCCTCTGGCGAGCCCGCCGCGTAGAGCAGGTCGCCCTGGCGGATCTCGGTCTTGCCACGCGGGATCAGCAGCGCGTCCTCGCGCGACACGGCCACGATGTTGCACTCGATCCCCAGCTCGCCACGCAGCCGGTGCAGTTCGAGCCCGACCGCTCGGCAGGGCCGGTCCACAGAGAAGGCCACGACCTGCACCCGGCCCTCGGCGAACTCGAATACGCCCGCCGCACCGGGCACGCGCAGCGTCTTCACGATGTGCTGCGCGGCCTCTTCTTCGGGGTTGATGTTCAGGTCCAGCGGGTCGTCCCCGAAGAGCGCGGGCACGGAAAGCGCCAGGTCGGGATCGCGCACCCGTGCGATCTTCGTGGGGATCACGCTGATGCGGCTGGCGACCAGACAGGAGATCAGGTTCACCTCGTCCGAGTCGGTCACGGCGATCAGCATGTCGGCGTCGTCCAGGCCGGCCTCGCGCAGCACCCGCGGGTTCGAGCCGTTGCCCTGTACCACCTGCACGTCCGCGATCTCGCGCAGCTCCCGCACACGCGGGGCGCTCGCCTCGACCAGCACCACGTCCTTGCCCTCGGTCGCAAGCCGAGCGGCGAGCGTGGCGCCGATGTCTCCACCCCCGACGATCAGGATGCTCACGGCGCGGGAGTATAGCCAAAGGCCCGGAGCTGGCTCAGAACCCCGGGACGGCTCACGGACAGCCCCGTCCTCGGCTAGGCCGCTCCCCCCGTTCCCGTAGGAGAGCGACTCCTCCTGGAGTCGCTCTCCGTCGCGGCAAGGCGAGCTTCGCTCGCCGTTAGGCCGCTAAGAGTTTGACGCTCGGTGCTTCTCCGCGCGGCGCTCCAACTCCTCGACCAGGAAGTCCCGCTCGGCGCGCAACTCCTCACTGACTCGCTGGCGGAACATCGCACCGGCCTCCTGGAGCTCGGCGACAAGCAGCTCCGCCACGTTCTGGTCGGCGGCGCCTTTCGCGAACTTCTCCTCGTTGTAGAGGACGATGTCCGAGACCACGATCCGCGCCAGCCGCTCGGCAGCCTTGACCTCGGGATCGCTGCTGCCCGACGCGGGCGCGGCGGCCCTAGGCGTCCGGGCCGCGGCCGGCTTCGACGCGGCGGGCTTCGGCGCGGCCGCAGGCGCCGGCCGGGCGGCGCGCGGAGCCGGCTTTGGCGCGGCGGGAGCCGCGCGGCCCGAGGCTGCCGGGTTCTGGCCCACCGCGAGCTCCTCGAGCAGGGCCGCCAGCCCCTCCGGGCAATCGCCCGGCTCGATGCAACAGTCGGCGTCGAATTCCGGAGACTCGGAGCGCTCGTTCGACGTGGTCACGCGGATCAGCGGCAGCTCCTGGAGATCCGCATTGCGGCGCATGATCTCGGCGATCGCCGGCGCCTTCACGCCGGGCAGGCCCGCGCCGAGCACCACCAGGTCGGGGCGCGCGCGATGCAGCTCGAGCAACGCCTCGCCGCCGTCCGGGATCACGCGCGTCTTGAGCGCCCAGCTCTCCAGAAGTGCGCAGATGCCCTTGCTGCGCTCGGCATCGGCGTCCACGACCCACGCCTTGCCAACGAATGCGACCGGCGCGGCCTCGACCTCTTCCGGCGGGCTCACCTTGAACACTTCGCTGCAGCGCTTGCAGCGAATTCGCGCACCTTGCGGTCCGATCTTCTCCGGCGCGAGGCGGTACCGGGTCTCGCACCCGGGACATGTGGCAATCAATGTGATCTCCCGAACGGTCGGCGTGCGATTGGTTCGTATCGGCTGGGGGTCGGCTCCGCTTTATGCATGTGCGCCAAGTGCGACAGCGAGGCGCTCCAGGAACGCCGCGAACGCCTGCTCGTTTCCGTGGCGCGGCGCGCAGCGCTCGATCTCCTGATCGGCGAGCTTGCTGGGGCGGCCCGGGTTGTTGCGCAGCAGGATGACCCGAACCGCCGGTACCATGCGTCGCGCGCCCTTGACGAGCGTGTGCCAGCCCGCGCGCAGCCCCTGGTCCTTGGCGAGGCTGCCGTCGCCGATCAGCAACGTCGGGACCGTGCCCTTCTGGAAGTACTGCTTGACCCGGAGCAGCGCATCGTCCGGGTGCTGAAAGATGTGCACAGCCAGGCTGTCGGTCTGCAACGCCTGCTTCACGGCCTCGAGCAGACGCAGGTCCGGGTCCACCGCGATCAGGGCTCGGTTCTCCGCCACGGCAGGCGCGGCCGTGGCCGGCTCGCCCAGGCTCGCGGCAAAGTCGCCCTGATCCGCGCGGCGCGCGCCCTCCAGGGCCAGGAACTCGGGCGAGAGCGAGCTGGGGAGCTGCAGGCCATCCGGCCCGGTCCAAGCCGAGTCCGGGTCGGGGTGCTGCTCGAAGGTGAACTCACCTTCCTTCCACGAGAGCAGGCCGAGCAGCGCCGCCAGCGCCGCGTCCCAAAGGCAGGACTCCAGCTCCCCGGCCGGCAGCTTCTCCTCGAGGCTCGCTTCGGCCAGCAGCGCCTCGCGCGACAAATCCCGGGCGGACAGCGCCACGCGCACGACGGCGCCTTCGCGCACGCCGAGCCATGCCGCGTCCTTCCCCGCGTGGATCTCGAGAACTCCGGACTTGCGCGACATCGCGATCGTCTGGAGGAACTCCACAAGGGTCATGTCGTTGAGATTGCCGACGATTCCCATGCTCGCGAGACCGCGTCGTTTTGCGACGACGGCCCACTGCTCGCATCGGATCGCGCTGCGCCGGACCTTACGTCGCGGAAGCTCCGGCTGGCTGCACCTCGGCCTCGGGCCACTCGAGAGACACCTCGATGCCCTTCTCGGGAGCGATCGTGCCCAGACCAGCCAGAGCCGCCTCGAGCGTGCGGGCGCGCTCCAGCCCCAATGCGAAGGCCACCTGCAGCCGAGCGTCGCCGCGCATCCGCGCCAGCGACACGCAGCAGCCGCGCACGATCGGCGGGGCGTCGAGAGCGAAGTCGACCGCGCCCGGCAGCGCGATCAGGCCCAGACCAGCGCGCAGGGACAGGATCTTGTCGCAGGCCAGCGACACAGCGCGCTGCAGCCCATTGCCCTGCAGCCGCTTGCCCGGACCCAGCCCCACCAGCAGGAGCCGGCTCGCCGCCAGCGGGCGCGGCGCGGGCAGCAGCACCACCTCGCCCTTCTTCGCCGTGACGTAGCCGGACACCAGGTGCTCGGAGACGGCGCCGCACACCCGCCAGTCGACCAGCCCCGCCTCCCCGCGCAGCGGCCGCTCGTCGCTGGGCAGCGGCAGGATCAGGGTGTCGCAGGGAATCTGCATCACGTCGCCGGAGAAGAGCTGGAACTCGAGCTGCTTCACGCGCGCTCCCGTTCGCGGGCGATCGCGTCGAGGACGCCGTTCACAAAGCCGGGCGACTCGCCGCCAGCGAAGCGCCGCGCGATCTCGACGGCCTCGTCGATCACGACCGCGGCCGGAGTCTGGGGCTCGAAGAGCAGCTCGTAGGTCGCGATGCGCAGCACATTGCGGTCGACCCGGGCCAGCCGCTCGAGCTTCCAGCGGGCGCTGGCGCCGGCGATGCGCTCGTCGATCGCCTTGCGGTTCTGCGCCACGCCGAGCGCCAACTCGTGTGCGCGCTCGCTGGCGCGGCGCGGCAGCGAGAATTCGCGCACGACCTCGTCGTAGGTCTGCTCGATCGCCTCGGGGTCGAGCACGCCCCCCTCGGCTGCGAACAGCACCTGGAGCGCGGCCTCGCGGGCCCGGCGGCGCAGTCCCGGCTCGCTCACGACGCGCGCTCCTTGCCCAACGTTTCGAGCAGACCCGCCATTTCGAGCGCCACGTCGGCGGCTTCGGCCCCGTTGTTCCGGCCCCCCTCGCCCGGGCGCGCGGCGCGCTCCAGCGCCTGCTCGGGTGTGTCGGTGGTCAGCACACCGAACGCGACGGGCACCCGGGTGGCCAGGCTCACGGAGCGCACGCCGTCGGTCACGGCCCGGCACACATAGTCGAAGTGGGGCGTGCCCCCGCGGATCACCGCGCCCAGCACTACGATCGCGTCGTAGCGCCCGGTCTCTGCCGCGACCTGGGCGGCCAGCGGGAGCTCGAAGGCGCCCGGCACCCAGAGCACGTCCACGTCCTTGCAGCCCTGCTCCTCGAGACGCGCAGTGCAGCCGGCCAGGAGCCGGCTCGACACCGGATGGTTGAAGCGGCTGACGATGGCGGCAACGCGCCGCCCGCTGCCGGTTCGCTGCGTCTCGATCGTGGTCATGCCGGGAATCTACCACTCTGCGACGATCAGCACGTCCGCACCCACGCGGCGGGTGCGCAGCGAGCGCGGCCGCAGGGCCTGTGCGAGGCGCTCCACCCCGAGCGGCCCGAGCAGCGGGCGGCCGTCGCCGCCGATCAGCAGCGGCGCCAGGAACAGGTGCAGGCGATCGACCAGCCCGGCGCGCAGCAGCGCTGCGCCCAGGCCTCCGCCGCCTTCGACGAGCAGATGGTTGACGCCGTGCCGGGCCAGCGCCCGCCAGCCGGCGCGCAGGTCCAGGTGTGCATCGCGTCTGGGGACCGGCAGCAAGCGGGCCCCGCGGCGCTCGAGGGCCCGGCTCCGAGCCGGC
>CAXMNF010000027.1:0-4375 GCA_964194645.1 uncultured Gammaproteobacteria bacterium
CCCAGGTACCACTTGCTCCACACGCCCCCGAAAGGGGGCAGGCCGATGATGCTGAACGAAGCCAGCGCGAAGGCGCCCATGGTGAAGGGCATACGCCGTCCGATCCCGTCCAGCTCCGAAACGTTCTTCTTGTGGAACGCCACGTCGATCGCCCCGGCGCAGAAGAACAGGGTGATCTTTGCAGCGGCGTGCATCACCAGGTGCAGGCCGCCGCCCAGCACGCTGGCGGACGTGGCCAGCGCCGCGCCCAGCACGATGTAGGCGAGCTGGCTGATGGTCGAGTAGGCGAGCCGCGCCTTCAGGTTGTCCTTGAAGAGCGCAATGACCGACGCGGCGAGCAGCGTCCCCGATGCCACCCACATCAACCAGAGCGAGCGATCACCGGCCGCCAGGAAGTCGATGCCGAACACGTAGACCACCACCTTCAACATGCAGAACACGCCGGCCTTCACGACCGCCACGGCGTGCAGCAGCGCACTCACCGGGGTGGGCGCGACCATCGCCGCCGGCAGCCAGCGGTGGAACGGCATGAGCGCCGCCTTGCCGATCCCGAACGCGAAGAGCCCGAGCAGCAGAGCCGCCTGCGCCCCCTCGACCCGGCCGGCCAGGATCCCTCCGAGGCGGAAGTCGAGCGTTCCGGCGAGCTGCCAGGTCCAGATGATCCCGAACAGCAGGAAGCAGATCGACGTGAAGAGCAGCACACCCAGGTAGACCCGCCCGCCCTGGCGCGCTTCTTCGCTGCGCCGGTGCGTGACCAGCGGGTAGGTCGTGAGCGTGAGCAGCTCGTAGAAGACGAACAAGGTGAGCAGGTTCGCGGCGAAGGCGACACCCAGCGCCGCGCCGATCGAGAGCGCGAACCAGGCGAAGAAGCCGGTCTGGTGCGCTTCGCCGTGTCCGCGCAGGTAGCCGATCGAGTAGACCGAGGTGGGAATCCACAAGGTCGTGGCGACTGCGGCGTAGAGCAGGCCGAGCGGCTCCAGCTCGAAGCGCAGCGCCAGACCCGGCAGGAGCTCCACGAGCGTGACGGCCGGCCGCTCGCCGGCGAGCACCGCCGGGAACAGGCTGGCGACCGTCGCGAAGGTAACGAGCGTGCCCAGCAGGGTGACGGCTTCGCGACGGTTCGGCTGCCGGCCGGCGAGCAACACGCCGAGCGCCACGGCGACGGGCAGGAACGGCGCCACGAGCAGCGCGAACTCGGGCGTCACGAGCCGACTCCCAGCAGGTCGCGGGCCGCGCGCGCGGCGACGCCCACGCTCCAGTGGGTGAACAGCCCGAAGTAAAGCGAGGCGCCGATCAGCAGACACGCCGGAACCAGGATGTCGAGCGGCGCCTCCCCACGCGGCGCGCCCTCAGGGGGGGCCCGGAAGTACGCGATCTCGACCACGCGCCACACGTAGATCGCGGCGAGCAGCGACGAGGCCAGGATCGCGAAGGCGAGCAGCAGGCCGCCGCTCTCCAGGGCCGCCAGCACCAGGTACCACTTCGATACGAACCCGGCGGTTGCCGGCACGCCGATCAGGCCCAGGCCGCCCAGCACGAATGCCGCGCTGGTGATCGGCATGCGCCGACCGATCCCGTGCAGGTCGGCGAGCTCGCTCGAACCGGTGCGCGCCACCAGCGCGGCCACCACCAGGAACAGGCCGCCCTTGATCAGCGCGTGGTTGAACAGGTGGACCAGGCCACCGGTCAGCCCCGTAACGCTTGCCAGCGACAGCCCGAGCGTCATGTAGCCCACCTGCGAGACGCTCGAGTACGCCAGCAGCCGCTTCAGGTCGGTCTGGTTGATCGCGGCGATCGCCCCGATGAACATGGCGGCCAGCGAGAGCGGCAGCAGCAGCAGATCGAGGCCCAGCCGGCCGAAGACGAACGCCGCTCCGAACACCGTGAAGGAGAAGCGCAGCAACAAGTAGTACGCGACCTTCGTCCCGGTCCCCGCCAGGAAGGCCGACACTGTCGAGGGCGCGAAGCTATAGGCGTTCGGCAGCCACTGGTGCAGCGGGAAGACGGCCAGCTTGATCGCGAGCCCAACGGTGAGGAATGCGAACGCGGCGTGTACGGTGCGCGTCTGCTCCACGGCCGGCAGCCGCTGGGCCAGGTCGGCCATGTTGAGCGTGCCGGTCATCAGGTACAGGAAGCCGATCCCGATCAAGATGAACGTACCCCCGATCGTGCCCATCAGCAGGTACGAGAAGGCGGCGCGCAGGGCGCGTCGGCTGCGGCCCAGGCTGACCAGGGTGTAGGAGGCCAGCGACGAGATCTCCAGGAACACGAACACGTTGAACGCGTCGCCCGTGATCGTGACGCCCAGCAACCCCGTGAGGAGCAGCAGGAAGGCCGCGTAGAACAGGTGGCTGCGACCGGCGGGGATCGCATGCCCGGCGGCGGCGCCCAGCCCGCAGGGCAGCACGACTGCTGCCAGCAGCGCCACCGTCGCGAGCACCCCGGCGTTCGCCACGTCCACCCTGAACTCGATGCCGAGCGGCGCGGCCCAGCCGCCGAGCGCGTAGGACCAGGCGCCCGTCTCGAGCACATGGCGCAGCAGGGCCAGCGCGATCGCGAAGCAGGCCAGCGCGATCGCGGATGCGAAGGCGCGCAGCCAGGCGGGACGCGGCAACAGCAGGCACAGGGGCGCAGCCAGCAGGGGCAGCACGACCAGCAGCGCGGGCAGGTGCTCGCTCATGCGCCGGTCCCGTCGAGCTTCTCCAGCTCGACCTCCTCGGTGGTCCCGTAGGCTTCGTGGATGCGCACGACCAGGGCCAGGCCCACCGCCGTGACGGACACGCCGACCACGATCGCCGTCAGCATCAGCACGTGGGGCAGCGGGTTTGAGTAGAGGGCGTCCGGCTGGCCTTCGAGCAGGATCGGCGCGGTCCCCCCGGCAACCTTTCCAATCGATACGTAGAACAGGATCACGGAGACCTGGAAGAGGTTCAGGCCCATCATTTTCTTGACCAGGTTCTCGCGGGCGATCATCACGTACAGGCCGAGCATCATCAGCACCACGATCGCCCAGTAGTTCCAGAGCGAGAGGAAGGTCATCCCCGGCCCCGGCTGGCAAATGCGAGGAAAATCGAGGTCATCACGGCCGCCACAGTGAGTCCCACCCCCAGCTCGACCAGCAGGATGCCCAGGTGTTGCCCCGCCGAGGGGTCGCGCGCCAGCACGTCGTAGTCGAGGAAGTTCCCGCCCAGCAGCAAGGTGGCCAGGCCGACACCCGCGTAGAGCAGCACACCAGCCGCGACCAGTCGCTCGACCACGCGGCGCGGCGCCACGCGCTCCAGCTCGTCCGCGCCGAAGATCATCGCGTACAGGATCAAGCCGCCCGCGAAGATCACGCCGGCCTGGAAGCCGCCGCCGGGCCCGAAGTCCCCGTGGGCCTGGACATACAGGCCGAACAGCAGCACGAAGGGCACGAAGCGCTTCGCCACGATGCGCAGCACCAGCTTCTCGCGCATGCGCATCTTGGGCCGCGCCGCACTCATCCGGGGTCGTCCTCGCCGCGGCCGCGGCCGAGCAGCAGCAGGACGCCCACGCCCGCCGTGAAGATCACGACCAGCTCGCCGAGCGTGTCGTAGCCGCGGTAGCTGGCGAGCACCGCCGTCACGACGTTTGGAATGCCGATCGCGTCGGGCGTTTCGGCCAGGTAGCGCGGCGCAACATGCTGGTGGATCGGGGCGTCCGGGTCGCCGAAGGCCGGCATGTCGAGCGTGCCGTAGAGCAGCGCCGCACCGGTCAGAACCACGACCGCGACTGGCAGCAGCCGGCGTTTGGAAGGCACCTCGACCTGGTCCGTGAGCGCCAGGGTGCCGAGCACCAGGATCGTCGAAATGCCCGCGCCCACCGCGGCCTCGGTGAAGGCCACGTCCACCGCGTCGAGCAGGGTAAAGACGCCCGCCGAGAGCAGACTGAAGATGCCGAGGAGCATGGCGGCCGCGAACAGGTCCCGCGTGCGCGCGATGGCCACGGCGATCGCCAGCAGGAAGCCGAACAGCGCGATGTCGAGCCAGACCGCCGCCACGTCAGTCCCGCGCGACGCGTGCGCGCAGCCCCCGCGAGTACGCCGCCTTGACCAGCGCATGCGTTCCCGTGGGACTGGTCAGGTGCAGCAGCACCACCAGCAGCGCGAGCTTGAGCGCCGTGTGGCTGGGCCCGGCCTGCAGGATCAGACCGAGAGCGATCAGGGTCGCGCCCAGCGTATCGGTCAACCCCGCGGCATGCGTGCGCGAGTAGAAGTCGGGCAGCCGCAACAGGCCCAACCCGCCCACGACACAGAAGAACGAGCCGGATAGCAGCGCGACCCAGCTCAACCCGTCGAGCAGGCCGCTCATCGGGGCAGCTCGCTGTCCCGGCCCAGGTCGCCGTACTTCGAGAAGCG
>CAXMNF010000028.1:0-4446 GCA_964194645.1 uncultured Gammaproteobacteria bacterium
CCCAGGGCAGGTCGCTCGCACGCCCGTAGTCGTCCCCCACCAGGAAGCAGCCGACGCGCCCCAGCGCCTGCCCGATCGCCAGCGTCGGCGCGGCACAGTTGCAGACCACGAGCCAGGGGAGCTTGGCGACGCGCGTGCACAGCCAGGCCGCCAGCACGCCGCCGACCAGCCCGCCGTACCAGGTGAGGCCGCCGCGCGAGAACAGGTGCTCGGCGAGGCCCCCGGGCGTCCCGCGCCCCGCCTGCTCAAAGGCGTACCAGAGCTTCGCTCCGAGGATCCCGCCGACCAGGCACCAGACGACCACGCGCCAGGCGTCGTCGCGCGTGAGTCCCTCGCGCTCGAAGCAGAGCGCCGCCAGCTGGCCGCCGACCAGGAAGGCGATGCCGACCATCAGACCGAACGTGGAGACCTGGAAGTTCCCGATCTCGAATAGCGTCGGGTACACGGGCTAGCGGCCCGCCGCTGTGCGCAACCAGTGGAGGAGCTGCTCACGCTGGTTCTCGTGCGGCTGCTCCACGACGCGGCGGCGCGCGCGCGCCAGCCAGTGCCCCACCGCCGGTCCGTGCTCGATCCCAAGCTCCCGCATTACGTCCTCTCCGCTGATCTCCAGGGTCTGTGCGGCGCGCTCACCCTGCGCAAGCTCGCGGATGCGCGCCTCGCACGCGTCCCACGCCGCAGGCACCGCACCGCGCGACGCCAGGTCGGCGCGCCGCAGCTCGAGCAGGCCGGGGAGGATATCGCGCCCGACGCGGCGCAGCATCCGCCGCACGGCGCGCGAGCTTTCCAGCCGCTCGGGGAAGAGCAGGTGGTGGCGTACCAGCGCGGCGACCTGCTGCTCCTGGCTCTTCGACAGGCGCAGCCGGCGCGCCACCCGCTCGACGTGGGGCGCGGCGCGGTGCTCGTGGCGGTGGAACGACGCCTCGTCCGATCCCTTGCGGAACGCCTTGGACTCGGGCTTCGCCGCGTCGTGCAGCAGCGCCGCCAGACGAAGCAGCGGGTCGCCGCGCAGGCCGGAGCAGACCGCCAGCGTGTGGCGGTACACGTCGTCCGGGTGGTGGCGGTTCTGCCCGACGCCGACCAGGCGCAGCAGTTCCGGCAGCAAGGCGGCCAGTGCGCCACAGGCACGCAGCGCCTCGACCGTGCTGCGCGCGTCGGGAAGCGCAAGCAGGCGAAACAGCTCCTCGCGGAGCCGCTCGCCGGGCACCTGCGCCAGGCGCCAATGCGCTCGCTCGAGGGCGAGCCGCGTCTCGGCTTCCACCTCGAGCGAGAGCTCGAGCGTCAGGCGCACGCCGCGCAGCACGCGCAGCGGGTCGTCGCGGAAGCCGCGCGCGGGCGCACAGGCGCGCAGGCGCCGGGCGTCGAGGTCCGCGCGGCCCCCCAGCGGGTCGAGCCAGCGTGCGGCGTGCGCGTCCCAGGCCAGCGCGTTCAGCGTGAAGTCGCGCAGGCGCAGATCCTCGTCTGGCGAACCCGCGCCGGCGCGCAGCCCGGTGATCTCGATGCGCGGCCCAGGCCCGGTGCAGGCCAGGACGGGTGTGCGCGCCGAGATCGAAACGGCCTCGGGCAGCGCGGCGTACGCGCGCTCTAGCGGCTGCTCGACCAGCACGTCGTAGTCGCGCGGCTCGCGGCCCAGCCAGAGGTCGCGCGGCGCGCCGCCCACCAGGTACGCGCGCAGGCCCGCTGCGGCCAACCGTTGCAGGACCGAGTCCAGCCGGGCGGGCAGGCGCGGGCGCTCCATGCCCGGAGCTTAGCGCCCGGCTGCGGCCACCTGTGCGCCCTGGGCCGCAAGCCGTTCCTCCAGTCGCGCGAGCTGCTCGGGGAAGCTCTCCTTGGCCAGCTGGATGAATTCGGGAATGCGCCGGATCTCGAGGAAGTCCGAAGTGGCGTCCGAGAGCTCGAGCGGCAGGAGACAGATGTCCGGGCGCTGCTCGAGCAGCGCGCGATCGCGCGCAAACATGGTCTCGACGCCGACCGAGGCGATCTTCTGCAACAGGCGCAGCTTGCTGATGCGCCTGCCCAGGCCGCGGCTCGGGTCCTCGTTTCCGGTGAGCTTCACGTACAGGATGCTGAGGCGGCTGCGCGTCTCGGCGCCGCTGGCGCGGTCCAGGTCCCACTTTCGCACCACGGAGTAGAGCGGTACGCCCTCGGTCATCGAGCCGTCGATGTAGGGCGTGGACTCACCCGCCACGAGCACCTGGCGCGGTACGAACAACAGCGGCACGGACGCCGACGCGAGTGCCGCGTCATGGGGGTCGGCCTGGAACACGAGCCCGGCCAGATGCGGCGGCACCGGGCCCGGGGTCAGCACGTCGGTGTGGTTGCGGAACAGGTTGAAGGCCACGCAGTAGAAGGGGCGCGCGGGGTCGAGCGAGTGGCAGTACTGGCCGAGCATGCGCTCCAGGCCCTGGGCACAGTCGACGAAGCCGGCCGACCCGGCGCGATTGGCCGGCAGGATGGCGTCGCGCAGCAGTTCGCGCAGCATCCGGAACGTCGAGGGCCGCAGCGGGAGCTCGTAGCGTCCGGAGTACAGGTCGTAGCCGGTCTGTTCGATCGCATGCGGCGACAGGCCGTGGCAGTAGAGCAGGGCGACCAGCGCACCGGCCGAGGAGCCCCAGACTTCGTCGATGTGTTCGCTACTGCCGAGTGTCTCGAGCAGGCGGAGCACCGCCGCGTGTGCGAAGAGCTTCATTCCCCCCGAGCCGAGCGACAGCACCACGCGCCGGTCTGGGTCGGCAAGGTGTGCGCGCAGCGCCGAGAAGCGCTCGCGAAGGTGAGGCTGCTGCCCGGCGCCGCCCGGGATCACCTGCCAGATGTAGCGGCGGCCCCCGCCGGCCCGATCGAGCACGAAGCCGTCGGGCGGGACCGAGCGGTACCGCCCCAGGAAGCGGATCTGGACCTCGCCGTCCGCGCGATCCTCGGCCAGCAAACGGGCCAGCACCGAGAGCCGGGCGCTCTCGGGCGGCGGGTCGTTCAGCGCCCCGTCGTGGGGCAGCACGAAGCGCACCGGGAGCGTCTGCTCGTCGATCTCACGCTGCACGTCGAGGAGCAGGCCGGCGCTCCGGGCCAGCGCCAGGTCCTCGTGCGGCAGGAAGTAGCTGCCATCGGGAGCCCTGAAGCGCAGCAGGCCCGCACGGGTCTCGGCGCTGCACGAGCCGGGCGTGGACGGCCCATCGCCGTCCCCGGTGCTCACCTGGTAGATCCTGCCCAAGACCGTCGCCCCCGCCGCCAAGGTACACATCGGCCCGCTCTTCCCCTTCCCTTAGGGCGGCCTAACGGCGAGCTTCGCTCGCCTTGCCGCGACGGAGAGCGACGCCGGAAGTCGCTCTCCTACGGGAACGGGGGGAGCGGCCTAACGGCGAGCTTCACTCGCCTTGCCGCACGGAGAGCGACTCGGAAGCGCAGCGCGTCGGCAGTTCCTGGCAGTGCGCTCCAATCGGGGATACCACCAGTGAAAACGCGCCCCAAACCGCGGTTTAGCGTAGGCCCTTCAAGCGAAAGTGAAGCGCCTTGCCGGTCCCTTGCCGGAGTTGCCGTTGACAGCCATCGGCCCCTGATTAGCTTCTCCCGCCATGACTGCTCGGGCGCGCTGGCTCCTGATCGGGGTGGGCTTGCTGCTCATCTCGCTGTCCTCCGGGTCCCGGAGCGGGACCGGTGCGTCCGCGGCTGCGACGTCGCTCGAACACGCCGAGATCCGCGAGCTGTTGGTGGCGAGCAATGCGCGGCTCGGAGACGTGCACAGCCAGCGGATCGCCACCGCCGTGCTGCGCTGCAGAGATCAGCAGCAGCTACGTCCTGCGCTGGTACTGGCCGTGATGCGCGTGGAGAGTGACATGCGGCCCTCCGCGCGCAGCCCCAAGGGGGCGATCGGGCTGATGCAGGTCATGCCCGGAGTCTTCCAGGGCCTGGATCTGCCTGGCGCGATCGCCCATCTGGAGACGAACATCGAGGCCGGCTGCCTGGTCCTGTCGGACAACATCCGCCGCCGCGGCGAGCAGGACGGCATCTCGGCCTACTTCTGGGGCAACCGCATTCGCGGGCCCGCGTACCTGCAGCGCGTCGAGTCGGCCCTCGACGAGTTGGCGGTCGAAGCGGAGGCAGTCCGGAGCCGCAGTTGAGCGTCCGCGCCCGCGCGGACCACTTCGCCGCCCGCGGTGGGCTCGCGCTCTTGCATCGGCACTGGCAGCCGGAGCGGGCCACGCGCAGCGTGGCGATCGTGCACGGCCTGGCGGAGCACTCGGCCCGCTACGAGCACGTGGCGCTGGGCCTGGCGGCGCGCGGCTGCTCGGTGCACGCATTCGACCAGCGGGGTCACGGCGAGAGCGAGGGGCCGCGTGTCTACACGCCGAGCTTCGCCACCCTGCTGGATGACCTGGAGCGCTACCTGGCGCACGTGCGGCGCAGCGATCCGGACACGCCGCTCGTCCTGCTCGGCCACAGCATGGGCGGGCT
>CAXMNF010000029.1:0-3912 GCA_964194645.1 uncultured Gammaproteobacteria bacterium
AGCCAGATCGGGATCCGGCCGGCGGGCCGCGGGTTGATCCCGGCCTGTGACACGCGGTGCCAGGTTCCTTCGAAGCTGGTGGTCTCCTCGGACCAGAGCTCGCGCAGCAGTCGGATCTGCTCTTCCTGGCGGCGTCCTCGGTTCGAGAAGTCCTCTCCGAGCGCCTCGTACTCGACCGCGTTCCAGCCGGTGCCCACGCCGAGCCGCAAGCGTCCGCCCGAGAGCACGTCCACCTCGGCCGCCTGCTTGGCGACCAGCGCGGTCTGGCGCTGCGGCAGGATGATCACGCCGGTCACCAGCTCGAGCGTGCGCGTCGCCGCGGCCAGGTAGCCGAACAGCACGAACGGCTCGTGGAACGGCGTGTCCTTGTTGTACGGGCCGTTCCAGCCGCCCGGCCGGTTCGGGTCGGCGCCGAGCACGTGGTCGTAGACCAGCAGGTGCGCGAAGCCCAGCTCCTCGACGGCTCGCGCGAAGTCGCGGATCACGGCCGGGTCGTTGCCGATCTCGGTCTGCGGGAAGACGACGCCGAGCTTCATGCGGCTCCCTTGTCCGGAGCGCCGGGCCGGCATGACGCCCCTCTTCGCGGCGAGACTATCACGCTGGGCCGCCTGCTACGCGAGCCCGCGGCGCTTCAGCTCGCGGGGCAGGCGCTCCGCGTCAGAGCTCTTCGGCTCGCCGCGCTGCTCGGCCGGGAGCTTGCCCGCCTGGTCCGCGAACATCTTCATGCCGTCGTAGGTGATGTACTTCTCGGGGATCACCTCGAGCACCACGCGCAGCGGCGAGTCGAGGAACTCGCGGAACGCCTCGGCGGCGGCCGCGTCGGGGTTCAGGTGGCTGGCGAAGGCCGGGTAGAACCAGTCCAGCGTCTCGCGGTCCTCGTGAACCACGCAGCGCGCCTTCGCCGTGACGGTCTTCATCGGTCCGACCGAACTCCCGGTGCTGGTGACCACCACGGACACGCGCGGGTCGCGGCGCACGGCCGAGATGCGGTGGCGGTGCGCGCCGGCCGTCAGCCAGAAGCGGCCCTTCGCCCACATGAAGGACATGATTACGCCCATCGGCCAGCCGTCCCTGGTCGACCAGTTGAACACGCACTCGCGCGCTTCGGAGAGCAGCCGCTCCTGCACGTCGGGCTCGAGCGGGTAGATCGATACGGCTTCGTAGTTGGCGAGGTCCTCGGCCATCGCGTCCTCCCAAGCCTATAATGCCAGCCATGGCCAGCGTGCGCGGAAGCTGTCTTTGCGGGGCTGTGGCCTGGCGCGCCGCGGGGCCCTTCGCGCGCATGTTGCACTGTCACTGCTCCATATGCCGCAAGGCGCACGGCTCGGCTTTCGCGACCTACGTGGCCGCCCCGGCGGCCGGCTTCGCCCTGGAGTGCGGGCGCGAGCAGGTCGCGTTCTACGAGTCGTCGCCCGGGTTCCGGCGCGCGTTCTGCGGGCGCTGCGGCTCGGTCGTCCCCGGCGAACCGGGGGAGGGCGACTTCTTCATTCCCGCCGGCCCCCTCGACGGTGATCCGGCTGCGGGCCCGCAGAGCCACATCTTCGTGGGCTCGAAGGCGCCCTGGCACGAGATCACGGACGCGGCCGAGCAGTTCGCCGCCTATCCGGGCTTCGACGGGCTCGCGGGCCCCGAGCCGCGGTCGCCGGCGCGCGAGGGCGTGACGCGCGGAAGCTGCCTGTGCGGCGCCGTCGCCTTCGAGATCGAAGGCCCGGCCGAACTGATCATCAACTGCCACTGCAGCCGTTGCCGCAAGGCGCGCGCCGCCGCGCACGGCTCGAACCTGTTCGCGCGCGACGCGCAGTTCCGCTGGGTGCAGGGCCAGGAGACCGTGGCGTCCTACAAGGTCCCGGACGCCGAGCGCTTCACCAGCTCCTTCTGCCCGACCTGCGGCGCGTCGCTCCCGATCCTGCGCGAGGGCCTGGCGATCGTCCCCGCGGGACTGCTCGACGACGACCCCGGCGGGCGCGAGCGCCTGCACATCTTCACGGGCTCGAAGGCCTCCTGGTACGAGATCACCGACGCTCTGCCCCAGTTCGAGGAGTACGCCCCCGGTCAGCGCTGATTCCTGCCGTGCCCTGTCAGGTGGCGTGCGCCAGACTCGCGCCATGGCAGGCAAACTCCCCTGGGTCCGGGCCGAGATCGCGCTGCGCGACGCGCACAACTACTGGCTGGTGACGGTGCGGCCCGACGGACGGCCGCACGCGGTCCCGGTCTGGGGCGTGTGGTTCGACGGCGCCTTCTGCTTCGGCACCGACCGGGCGTCGCGCAAGGGCCTGAACCTCGAGCGGAACCCGGCGGTCGTCGTGCACCTGGAGAGCGGCGACGACGTCGTGATCCTGGAGGGCAGGGCGGCGCTGCGCCGCGACGCCGACTGGATCGCGCGGCTCGACCAGGCGTTCCTGGCCAAGTACGTCAACCTGGGTACGGGCGAGCGCTACCGCGTGAGCCAGGAGCCGACCGTGCCAGCCGGGCGCCTCGGCCTGTTCGAGGTGCGTCCGCAGCGCGTGCTCGCCTGGCAGGAGGCGCGCTTCGCGGAGAGCCGCACCCGCTGGACGTTCGACTGACGTAAGATCGGATCCCGTTTCGCCAGGAGGGAGATCCGTGCCGGCCGTCATTGTCGAGAAACAGGGCCACGTCCTCAGCGTCACCTTGAACCGGCCCGAGAAGCGCAACGCCGTCAATTCCGAGGTGATGTGCCGCCTGTACGACGCCTGGCAGCAGCTCGACCAAGACGACGAGCTGCGCTGCGCGATCCTGACCGGCACAGGCAGCACCTTCTGCGCCGGCATGGACCTGTCCGAGATCCCGAAGCTGCGCACGGGCAAGCCCGAGAACGAATACATGGAGCGCGTGCTGAAGGAGCCCGAGGTCGTGTACGGCGCCTGGCTCAAGACCTACCGGCCGGCATGGCCCGTGATCCTGGCGGTCGAGGGCTTTGCGCGCGCCGGCGGCACCGAGATCCTGCAGGGCACCGACATCCGCGTGGCGGGCGAAAGCGCCATGTTCGGCGTGACCGAGGTGCAGCGCGGGCTCTTCCCGATGGCGGGCTCGGCCGTGCGCCTGCGCCGCCAGATTCCCTACGCGGTTGCCGCCGAGATGCTGATCACCGGTGAAGACCTGCCCGCGCGCCGCGCCTACGAGCTCGGCCTGATCAACCGCGTGGTGCCGGACGGCGAGGCGCTCGCCTGTGCGCGCAAGATCGCGCAGCGCATCGCCGAGAACGGCCCGCTCGCCGTCCGGTCAATCGTCGCCACCTTGCGCGCCACCGAGACGCTTCCCGAGGAAGAGGCCTTCAAGATCGAGCAGGAGCACGGCATGAAGGCGATGGCGTCCGAGGACGCCGTCGAAGGTCCGCGCGCCTTCCTCGAGAAGCGCAAGCCGGTCTTCAAGGGGCGCTAGCTGGGACCTGAGGGCGGCGCTGCGACCAGGGCCTCGGAGGTGATTCCGAAGGCGACCACTTTGGCGTGGTGGCGGACCTTCCAGTCTGCTCCCGCCAAGAAGGGGAGCAGGTCGAGAGGGCGGCAGCCGCCCACCGCCTTCGGGCTCAGGGACTGGAGCCAGCTCCAGGTTCCCGCCACGGCGCGCGTCAGTGGACCGACGCCGGTCGACAGGCTCACCAGGCAGAGCAGGCCGCCGGGGCGCAGCATGCGCCGGGCCTCGCGCAAAACGGCGCGGATCTCGGCCTCGGGCAGCAGGTCCAGCACGTAGTTCGATACGAAGCGGTCGCACGAAGCCGCCGGCTCGCCCGACGGCGGCCCGCCCTCCGTCCCCACGACCTCCGCGCGCGCTGCGAACGGGGCGAGGCGCTGGCGCGCGAGTTCGACCATCACGGGGCTCACGTCCACCCCGCGATACTGCGCCGTGGGCGGCAGAAGCTCGTCGAACAGGCGACCTGCGAAACGTCCGGTGCCG
>CAXMNF010000030.1:0-11327 GCA_964194645.1 uncultured Gammaproteobacteria bacterium
CCAGACGCTGCGCGATATCGCCGCGGTGGGCTGCCGGCTGCTCACGATCGGCCAGTACCTGCGCCCGAGCCCGGATCACCTGCCCGTCGCCCGCTACGCGACGCCCGAGGAGTTCGCCGAGTGGGAGCGCGAGGCGCGCGCACTCGGCTTTCTCGAGGTCGCGTCCGGCCCGCTGGTGCGCAGCTCGTACCGCGCCGAGCAGCTCGCGGCCCGCGGCCGCGAATCCGTTTGAATCCGGCGGCATAGCGCCTATATTCCCGGCGCCGCCCGGACGACCGCGCGGCTCTGAGGAGTGCGCCGATGCCGGGCAAGGTGGTGAGGGTCCGCCGCAGGGAGCGACTCGGGTGGGCCGAGCGGCTCTATCTGCCGACCATCTTCGTGGGCCTGAAGATCACCGCCACCCACTTCTTCGTGAACTTCTGGGGCTATATGAAGGGCGAGAAGCGCACCTTCGTGGTCCAGTACCCCGAGGAGCAGGTCGGCTACCCGGAGGCGTTCCGTGGCCATCCGGTGCTGGTCCAGCTGCCCAGCGGCAAGCCCAAGTGCGTGGCCTGCGGCCTGTGCGAGTTTGCCTGCCCGACGGACTGCATCTCGATCATCCCGGCCGAGACCGAGGAGGCGATCGAGCGGATTCCCGCCACGTTCGACATCGACATGTCGCGCTGCATGTTCTGCGGGCTCTGCGAGGAGGCCTGCCCCGAGGAGGCGATCGTGATGAGCGCCGACGTGGAGCTGGCGACCCTGAACCGGGAGGACATGCTCTGGCCCATGGAGCGCCTGCTGCGCAGCGAGGAAGAGCTTGCGGGACGACTGAAGTACATGCGTGGGAGCTACGCTCGGCCATGAGCGAGCGGATCGAACGTGTGCGCTCCTTGCTCGGGGACGCCTGCCTGGATAGCCACGACTACCTGGGCGACGACACGGTGCTGGTCGCGGCCGAGAGCATCGTGCTGGCGCTGCGCACGCTGCGCGACGACTCCGTGCTGCGCCTGAACTTCCTGATGGACCTGACGGCGGTCGACTACCCGGGCCGCGATCCCCGCTTCGAGGTGGTCTACCACCTGGCCTCGATCGACACCGAGCCGCGCGGCAGCGAGCCCTCTCGGCTGCGCCACCGGCTGCGTGTGAAGGCGGGCGTCGCCGAGGTGCCCTGCGAGATCGACTCGGTCACGCCGCTCTGGGCCTCGGCCAACTGGATGGAGCGCGAAGCCTGGGACCTGTACGGCGTGCGCTTCAAGGGTCACCCGAGGATGGAGCGCATATTGCTCTACGAGGCTTTCCAGGGCCATCCGCTGCGCAAGGACTACCCCAAGGAGCGCCGCCAGCCGCTGATCGGCCCCAGGAACTAGGCGTGGTAGAGGCGCGCAAGCTCGGCGACCGGGTAGGACGGGGCGACCTGCACGCCGACCACCAGCTCGTGAACATGGGGCCGTCGCACCCGGCCACACACGGCACCGTGAAGTTCGTGGCCGAGTTCGACGGCGAGACGATCATCGACCTCGACGTGCAGGTCGGCTACCTGCACCGCGGCTTCGAGAAGGAGTGCGAGAGCGGGACCTGGTACCAGGCGATTCCGTACACCGACCGGCTGAACTACAACTCGGCAATTCTCTCGAACCTGGCCTACGTGCTGGCCGTCGAGAAGCTGCTGGGCTGCCAGATCCCGCGCCGCGGCCAGTGGGTCCGCGTACTCGCCGGCGAGCTGTCGCGGGTGGGCGACCACCTGACGCGACTCGGGGCGGCCTGCCTCGAACTCGGCGCGATGACGCCCTTCCTGTACGGGATCGAGGCGCGCGAGCTGAACTGGGACCTGCAGGAGATGCTGTGCGGCGCGCGCGTCACCTCGAACTACCTGCGCATCGGCGGCGTGCAGCGCGACCTGCCCGATGGCTACGAAGACCACTGCGAGGAGACCCTGCAGGAGATCGAGCGACTAACCACCGACTTCGACAAAATCGTCACCTCGAACCGCATCTTCGTGGACCGCTTCCGCAACACCGGAATCCTGTCGCGCGAGCGCTGCATCGAGTTCGCGGTCACCGGACCAGTGCTGCGTGCGGCCGGCGTGCCGTACGACCTGCGCAAGGCCGAGCCCTACCTGGTGTACGACGAGATCGACTTCGACGTGCCGGTCGGGACGAGCGGGGACAACTACGACCGCTTCCTGGTGGTGCAGGAGGAGATGCTCGAGTCGCTCAAGATCATCCGCCAGTGCCTGGGGGTGCTGCGCGGCACGCGCGGCGAGGCGGTCGACGTGGACGACCCGCGCGTGCGCTGGCCGGCGAAGGATCGGGTGTTCGGGCGCATGGAGGAGCTGATCCAGCAGTTCAAGGGAGTGACCGAGGGGATCCGCGTGCCAGCCGGCGAGGCCTACGCAGCGATCGAATCGCCGAACGGCGAGCTCGGCTTCTACATCGTGTCGGACGGCACCGGCAAGCCTTACAAGGTGCGCTGCCGCCCGCCGAGCTTCATCAACACCGCTCCGCTCGCCGAGATGCTGCGCGGCGGCATGCTGGCCGACATCGTCCCGACCTTCGACATGCTGAACATGATCGGGGGCGAGTGTGATCGCTAGCGCGAAGCCGCTCACGCACCACGCTGCGCGCGAGCGCTGGGGCGTGGCGGAGGACTGGGAAGGCAGTGTGAACGACCCGCGCACCCACGAGGAGCACGGGATTCGCTGGAACGAGAAGTGGATCTACCTGCTGCCGGAGGGGCACAAGCGCCTGGTCTACTGGAACCGCTACGACTGCGCGGGCGTGCTCGTGGAGGCGCCCGACGGCACCGTGGAGCCTGAACTCCTCTGAGCGGCCCGCCCCCGCTGCAGCCGACTGGCATCGTCCTGCGCCGCGACATGCAGTTCTGGCACGAGGGCGCGCCCGTCACCCACCCCGGCTTGTACCGCGCTTTCTTGCGCGGTGTGCGCTTCCTCGACGATCCGGGAGTGTTCGTCGTGCAGATCGGCCACTTCCGCGGCCAGATCGAGGTCGAGGACATCCCCTGGTGGGTGGTCGGCTATGACCCCGAGCGCGGCGAGATCGAGCTGACCGACCGGAGCCGCGAGCCGCTCCAGGCCGAGACCCTCGTCGCCGACCCCGACGGAGTCCTGCGCTGCACCGTAAAGCAGCGCTTCGCCGCGCGCTTTACCCGCGCCGGCCAGGCCACCTTGGCCGCCGCACTCGAGGAGACCCCGGACGGCTGGGCGCTGCGCGCCGGCGCCGCGCACCTGGCGATCCCCCCGGCCGCCTTGCCTTGAAGCCCCACCGGCCCTGCCGTATACAGACAGCCCCGCGGCGGCGTAGCCAAGTGGTAAGGCGCGGGCCTGCAAAGCCCTGATCACCGGTTCGAATCCGGTCGCCGCCTCCAGGAACGCCCCCCGACGTTCTCTAGACCGGAAGTCCTGGGATGATGCGGCCCGGGACGCGGGCCTTGTACTCGGTGTATGCGCTCCCGTAGGTCCGCTCGAGGGCCGCCTCTTCGATGAGGGCATGCAGGACGAAGAAGAGCCACCAGACGACCGTTAGCGCCACGCCGATCACGGAGCGGAACATCACGGACCAGCCAAGCCCCAGCAGGAGGTTCCCGAGGTAGCCCGGGTGTCTGACGAGCCCGAAGGTGCCACGGGTCTGGAGTTCCTCGTCGCTCTTCGGGCCCGTCGTCCAGCCCACGCGCATGCTGAGGACCAGGACTGCCAACGCGATCGCCATTGTCAGACCACCCACGAGCCAGTGAAGACCAGCAAGCTCGAAGCGTGGCTGCGGGCAGAACGGAAGTACCAACACGGTGCGTCCCAGCATGAAGGTCCCGACCACGAGTGCGCCGAACAATCTGCTCCGGGGCAGCACGTTGGACACGATGGCGTCACCAGCTGGAGCGACGGCCATGGACACGAGCGCCCAGAAGAGGGGATCGGTCAGCAGCTGCGTGTAGTCGCTCAACGCAGCCCCTCCCATCGCTCGGTGCCCCTGTCTGTCGCTCCGCGTGACGCTCGATCCATCGCCTCGAGAATCGTGCAGTTCTTCATCGGGCCCGCTCCCGAGCACTCGTCAACCAGGGCTAGAAGCGCAGCTCGAACCGCCATCAGCGCCTGGAGCTTCTCCTCGACGCTCTCGAGCTTCGCCTCCGCGCGTCGCAGAACCGGCGCGCAGTTCTTTGTCGGACGAGCGCGGAGGCGCAGCAGCTCGGCCACCTCCTCGAGCGAGAAGCCGAGCGCCTGCGCGCCCTTGATGAAGTGGACCCGCTGGACCGTGTCCTGCGGGTAGCGGCGGTAATTCGCTGCTGTGCGAGCCGGCTTCGGCACCAGGCCGCGTCCCTCGTAGTAGCGGAGCGCCTCGATCCCAACGCCGGAAGCCCGGGCCAGCTCGCCTCGAGTCAAGGTTGCCATACGCCACCTCCTGCTCCGATACTAGACCCTGTATCTAACTACAGGGTCAAGGCCGATCTTGGCCACGACGCAGGAAAATCGGGCCGCTCGTGCTCAGCCCCGCGCGCCGTCGTCGAAGTAGCGGCCGGGGGTTTCGCCGGTGCTGCGCCGGAACATGGCGATGAAGGCGCTCGGGCTGTCGTAGCCGAGCGAGAGCGCGACCGAAGTCACGGACTCGCCGGACGCGAGCCGCTCTAGCGAGCGTTGCAGACGCAGCTGTTGGCGCCAGGTACCGAAGCTCATGCCGGTCTCGCGCTGGAAGAGGCGCGCGAGGGTGCGCGGGCTGGCGCCGGCGCTGCGCGCCCAGCCGCCGAGGTCGCGCGCGTCGGCGGGATCGGCTTCGAGTCCATCGACCACCCGCAGCAGGCGCGGATCGGCCGGGCGTGGCAGGTGAAGTGGCGCGACAGGCGTGGTGCGCAGCTCGTCGAGCAGCACGTCGACCAGGCGGGCCTCGGGTCCGTGCTCCGGATAGGGCTGCGGGAGCTCCACGACCCGCAGCAGCAGCTCGCGCAGCAGCGGGGAGACGCTCACGACCGAGCAGTGCTCGGGCAGGCCCGGCGCGGCGCCGTCCAGCAGATAGATGGTGCGCATCTCCACGCGCCCGGACATGAGGATCTCGTGCTCGACCCCGCCCGGCACCCAGACGGCGCGCTGCGGGGGCACCACCCAGGTGCCGTGCTCGGTGCGCACGGTCATCACCCCGCTCGACGCGTAGACGAGTTGGGCCTTGCGGTGCGCGTGAGCCTCGATCCGGAAGCCGCTCGGGTAGTCCCAGGCCAGTCCCGCAGCCGGGCGCGGGACCTCATCGGGAGGGAAGGGCGTGATCGCCTTGGCCATTTCAGGACATATTCTGTCTGAATCGCGAGAGAAGGACCAGCGCGGATCGGCCATCCTGCGGGCCATGAACCAACTGCACCGCTGGCTGTGCCGCTCGGAGCTGTGGCGCCGCACCCTGACCGAGCAGCTGCTGCCCTGGGCCGTGGGCGATTTGGAGCTGGGCGACGCGCTGCTCGAGGTCGGCCCCGGTCCGGGTCTCGGCACCGATGCGCTGCGCCGGCGCACCGAACAACTCTTCGCGATCGAGATCGATCCGCGCCTGGCGGCCGGCCTGCGCACCCGGATGGCCGGCAAGAACGTGACAGTCGTAGAGGGCGACGCCACCGACATGCCGTTTCCGGACGCGTCGTTCAGTGGCGCGGTGTGCTGCACGATGCTGCACCACGTGCCCTCGGCCGCGCTCCAAGACCGACTGCTGGCCGAGCTGCGGCGCGTGCTGCAACCGGGGGCCTGGCTCGCCGGCAGCGACAGCCTCTGGAGCCCCGCCTTCGGCCTGCTCCACGTCTTCGACACCTGCGTCCCGGTAGACCCCGACGGGTTCGGCGCCCGTCTCGAGGGCGCGGGCTTCGGCTCGGTCGAGGTCGTCCGCGCCCGCTCGAGCTTCCGCTTCCGCGCCCAGCGCGCCCGCCCGGACTGCTAGGCTCTCGCGCGGCGCCTGGGTGGCGGAACTGGGATCGGTTCCAGCGCGTCGAGCTAAACCCGCGACATCGCGTAAGTCCGCGAAACTTCTCGCCCCAAGGTCTACCTGGCGTCGCCGATCTCGGCTCACCGAGCTGGCGCGGTTTCGAGCACCTCGACCGACGCGAGCGGGCCACCGCGGCTATCGGGCCCGCCTCCCACCAGCTCGCGCGGAGAGAATTCCCGCTCCTCGTTCGTGCCGCCAATGGCGTAGAGGCGGCCCGTCGCGGTTCCTACCAGCGCGAGTCCCTGCCGCGCGGTGTTCAGCGGGGGCCCATCCGACCATGTATCCGCGCGCGTGTCGTAGACGTAGACCTCACGCCGCGCGACCGGATTCGAGTAGGAACGGGTGCCGCCGACGAGGTAGATCTTCCCGTCCGCGCCGAGGGCAGCATCGGCCCCCTCGAGTCCGATCGGCATCGGCGACCGGCCCAGCCAGCGGTTGGTCGCCGGATCGTACGCCTCGACCGAGTTCGACGCCTCGAGCCCCTTGCGCTCCATCTCGGCGGCCCGCACCTCGAACGCTTCGGACGACTCGTCCGGCTGCAGTGCGACGCTGCCCGTGTGGCCATAGCCACCGAACGCGTAAAGCTTTCCATCAGTGCCGAAGCAGGCGGAGAAGAGCTGGCGACCCTCGCGCACCGGCGCCAGCTCGCGCCAGGTGTTCGTTCCCGGGTCGTAGACCTCGGCGCTCGCCAACAGGTCGTGGGGCGGCGGCCAGCCGTCCGCGATCCGGCGGCCCAGCCCCCCGAGGACGTAGATCCGCCCGTTGGGTCCCGTCGCTGTCGCGGGCTGCATTCGGGCGAAAACGGGCATCGGCCCTTCCCAGCGGTCCTCTCGTTGGTGCCGGACCGGTGGCGGCGGTTGATCCCAGTCGGCCTGAGCCGGATCGAAGACGGCAGGTCCGAGGTTTCCGAACCAGTACATGCGCCCACCCCTTCCGCCGCCATGAAGCTCGTGTGGCAGTCGCCGCGTGTGTGTCTTGTCCCTCTGCACCGTGATCCGGTTTCCCTCCGCATCGAGCTTCGCCGCGGGGGAGCGGTTGGTGTAGCGGTAGAGCGGAACCGCCGGTCCGCGGCTCCAGGTCTCCGTCATCGGGTCGAAGACGACGAGGGAGAAGTCGTCTCGTCCGTACCCCTGGCCGCCCGTCTTCGGATCGATGACGTAGCCGCCGAAGGCGTAGATCCTGCCGTCACTTCCAAGGCCCGCGGCGTGGAACCAACGCGGCTCGGGGAGCGGCGCCACTTCGCGCCAGCCGCCCTCGGCGACGTCGCAGCCCGACAGAAAGAGTGACGCCGCAAGGACGCCCACCCGCAGCATGCGCTCCATCACGGATGTCGGGTCCTCGTCAGGGGGAGGGCAGGCCGAAGTTAGCGTTGGTGGGGTCCGCGGGCACCGTTCCCGATTGCAGCAGACGATATTCCATCTGGCCTGAGTGGGAGCGCATGGCTGGGCGCGCCTCTCGGCGTTTTGTCCGCCGGGTCAGTGCGGCCTACACTCCACGTTTCGATCTGAGGTTGGTCACCGATCGGTCACGCGAAGCTGAGCTGCGACCCCTCCGAAGCGCGCAAGTGACTGATTTCTCTCAGCAGCCCGGGTGGCGGAACTGGTAGACGCAGGGGACTTAAAATCCTTTGGAGCGTCGCTCCATTGGGGGTTCGAATCCCTCCCCGGGCACCACTTCCGCCAGCGCCGGGCCGACCCAGCCACCGGCCGAACGGGCTCAGGCGAGCAGGAAGTTCTCGCGGATGGTCTGCTCCGGCAGCTGCTCGAGCAGCTGGGTGAGCGCCTCCCGGTCGAGGATCGTGGTGCGCTCGTAGGACATGTCCGGGCGTTGCAGCTCCAGCCGGTACAGCTCGCGGGGACTCTTCAGGATCTGGCGTACGCGGCAGGTGCCGCCGTTATCGAGATCGCTGTGGATCGAATCAATGATGCGGCAAATTCGCCGGCCGCTGAGAAAGGCGAACGGATCCGCGTGCAGCGGGAAGCGACGCTGGTTCTGGAGCTTGAAGCTGCCGGGAGTCCGTCCGTTGCCCATCTTCCAGTTTCCAGCGGCGCATCCTATCGGAGCGTCGGAAGCCCCGCAACAGATTCGTCGACGCTGCCGATGCGCGCGAGCCAGCTCTCGTAGCGGTCGAGCGCGGCGTGCGACCCGCCGATTAGTTCGACGCCGACGGCGGCCACGGCGCGCGCGCCGTGTGCGCCCGGCACGTACTCGACGCGCGTCCAGCAGGCGCGGCCCATCATCTCGAACGAGCGGTCCAGGCCCGGTGGACGGATCTCGAGCAGCAGGCGCGTGCCCACCTCGGGCGGCCGGACGCAGTGCAGGCCGGCGCCCCGCCGCGACACGTTTAGCACCGTGTCCTCATCGCTCATCTGGTAACAGACTTCGCGCGTGATCGGATCGCGGATCGGGTCCACGAAGGTCGTCGCCACGCGCAGCGCGGCGAAGATCCGCTGCTCGCGCCGCCGCTGGGCCCCAGCCTGGTCTTGATCCCTCATGTGCCCCTCCCGAGTCATGTACCGTCGTTTTCGGAGCGCGCGAAGCGACCCTTGAGAATCAGGCCGTCGAGTGGGGCCGCCAGAGCCAGGCGAAGGCGTCGCCCTTGTCGCAGGTCTCGGCCAGCTCGGCGCGGGGCTCCGAATCGGCCACGATTCCGCCGCCCAGATGCAGGTGCAGGGCGCTGTCCCGGTGCACGGCCGTGCGGATCGCCAGCGACAGGTCGATGCCCCCGGCTGCATCGAATGAGCCCAGCGCGCCCGTGTAGAGGCCGCGCCGCACTGGCTCGAGCACCTCGATGATCTCCATGGCCCGGAGCTTTGGCGCGCCCGTGATCGAGCCGCCGGGGAAGGTGGCCGCCAGAAGCGCGCGCCAGTCGGACGGATCGGCCAGCTCGCCCTGCACGGAGGACACCAGGTGGTGGACGTTGGCATAGCTGCGCAGCTCCGCCAGGCGCGACACGCGCACGCTCGGCGGCCGGCACACCCGGCCCAGGTCGTTCCGCTCCAGGTCCACGATCATCACGTGCTCGGCGCGGTCCTTGGCAGAGTTCTGCAGTTCCTTGGCGAGCAGGCGATCGCGCTCGGAGTTGCCGGAGCGAGGCCGGGTCCCCTTGATCGGGCAGGTCTCGACCCGCCGGCCAGTGACGCGCAGGAAGCGCTCCGGCGAGTTCGAGAGCACTGTCCAGTCGCCAAGCGAAAGGTAGGCCGCGAAGGGCGCCGGGCTGTGGCGACACAGCTCCCCGTATAAGAAGGGGAGCACGGCTGCCTCGACCGGCGCCAGGTCGAGGCGCCGGGAGAGGTTCACCTGGTACACGTCGCCCGCGCGGATCCAGTCCTGGATGCGGCCGACCGCGGCGCAGTAGTTGGCGTCGCCGGTGCGGACCCGCGGAGCCGGGAGGCGCGGTGCCGGCGGCAGGGGCACGTCGGCCGCGTCAGCCGCGATGCGCACCCGGTCGAGCAGCGCGGCAACCGCGGCAGGATCGCTGCCCACGACCTCGCCGGTTCCATCCGCTCGGTAGCGATACGCGGCGCGGAAGGCGGCCAGCCGGACTGGTGGGAGCGCGTCCACCCGCTCGGGCGAAGTGCTCGCGGGCAGCCGCTCGAACTGCCGGCCCAGCTCGTAGCTGAATGCGCCGAGCAGCACGGCTGCGGCGGGCGAGGCTCCCTTCCAGTCCGCGAGCCAGCGGCGCGCCTCCTCCAGCGACTCCAGTCCGCCGGCGAACACGGCCTCCGGGTCGCAGGCCAGCAGACTCAGCGGTGCGCCCGACCCGCCCGGCGGGGTGCCCCAGCCCTCGGGACCGGCGTCCAGTGCATGCAGATCCGGTGCGTGAAGGTGCGCCGCAAGCTGCCAGGGCGGTCGCGCGCGTGGCACGGGACGGCGCAGGGGAGTGGGCACGCGCCCAGGGTAGCGGAGCAGCGGCTACGATCCCGGGATGGCGGAGGAGACGCGCATCGAGGGCGTGCGGCCGGTGCTCGAGGCGCTGCGCGCCGGGCGCCGGCGGGTGCTCGAGATCGAGCTGCCGCGCGAGGCTCGCACGCCGGGCCTGCGTGAGTTGGCGGCGCGCGCACGCGATCTGGGCGTGCCCACCAGGCGGGCTCGGGGCGCGGAGGCGCGCGTGGTCGCGCGCGCCGAGCCCTTCCCCGAGGAGGCCTTCGAGGCCTTGTTGGATGATCCCGCCCCCTTCCTGGTGGCGCTCGATCGCGTGACGGACGTGGGCAACCTGGGCTCGATCGCCCGTTCCGCCGAGATTGCGGGGGCCACCGGCCTGGTGCTCGAGTACCGCAACGCCCCGCCGATCGCGGCCGGAGCCCTGCGCGCGAGTGCCGGGGCGTTGGAACACCTGCGCGTGGGCCGCACGCCCAGCCTGCGCAAGGCGCTCGAATTGGCTCGCGGTGAGGGCCTGACGGTGCTGGCCGCCGATGCCTCGGGGGAGCCGCTGGCCCGGCTCGAAGGCATGGACCTCGGCGCGGGTCTCGTCTGGCTGTTCGGCAGCGAGGACCGGGGGCTGCGCGAGTCCCTCCTCGCCTGCGCCGACCTGGTCGTGGGGATCCCCATGCGCGGGCAGGTGGCCTCGCTGGGTGTGGCCGCCGCCGCTGCCCACCTGCTGCTCGCCACGGTGGAGCTGCGCCCCGGCTCGCCCAGCCACTAGGCAGGCCTGGCGTTCCCGGGCGCGATTTCGTATCTGTTGCGGTCGGCGGCGGCGCGTCGAGGGGGGCACGAGACTTGCTGGAGGATCGCTGGCGGCTCGGGATTCTGCCGGTATACTAGGCGTTTGCGCGCTGGCGTAGCTCAACTGGCAGAGCGGCTGACTTGTAATCAGCAGGTTGGAGGTTCGAGTCCCCTCGCCAGCTCCACGAGTTTTGGCCCGGCGCGCATTCGGCATCGGGCGGTTCTAAATACCTGAAGAGGTTCAAGTACAAGCACTCCTGACGCCTCGGCTCTGCAAACGAGGGGGTGGCCGAGGTGAGGGGAGTGTTTTCTTTGCATGCACACAAATCGGGTCGGCATGCGCTGGCCTCGCTCAATGGGAGAGGTTCCAGAGTGGCCAAATGGGACGGGCTGTAAACCCGTTGGCTTTCGCCTTCGGAGGTTCGAATCCTCCCCTCTCCACCAGCCTGGAACCGGGGGGTCACAAAAGAATCGGTTTGCGCGGGAGTAGCTCAGTTGGCTAGAGCGTCAGCCTTCCAAGCTGAGGGTCGCGAGTTCGAGTCTCGTCTCCCGCTCCATGAGTTACACAAAACGGTCATCGCGGCCCATGTAGCTCAGGTGGCTAGAGCGCATCCTTGGTAAGGATGAGGTCGGCGGTTCGAGTCCGCCCGTGGGCTCCAAATCACAACGTTGGACGAGTGAGGTAAGGCACCGATCATGGGAAAGGCGAAGTTCGAG
>CAXMNF010000031.1:0-7857 GCA_964194645.1 uncultured Gammaproteobacteria bacterium
CGGTTCCAGCCCATGTGCGGCACGGCCAGGCCCAGAGACTCCGGGAAGCGCGCCACTACGCCGGGCAGCAGGCCGAGCCCGTCGGTGTCTCCCTCCTCGGCGCGCTCCAGCAGGACATGCAGACCCAGGCAGATCCCCAGGTAGGGACGTCCCGCCGCGAAGCGCTCGCGCAGCGCGGGGAACAGCCCGGACTCGCGCAGCGAGCGCAGGGCGTCGCCGGCCGCGCCCACCCCGGGCAGGACCACCCGGTCTGCGCGGCACACCTCGTCGGGGTCGGCCGACACCCGCGGCTTGGCGCCGGCGCGCTCCAGCGCACGCGCGACGTTGCGCAGGTTGCCCATGCCAAAATCGATGAGCACGATCTCGGGGGAGGGTCGGCTCACAGACTCCCCTTGGTGGAGAGGGGTCCCTGGATGCGTGGATCGATGCGCGTCGCCTGGTCGAGCGCACGGCCCAGCCCCTTGAAGATGCCTTCCACGATGTGGTGCACGTTGTGCCCGTAGGTGAGGTTCACGTGCAGGTCCAGGCCGCCGTTCATGCAGAACGCGTACAGGAAGTCCTCGACCAGGGCCGCGTCGAAGCGGCCCACCCAATCGCGCGGCAGCTCGACGCGGTAGACCAGGTAGGCGCGGTTGGACGCGTCGAGGTCCACCTCGAGCAGCGCGTCGGCCATGGGGATGCGTGCCGAGCCGAAGCGCGCCAGGCCTTCGCTGTCGCCACACGCCGCGCGCAGCGCCTGGCCGAGCGCGATCCCCACGTCCTCGACCGTGTGGTGCTGGTCTACCTCTAGGTCGCCTTTGGCCCGAACCCGCAGGTCGAAGAGACCGTGACGCGTGAACGAGTCCAGCAGGTGGTCGAAGAAGGGGATGCCGGTCGAGACCTCGGCGGTTCCGCTGCCGTCCAAGGCGAGCTCGACATGGATGTCCGTCTCACGGGTCTTTCGTGTGACGCTGCCCTTGCGCTCCATCACTCGTCCTCCAGATCGGCCAGGCGTACCCGCACCGCGGCGGCGTGGGCGCCCAGCCCTTCGAGCTCGGCCAGCCGGATCGCGGCGGGCCCGATCTCGCGGATGCCCTGCCGCGTGATCTCGATCAGACTCATGCGCTTGGTGAAGTCCTCGACCCCGACCACGCTGAAGAAGCGCGCGGTACCGCCGGTCGGCAGAACGTGGCTGGGGCCGGCCACGTAGTCGCCGAGCGGAACGGGGCTGTAGGCCCCCAGAAAGATCGCGCCCGCGTTCTCGACCCGGTCGAGCCACGGATCCGGGTCGTCGAGGAAGAGCTCCAGGTGCTCGGGGGCATAGCGGTTCGACAGCGCGAAGGCCTCCGCGAGGTCGCGCGTCACGATCGCGGCGCTGCGCTGCTCGAGCGCGTCACGCATGGCCTGCTGGTGGGGCAGGGACGGCAGCTGTCGGTCCAGTTCCGCGAGCGTCGCCTGGACGAGCGCGTCACTCGGAGTGGCCAGCACCACGCTCGCCATCTCGTGCTCCGCCTGGGCGAGCAGGTCCGCGGCCACGTAGACCGGCGAGGCCCCGTCTTCGGCGATGATCAGCACCTCGCTTGGGCCAGCTTCCGAGTCGATCGCCACGTCGCCAAAGACCAGGCGCTTGGCCGCCTGGGTATAGGCTTGGCCGGGCCCGACGATCTTCTCGACGCGGGCAACGCGGGCGGTCCCGTAGGCGAGCGCCGCCACCGCCTGGGCGCCGCCGGAGCGCAGCAGCCGCTGCACGCCCGCCAGCTCGGCCGCCGCGAAGATCGCGGGGTGGATCTCGCGGCCCGACACGGCCATGGTGATCTGCTCGACCCCGGCCACCGACGCCGGAATCGCCAGCATCAAGCTGGTCGAGGCCAGCGGCACCTGCGCGGCGGGCACGTAGATGCCCACGCTCGCGAGCGGCCGCACCAGTTGACCCAGGCGCTCCTGCTCGTCGCGCTCGATCCAGGATTTCGGGACGGAGCGCTCGTGGAAGCGGCGGATGCGGGCGGCTGCCGTCTCGAGCGCCGCGCGATCCGCAGCCGGAAGCGCAGCAGCGCCCTTCTCGATGTCGGGGCGTTCCAGGACCAGGCCGTCGGCCTGCAGCTCGAGGCCGTCCAGGCTGCGCGCGTACTCGACGAGCGCGTCATCGCCGCGTTCACGCACCTGCTCGATGATCTCGAGCACGATGCGGTCGACCTCTTGCTTGCTGGCGAGCCGGCGCTGCTCGAGCACGGCAAAACGCGTCTCGAAGTCGGCGTCAGTGGTGCGGATGCGTGGCAGTCCAATCATGGCCTAGGCCTTGTCGCGCCGGATCCGGGCACCCAGCGCCTGGAGCTTCTGCTCGATGCGATCGTAGCCCCGATCGATGTGATAGACCCGGTTCACGTGGGTCTCTCCCCCCGCCGCCAGGCCAGCCAGCAGCAGTGACGCGCTGGCCCGCAGGTCCGTCGCCATCACGGGAGCGCCTGAGAGCGCCGGAACGCCCTGGATCACGGCGGTGCGCCCCTCGATGTGGATGTCGGCGCCCATGCGCACCAGCTCCGAGACGTGCATGAAGCGGTTCTCGAAGATGGTCTCGGTGACCAGGCTGGGACCTTCGGCCAGGGTGAGCAGAGCCATCATCTGCGCCTGGACGTCGGTCGGAAAGCCCGGGTAGGGGGCGGTCTTGACGCGCGTCGGCCGCAGCGGGCCGCTGCGCTTGACGCGGATCCGGTCGTCCTGCACGTCGAGCTCGACGCCGGTCTCGCGCAGCTTGTCGAGCACGGCGGTGAGCTGCTGCGGGTCCGCTGCCCGCAGCTCCGCGTTGCCACCGGTGATCGCCACCGCGATCAGCAAGGTGGCCGCCTCGATGCGGTCGCCGGCCACCCGGTGTGAGATCCCGGACAGCTCGGGAACGCCCTCGATCTCGAGGCGCTCGCTGCCCGCGCCTTCGATGCGCGCACCCATGCCTTGGAGCACGCGGATCAGCTCGTCCACCTCCGGCTCGAGTGCGGCGTTCTCGATCAGCGTGCTGCCCTCGGCCCGGGTGGCGGCCATCAGTACGTTCTGCGTGCCGTTCACGGTGGGCAGATCGAAGACCACGCGCGCGCCGCGCAGGCGAGGGGCTTGCGCCTCCACGTAGCCACCGGCCAGGCGGATCTTGGCGCCGAGCGCCTCGAGCCCCTTCAGGTGCTGATCGACCGGGCGAGCGCCGATCGCGCAGCCGCCGGGCAGCGACACGCGCGCGCGGCCGCAGCGTGCCAGGAGCGGGCCCAACACCATGAACGAGGCGCGCATGGTGCGCACCAGGTCGTAGGGCGCCTCGCTACCCGAGGGAGCACCCGGCGCCATCACCAGCTCGTCGTCGCCGTCCCAGGAACTGCCGCAGCCCAGTCCGTCGAGGATCCGGGCCATGGTCTCGACGTCACGCAGGCGCGGGACGTTGCGGAAGCGCACTTCCTCATCGGTGAGGAGCGTGGCCGCCATCAGGGCCAGCACCGAGTTCTTCGAGCCGCTCGCCGTGACCTCGCCGCGCAGCGGCACACCGCCCTGGATGGTGAAGCGATCCATGGTCCTACACCCCTCCCTCGGCCGGAAAGCGTGCGGACACGACCCGCTCCACGCCGCCCAGATCGCGGTGGGTCTCGACGTCGCTTGCTCTGGAGCTCTCGAGCAGCTCACGCACGGCTGGGGCCTGGCCCAGGCCGAGCTCCAGCACCAGACTGCCGCCCGGCACCAGCGCGGCTGCCGCCGCGACCAGCCGGCGAATCAGGTCGAGGCCGTCGGGACCGCCGTCCAACGCCAGACGGGGCTCGTGACCCAGCTCGGGCTCGAGGCCCTCGAGCTCGCCGGTCGGCACGTAGGGCGGATTGGACACCAGCGCGTCAAAGCGGTCGGCCAGCGCCTCGGGCCCGTCGCCCCGCGACAGTACGACCCGCCCCGCGATGCCCAGATCCTTCAGGTTCTCGCGCGCCACGGCGAGCGCCGCCTCGCAGCAGTCGATGCCGACCAGCTCGGCCTCGGGCAGTTCGCAGGCGAGCGTGCCGATCACGGCGCCCGATCCCACACCGACCTCGGCGATGCGGCGCGGCGCTAGATCCTTGACGACCCGGACCAGCAGCTCGGTGTCCGGCCTGGGAATCAGCACGTCGCGCGTCACACGGAACGGCCGCGACCAGAACTCGCGCTGCCCGGTCAGGTATGCCACCGGCACGCGCTCCCGGGCACGCGCGGCGACCAGACTGCGGTAGCGCTCGAGTGCGTCCCCGCCCACGGTCCGCTCGAAGTCCAGGTACAGGTCGAGCCGCGAGACGCCGAGCGCGTGGGCCAGCAGCAACTCCGCGTCGAGCCGGGGACTCGCCACGCCGCGCTCCTCGAAGTACTGGCTGGTGCGCGAGACGAGCGCCAGCGGCTTCCAGGCGGCGGGCGCCGATGACGCGGTCATGACGCGTCCCCGTGGGACGCCAGCGCATCGGCCTGGATCTGCATCTCGAGCGCTTCGAAGAGCTCGCCAAGCGAGCCTTCCAGGATCTCGGGCAACGAGTGCAGGGTCAGGTTCACGCGGTGGTCCGTGACGCGGCTCTGCGGGAAGTTGTAGGTGCGGATCCGCTCGCTGCGGCCGCCCGTCCCGATCTGGCCGCGCCGCTCGGCAGCCCGCTCGTTCTGGGCACGCTGGATCTCCAGGTCGAGCAGGCGCGAGCGCAGGATCTTCATCGCTCGGGCCTTGTTCTTGTGCTGCGACTTCTCGTCCTGGCAGGTGACCACCAGGCTGGTGGGAAGGTGGGTGATTCGCACGGCAGAGTCGGTGGTGTTGACGCTCTGTCCACCGGGGCCCGAGCTGCGGTAGACGTCGACGCGCAGCTCCTTCTCGTCGATCGCGACGTCGACTTCTTCGGCCTCGGGCAGCACGGCCACGGTCACCGTCGAGGTGTGGATGCGTCCCTGGGACTCGGTCTCGGGCACGCGCTGCACGCGGTGCACACCACTCTCGTGCTTGAGCCGGCCGTACACCCCCTTGCCGATGATCGTCGCGATCACCTCCTTGATCCCGCCGGCCGCCGTCTCGGACACGGACAGGAACTCTACCTTCCAGCCGGCCGACTCCGCGTAGCGCGAGTACATGCGCAGCAGCTCGGCCGCAAACAGGGAGGCCTCGTCACCACCGGTGCCCGCTCGGATTTCGAGCACCACGTTCTTGGTGTCGTTCGGGTCGCGCGGCAGGAGCAGCTGCTTCAGACGTTCTTCTACCTCCGCGAGGCGCGGCTTCAGTTCGTCGAGCTCGGCTCGGGCGAGCCCCACGATCTCGGCATCGGCATCGCCCAGAAGCTCCTGGTTCTCGGCCAGGCTCACTCCGAGTGCCTTCCACTCGCGGTAGGCGCCAACGGTCTCGCGCAGCTCGGCCAGCTCGCGGGAGATATCCCGGAACCGGTTCGGATTCGAGGCGATCTCCGGCTGTCCAAGCAGCTGCTCCAGCTCCCGGTGGCGCGATTCGACCTCTTCCAGCCGATCGAACATAAGGGTCTCCCGGCGGGGAACGGCCCGGCCCCGGGGCGCAGCGGCGCCTCAGGGACGGCTCGGATCCCTAATGATGGCAGTCGGGGGAGGGCAGCCGGACACGGGCCATTAGCTGGCCTCCGGCTTCTTGCCGTAGCGCTGGCGGAAGCGTTCCACCTTGCCGGCGGTATCCACCATCTTCTGCTTGCCCGTGTAGAACGGGTGGCAGGCGGAGCAGATTTCCACGCGGATCTCGGAAACGGTCGAGCGGGTCGCGAACTCGTTCCCGCAGGCGCAGTGCACCTTGGCGACCTGATATTCCGGATGAATCTCGGCCTTCATAGCAGGGCGGAGGCTAACTCACGCTCGGGGTGCCGACAATCCTTTTGGGACTGGTGGGTGGGGGTTGGGTGGGGCGGGCGGGGAGGGGCCCGTGCGCGTCGAGCACTAGGTCCCGGTAGCCTGGAGGGCCTCTAGCAGGGCCCGCTTCACCGCCGCGCACGGGACCCTCCCCGCCCGCCCAGCGACTCCGGAGTCCCCCTTGTTGCCGGGCGAAGCCAAGGTCGAGGGGGCGCCTCACCGGCGGCTCTTCAGTGGCAACTTGGGGAGCGCCGTGGTCGCCAAGGGGGTCGGGAAACCGGGTCGCGCGGTGATGAATCGGGCCACGCCCCAGACGCTCCAGCCCACCCCTCGCTAGTGCCTCGCCGCGCGACCCGGTTTCCCGACCCCCGCAGCAAGACCTACTGATTCATACTGGCCAAGAATTCAGCGTTGGAATCGGTCGCCTTGATCTTGCCGAGCAGGAATTCCATGCAATCGACCGGATTCAGCGGCGAGAGCACCTTGCGCAGCACCCAGATCTTGTTGACGGTCGCCTCGTCCAGGATCAGCTCCTCGCGGCGCGTCGAGCTGCGGTTCAGGTCGATGGCGGGGTAGGTGCGGCGGTCGGCGAGCTTGCGGTCCAGGTGGATCTCGCAGTTGCCGGTGCCCTTGAACTCCTCGAAGATCACCTCGTCCATGCGCGAGCCGGTGTCGACCAGCGCGGTTCCGATGATCGTGAGGCTGCCGCCTTCCTCGATATTGCGCGCCGCGCCGAAGAAGCGCTTGGGCTTGTGCAGCGCGTTCGCATCCACACCGCCCGAGAGGATCTTGCCGGAGTGCGGCACGACGGTGTTATAGGCGCGGGCCAGCCGGGTGACCGAGTCGAGCAGGATCACCACGTCCTTGCGGTGCTCGACCAGTCGGCGCGCCTTCTCGATCACCATCTCGGCGACCTGCACATGGCGGGTGGCGGGCTCGTCGAACGTGGAGGACACCACTTCGGCCTTCACATTGCGCTGGAAGTCGGTGACCTCTTCGGGGCGCTCGTCGATCAGCAGCACGATCACGTAGGCCTCGGCGTGCGACTGCTGGATGGCGTTCGCGATGTCCTGCAGGATCATCGTCTTGCCGGCCTTGGGCGGCGAGACGATCAGCGCGCGCTGGCCCTTGCCGATCGGAGCGACCAAGTCGATGACGCGAGTCGTGAGTGAGCCCGCTTTCTGCTCGAGCTTCAGCCGCTCGTTCGGGTAGAGCGGGGTGAGGGAATCGAACTTGATCTTGCGCTTCGCAACCTCGGGCGGGTCGAAGTTCACGGTGTTGACCTTGAGCAGCGCGAAGTAGCGCTCCCCCTCCTTTGGCGAGCGGATCTGGCCACACACGGTGTCGCCGGTGCGCAGGTTGAAGCGCCGGATCTGCGAGGGCGACACGTAGATGTCGTCGGGACCGGGCAGGTAGCTGGCGTCCGGAGAGCGAAGGAAGCCGTAGCCGTCGGGCATCTTCTCCAGGACGCCGTCGCCGACGATCTCGCGGGCGTTCTCGGTCTCCGCCTGCAGGATCGCGAACACCAGTTCGTGCTTGCCCAGGCCGTCAATCTGCTCCACGCCGAGACCGGCCGCCATCTCCGCGAGATCCGTTCCGGACTTCTGCTTGAGCTCTGACAGGTTCATCAACGACCTCTGGCGGGGAGTGGTGACGGGTGGAAGGGATCGGTTGGAGCGGATTGCTCCGGGGCGGGCGCCCACTTCTCCGTTCGGGAAGTCCGGACGGGAAATTGAGCGGCGAAGCGGACTAGATCAGCACGCGGGCGGTTCGCCCGCGGGCATGCGTACCCAGTTCAGCATGCGGCCGCCTGTGCCATCGCGCCGATAGCTGGCGTAGCGCTCCGGCTGGCAATGCGTGCCGCCTCCCACCCGGTGAACGCGCTCGCGCGCGAGACCCGCGCGCAGCAACTGGAGCGTGTTCAGTTCGCCGAGGTCGAGCATGTAGTGGCCGCGCCGTGGCGCGTCGCGAAAGACGCGCGTGTCGCGCACGGCTTCGCGCACGGGGTCGTCCACCTCGTAGCAGCAGGGACCGATGTGCGGACCGAGC
>CAXMNF010000032.1:0-2621 GCA_964194645.1 uncultured Gammaproteobacteria bacterium
CAGCTCGTGGTCGCGGCCGTGGTACTCGAGCTTCTCTCCCTGGAAGGCCAGGCGGATGATTTCGATCGTCTCGCGCATGCGCCCGAGGGGCCGCGCAAAGGGCCGGCCGTGCAGGCCCTCGACGACCTGCGGGCCGCTCGCGCCGAGTCCGAGGAGGAAGCGATCCTGCGAGATCGCGGCCATGGTGAGGGCCGTCATGGCGGTCATCGCGGGCGCGCGCGCGCTGATCTGCATGATGCCGGTGCCGAGCAGCATGCGGCTGGTGCGCGCGGCCAGGAAGGCGAGCGGCGCAATCGCGTCCTGGCCCCAGGCCTCGGCAGACCAGGCGGCGTCCACGCCGAGCTTCTCGGCCTCGGCCGTGAAGCTCGCCACCGGCTCGAAGTCGCGGCTCCGACCCGAGGCGGCCCCGCCCACGCCGATCGCGGTCCTCATCGGGAGAGCGCCTGCTCGACGAAGGGCAGTTGGTCGGCGCCGAAGAACAGCTCGTCCGCCACGAAGAAGCTTGGCGCGCCAAACACGCCGCGCGCCACGGCCGTATCCGTCGTAGCGCGCAGCTCTGCCTTCACCTCCGGCTCGGTCGAACGCTCGAAGAGGCGCTTCGCGTCGAGTCCCGCGGTCTCGAGCAGCCGGCCGAGCACCTCTGACTCGCCCAGGTTCTCGCCGCGCGCCCAGAACGCCGGGTACACCGCGCGGTGGAACTCCGGGAACACGCCTTCCCGTCGCGCGGCCACGCAAGCGCGCATCAGCGGCAAGGTGTTGATCGGGAAGTGCGGGTTCCCCTGGAAGGGCACGCCGTAGTGCTCCACCCAGCGGCGCATGACCACCGCGTTATAGCGACGCTTGGCCTCGACGGGCTCTTCGGCGGGCGAGCGGTTTCCGGTGGCCTTGAACACGCCCCCGAGCAGCATCGGCCGGTAGACCAGTTCGGCGCCGGTGCGTTCGACCAGTCCGGCCAGCTGCGTGTCGGCCAGGTAGCTGAACGGGCTCCCGTAATCGAAGTAGAACTCGAGGCGGCTCATCGCCGAACCCTACCACGCGACCCCAGGAACGTCCCTGATGAGGGGGGGCTAGTTGAGTTCCTCGCGTTGGAGTGCGGCCAGCTCTAGGAGCACCAGGGTGGCCTGTAGCTCGCCGTCGCGGGCGCGGCTGCGGATCGACTCGTAGGCCGCGAGCAGGTCGCTGTCCTGCACGTCGGGAATGCCGGGCTGCTCAGCGAGTGCGCGCGCCACGTCGTCCACGACCGCGTCCGTGCGGATCCGATTGCCGCTGTTGCCGAGTCCGCTGATCACGGTCTCGCCGCCGCCCGTGCAGCCTGCCATTATCAGTAGCGTTGCGATTGCGAGCGCTCTTCGCATGGTCGAGTCCTCCCTTTGGGGGGAGTATTCCACGGATCAGGTGCGCGGCTGCAGCTCCTGGCTCGGTAGGGTGATCGGGCCGTCGCTTGCGAGGATGCGCCGCTTCACCAGCGGCTGCGCCAGGTAGCCGCGCAGGTCCGCGACCTCGCAGCGGTCCAGGCAGTCGCGCTCCACGCAGAGCGTGGCGAGCCGCGCGTCGTTCTTGCCCAACAGTTCGAGGGTGACCTTGCCGTCGCCTTCAGAGCGCTCCACGCGGCGCGCGCCGTAGATGCCGCGCAGGAAGCTCGCGAGCTCCTCGAAGTCGCGCTCCGCGAACGGCGTGCGGCGCGGCGTCGGGGCCGCGTGGCCGTTCGCGTCCGGCTCGGGGGCGTCGCCCTCGAGCGGGAAGAACTCGCCCGAGTAGCGCTCGCGCAAGCTGCGCCGGTACTCCGCGATCGGTCCGTCGTTCTCGACGAGCAGCGGCCGCGTCCAGTAGCGCTTGTGCTCGAATATCACGATGTCCTCGTTCATCTGCTTTTCCAGGTCGCGGAGCAGGGCGCGGCCGAGCCGTTCCAGACCCGGGTCCTGTCCGCGCTTCTGCGTGTAGCAGAACATCTGGTCGACGTAGTCGCCGTCGATTGGCGCGGAGGTGATCACGATCAGGGTGTCGCAGATGCCGTGCACATAGACCAGGCCCATTCCGGGCGCGGCGCTGCTCTCGATCTCGCCATCCACAGGACCCTTGGGCGTGTCGAGCTTCATCTTCGACAGGTTGGAGCGGCGGCCACGCACGTGGCCCTGCGTGGTGCGGGGCTGCGAGGCCGCGCCGTGCAGGTAGCGGAAGTGCACGTCGTCGACCGCGTTCTCGCCCATGTCGTAGGCGCGGCTGCGGATCTTCCAGCGCAGCATCTGGTAGGGCGTCCAGTCCGGATGCAGGTACTCGGGGATCTCGGGTACGGTCTCATCGGGCGGCTTGTCCTCGGCGTGGAACCACATGAACACGAAACCGTTTTGTTCGCAGGTCGGCCAGGCGCGCAGCTTCGCCGCCCTTGGGATGCGCTTGGCGTACGGAACGTCGAGACAGCGTCCGGTGCGGCTCCAGTGCCAGGCGTGGAACGGGCAGCGGAGCCCCTCGCCTTCGACGCGGCCGCCCACGCCGAGATGCGCGCCGAGGTGCGCGCAGTGCGCGTCGAGCAGCGCCGGTACGCCCGACTCGGCGCGGAACAACACCAGGTCGCGCCCGAAGTAGCGCAGCGGCAGCACGCCACCCGGGCCCAGCTCTTCGCT
>CAXMNF010000033.1:0-7222 GCA_964194645.1 uncultured Gammaproteobacteria bacterium
ATCTGGGTCAAGCCGCCGTCGGATCGCTGTCGATGCAGGACTCGATCATGCTGCATCTGTTCGGAAACGACGAGCAGAAGGACCGCTGGCTGAAGCCGCTGGTCGCGGGCGAGATCTACCCGTCGGTGGGACTGACGGAGCCAGAGGTGGCCGGCTCAGACCCGACCTTGATGCAGACCCAGGCCGTGCTCGACGGCAACGAGTGGGTGATCAACGGCCACAAGTGGTTCACGAGTGGCGCGAACCGCGCGGCGTTCACGAGCGTGTTCGCGATCACGGAGCCCAACGCAGACCGGCACGCGAAGTTCTCTTCGATCATCGTGCCGACCGACACGCCCGGTTACGAGATCGTGCGGGTGATCCCGACCATGGGACACACCGGCGGCGCTCACTGCGAGGTCCGCTTGACCGACGTGCGCGTACCCCGCGAGAACCTGCTCGGCGGGCGCGGGCAGGGTTTCGTGATCGCGCAGAAGCGGCTCGGTCCCGGGCGCATCTTCCACTGCATGCGCTGGCTCGGCCAGGCGCAGCGCGCCTTCGAGCTGATGTGCGAGCGCGCCTCGAGCCGCTACGCGCATGGCTCGCTACTGGCCGAGAAGGGCGAGATCCAGCGCTACGTGGCCGAGTCGGCTGCCGAGATCCAGGCCGCCCGCCTGATGACCTTGGACGCGGCGCGCGCCATCGACGAGGGCGGCGATGCGCGCGTCGAGATCTCGCTCATCAAGTTCTGGGGCGCGCGCATGCTGCACAACGTGATCGACCGCGCCATCCAGGTGCACGGGGCCCTGGGCGTGACCGGGGATACGCCCCTCGAGCGCATGTACCGCGAGGCCCGCTACGCGCGCATCTATGACGGTCCCGACGAGGTGCACCGCATGGTCGTAGCCCGCCGCCTGCTGCGCGACCCCCACCACGCCCCTCCCTGGGCATAGTGCCCAAGGGGACGTTCCTGCCTAACTGCTTAACTTTCTCGAGTTAAGCAGTTAAGCAGGAACGTCCCCCTCCAGCTGTTCGAGGAAGGTGGGGCCGTAGCCCGCGTCGCTGCGGATGCGCACGAAGGGTACGCCGTTCGCGAGCGCAGCGGCGGCGTCGACGTCGTGGTCGCCCACGTAGAGCAATGAGGCGCCGGGCCAGCGCTCCGTGCAGCGGGCCAGCGCACAGGTCAGGATCGCGGTCTTCTCGTCGCCGTCCTCGGCAAAGGCTCCGGTTTCGAAGAGCGTCCACAGCCCGACCGAGTCGAGCCGAAGCTCCGCTCCGAGCGCGGCGTTTCCGGTTGCGATCGCCAGTCCAACCTCGGGGCGCGCGGCAAGCGCGTGCAGCGTCTCCCGGGCGCCGGGCAGCAGCGGCTGCGGAATCGAGCCGTCGTCCAGACCCGCCCGCAGGCGCTCCAGGTAGGCCTCGAGCACCCGGGCGACCTCCTGGTCGGTCCCGGCACGGCCGCCCTGCTCGCGCAGCACTTCGCGCACCAGCGCGTGATCGGCGCCGCCCAGGTAGCGGTCCCAGTCGTCCAGCACGTCCACCAGGCCGAAGCTGTCCGCGAAAGCCGCCACGAACACCTCGCCCATGGCGGGGTGCAACTCGAGCAGCGTCCCGTCCACGTCGAATACCACGACGCGCTCGATGGGCGACGCGCTCAGCGGCGTCCGCGCAGGTCGCGCAGCTCGTCGCGCGCCCGCTCGAGCACGCCACGGATGCGGTCGACGACCTCGGGGTCACCATGGCCGCGCAACACCGCGCGATAGGCCTCGCGCAGCAGGCGCATGGCGGGGCGCACGATCTCGGCCGCGTCGGGATCGCCCACAAAGCCCCAGTCACCCCACTCCTCGGCGCGCCGCCAGATGCGCGCGATCTGCTCCTCGGCGCCCGCGACCTCCTGCTCGCCCTCCGGAGTCAGGCGGTACACGCGGCGTCCCTCCTGGGACTCGGAGCGGGCCAGGCCTTCGTCCTCCAGCTGCTGAAGGGTCGGATAGACCGTCCCCGCGCTGGCCCGGTAGGCCCCGCCGGAACGCTCCTCGAGGGCGTTCATCAGCTCGTAGCCGTGTTTCGGGCCATCGCCAAGCAACGCGAGCAGCGCCAGCCGAACCTCGCCGGGTCCGAAGAAGCGCCCGCGCCCGAACGGGCCGCGCCCCCGGCCGTGCCGGTGCCCCCGGCGGTGTCTCGCATGCATCAGCCTGTCCCCCAACTCCTCTCGAAATGCTCGTCTGCAGTGTCTCATCAATCTGGAGATATATCGTAAGATATATCTTGTCAAGGCCATTCCGGAGCTGCAAGCAGGACGCCGGCCAAGCCCGTGAGAGAATCGCGCCATGGCTGACCTGCTGGCCCTGTCGGCGCGCTACGTGGACGAGGGGGTCTACGAGGGCCCCGGCTCGGTGAACCGGGTGACCACCGAACTGTCGGAGGTCGCCGATGGGATCGCCGTAGTCGAGGCCTTCTCGCACGTGGTCGCGTTCGCCACGAGCGATGGCCTGGTGCTGTTCGACACCAGCCTCGACGCCTTTGCGCCGGCGATCCTGAAGAACCTGCGCGCCTGGAACGATGCGCCCGTACACACGATCGCGTATACGCACGGACATGTGGACCACGTGGGCGGCGCGCAGGCCTTCCAAGCCGAGGCGCGCGAGCGCGGCCGGCCCGATCCGCGCGTGGTGAGCCACGAAGCGGTGCCCGAGCGCTTCGCGCGCTACCAGCTCACGAACGGCTACAACGCGGCGATCAACGCCCGGCAGTTCGGCGGCGTGCGCGGACTCGGCGGCATGAAAGGGGCCGGCGGGCGCTTCGGCCCGGCCACCTGGGTGCCGCCCGACGCGACCTTCCGCGACCGCATGCGCCTCTCGGTGGGCGGCCTGGCGTTCGAGCTGCGTCACTCGCGCGGCGAGACCGACGACCACCTGTGGGCCTGGCTGCCCGAGCGGCGCGCGATCTGTACGGGCGACCTGGTCACCTGGGTGTTCCCGAACGCGGGCAACCCGCAGAAGGTGCAGCGCTACCCGCTCGAGTGGTCGCGCGCGCTGCGCGAAATGGCTGCCCTCGAGCCGGAGCTACTACTGCCCGCGCACGGCCTGCCGATCGCGGGAGCCGCGCGCATCCGCGGCGTGCTCGAAGACGTGGCGCACGCGCTCGAGCTGCTGGTCGAGCAGACGCTGGAGCGCATGAACGCGGGCGAGCGACTCGACCAGATCGTCCACGCGGTGCGCCTGCCCGACGACCTGCTCGCGCGCCCCTATCTGCGACCGGTCTACGACGAGCCGGAGTTCGTGGTGCGAAACATCTGGCGCCTGTACGGCGGCTGGTACGACGGAAACCCCGCGCACCTGAAGCCCCCGCCCGAAGCCGCGCTGGCGAGCGAGCTGGCCGCCCTGGCCGGCGGACCCGACGCCCTGGTGCGGCGCGCGCGCGACTGCGCGGCCGACGGCGACCTGCGCATGGCCTGCGAGCTGGTCGAGCTCGCCACCCAGGCCGAGCCCGAGGAGCGCAGCCACCACCGGGCACGCGCCGAGATCTACGCCGCGCGCCGCAAGACCGAGCTCTCGCTGATGGCGAAGGGCATCTACGGCCACGCCGCCCGCAGCTCCGCCGCGCTCGCCAACGACGACGCCTGACCGTCGGCACGCGCGTTTCGCCGCTCCCCGCTGGCTCCGGGAGCTACTGGCGGGTGAGCGCCGCGCGCGCCTGCGCTTCGGCCTCGGCCTGCTCGTCGCCGGGCCGACGCCGCTCGGGCAGCTCGAAGAGCACCGTATCGATCCGGCCCGGGTAGTCGAAGGGAGCCTCGTAGTCCTCGTTCACCGGCGCGAGGCTTCGGCCGAGGTCCATGCCGGTGCTCGACAACATGCGCAAGAGTCGCGGCAAGTGTCCCTCCGCGAGCACCTCGCCAGCTACGGAAAGGCTGATCTCGGCGCTGCGATCCGGGTTCCGCTCCACGCGCAGCTCCACCCGCTGGCGGCCCGGCCGGAGCGGTCGGTCGGCACGCACCAGACTGTGCTCGTGGAAGCCGTTGTAGTCGAAGTGCAGGCGCCCGTCCCGGACGTACAGGACGAAGCCGCTGTTGATGCTGCCGCGCGCGACCAGCGCGCCATCACCCGCGCCTTCCGGGTGTTCGAGCTCGACCGTCAGGGTAAAGCCGCGCGCCGGCGACGGGCAGGCATCCGCCACGATGTGAGAGACCGGCGGGTAGTACAGGAAGCGCTTGCGTGTGGTGGGCAGGCCCGCCCGCGGCGCCGCGCGAAACAGCACGGCGATGCCGCGGTCGTCGAGCGGCAACACACCGTGCTGCTCGGCCTCCTGCCACCAGAGCTCGACGAGCTCCTTCAGTCGCGCGGGCTCGCGCTCGGCCAGATCGTGGCACTCCGAAAAGTCCTCGTCCAGGTGGTAGAGCTCCCAGCGGTCCTCGTCGTAGGGAGTGCCCGCGCGGTGGTGAGTGACCGCCTTCCAGCCGTCGCGCCAGATGCCACGGTGGCCGAGCATCTCGAAGTACTGCACGGAGCGCAGCGGGTCGGCCTGCCCGTCGTCGAAGGTGGGCGCCAGGCTTGTGCCGTGCAGCGGCATCTGGGGAACCCCCGCGAAAACCGCGGGCGCCTCGACCCCGATCACGTCCAGGATGGTCGGCGTCAGGTCGATGGCGTGGCAGAAGCCGTGGCGCAGCGCGCCCGGGCGCCCCAGCCGGGCGGGCCAGTGGATCACCAGGGGATCGCGCACGCCGCCACCGTGCGTGTTCTGTTTGTACCACTTGAGAGGCGTGTTCCCGGCCTGCGCCCAGCCCCAGGGAATGTTCGAGTGGCTGTGCGGACCGCCGATGTCGTCGATCCGCTCGACCGCGGCGTCCACGTCCTCGCGCATGCCGTTGAACCAGCGCATCTCGTCGAGCACGCCGGTCGGCCCGCCCTCCTGGCTCGCGCCGTTGTCGGACATGACCACGAGCAGGGTGTCGTCAAGGCGGCCGATCGAACGCAGGAACTCGACGACCCGGCCTATCTGCTGGTCCGTGTGGTCGAGCATCGCCGCGAACGCCTCCTGAAGACGCGCCGCGAAGCGCCGCTCGTTCTCGGAGAGTTCGTTCCAGGGGCGCACGCCCGGGTTGTGCGGCGCCAGCACCGTGCCCGGGGGAACGATGCCGAGCTCACACTGCCGTGCGAACCACTCCGCTCGGGCCACGTCCCAGCCCGTGTCGAAGCGTCCGCGGTACTTCTCCAGGTACTCTCGCGGCGCCTGGTGCGGCGAGTGCGTGGCGCCGAACGCGACATAGGCGAAGAACGGCCGCTCGGGCACCAGCGAGACCTGGTCGCGGATCATGCCGATGCAGCGCTCCACGATGTCCTCGGACACGTGGTAGCCATCCTCGTGGTTGCCGGGCGGATCGATGAAGTGGTTGTCGCGCGTGAGCTCCGGGTGAAACTGATCGGTCTCGCCCTGCAGGAAGCCGTAGTAACGGTCGAAGCCGCGCTGCAGCGGCCAGTTGCGGTACGGACCGGCGGCCGTGCACTCCGACATCGGCGCCAGGTGCCACTTGCCGGCCGCAAAGGTCGCGTAGCCCGACTCGCGCAGCAGCTCGGCCAGGGTCGCCGACGAGCGCGGCAGGGCGCCACGCATGTTCGGGTAGCCGGAGTCCATGTTCGAAACGGCACGCATGCCAACCGCGTGGTGGTTGCGTCCGGTGAGCAGGCACGCGCGCGTCGGCGAGCAGAGCGCCGTCGTGTGAAAGCCCGTGTAGCGCAGGCCATCCGCCGCGAGCGCGTCGACGCAGGGCGTCTCGATCGTCGATCCGTAGCAGCCGAAGTGCGCGAAACCCGTGTCGTCGAGCACGATCACCACCACGTTCGGCGACCCCGTCGGCAGCGGGGACTCGGGCCACCACGGCGTCGACTCCTCGACCGTACGCCCCAGCTCCCCCTCGAACTGCTCCCCCGATGGATGCCGATACGCCATATCCGCCGCCTCCCTCCTGCGACCGGCATGATGGCACAACGAGCTCGGCGCTCAGACGCGTCGCTGGCGGCTCCGCAGCAGCACGCCGCCGGCCAGCAGCAGCGCGCCGAGCAGGACGGAGGCGAGTCCGCCGAGTGCGGGGATCGCCAGCGGGAAGGCCGGGTCGAGGCCGGGGTCGTACACCTGGTTCAGGTCGGTGAGCCCGAAGCCCTCGACCGGTGCACCGCCGGGGACATAGACCCGCCCCGCGAGCAGCGCCGCCCCGATCCCGTGCACGGGCGTGGGCAGCGGCTCGAGCGTCCGGTAGTCCCCGCGGCGCGGCTCGAGCGCCCGGACCTCCGCGAAGGTCCCGTCCGGGTTCGCGTCGTTGCCCTCGCCGCCGAGCACGAGCACGAAGCTGCCCACTGTGACGACGGCCAGCCCGCTGCGCGCCGTGGGCAGCGCGGGGCGCGCGGTCCACACACCGGTCGCCGGGTCGAACGACTCGACCGCGTCGAGATTGCCGACCCCCGCGCCCAGGCTGCTACGGCCGCCCAGTGCGTAGAACACGCCGCCAAGCGTCGCAGCACCCAGATGGTTGCGCGGCGTCGGCAGGTCGGGCAGGACACTCCACGCATCGGCCGTCGGGTCGTACACCGCGAAGTCCGCCGAACGTGCCAGCGGCCAGCCGCCGGCGGCGTAGATCTTCCCGCCGAGCGCCGCAGCCGCCAGCGAGGCCCGTGCCGCGGGCAGCGGCGCGCGCGCACTCCACGCGTCCGTGCTCGGATCGTACGCCCACAGGTTCGCGGTCGCGTTCGCGAAGAAGTCGGTCCAGCCGCCCATCACGTAGAGCCGCCCGCCGCTGCTCACGGCCGCGGTGTGATGGATCCCCGTCGGGAGCGGTGCAGCGAAGCTCCAGGAATCGCTTGTCGGGTCGTAGACCTCGACCGAAGAGAGCACGGTGCCGCCCACGAGTCCCCCGACCACGTAGACGCGCCCGTCGAGTTCGGCGACCGCGACCTCCTGGCGGGCGACCTGGAGCGGCTCGGAGGTGCTCCAAGCCGACGCGAGCAGCGCAGACGGCGCCGAGCAGATTCCGAGCCACACGAGCACGTACAATGAGCGGATGAGCACCCGGACCCTGCGGGGCGCGGTCGCAGTCGCCGGCATCGGAGAGACAGCCTACTACAAGCGCGGGCAGTCGCCGGATGCGGAGTTCAAGCTCGCCTTGCAGGCTGTGCTCGCAGCCAGCGCCGACGCCGGCATCGATCCGCGCGAGATCGACGGCTTTGCGTCGTACAGCAACGACAGGAGTGATCCG
>CAXMNF010000034.1:0-12959 GCA_964194645.1 uncultured Gammaproteobacteria bacterium
GTGATCAGCAGCAGGCCCAGGTCCAGGCGCTGCAGCATGGGTCCCCGGATCAACTCGCGCGTGGCCTCGACCAGGATCAGCCCACCAGCCACGAAGATCAGCGTCCCCTCCACCCCGGCCGAGAAGAACTCGACCTTGCCGTGGCCGTAGGGGTGGTTGCGGTCCGCGGGCAGCGCCGCCAGCCGGATGCTGTACAGCATGACCAGCGCAGCCGCGACGTTCACGATCGACTCCAGCGCATCGGACAGCACGGCGGTCGAGCTGGTCAAGGTATAGGCCGCAAACTTGCCGGCCAGCACCGCGATCCCGCCCAGCAGCGAGAAGCGCGCCGCGAACAGGCGCTCGGCGACGTGGTCCGGCGCTGCACTCATGGGCGAAGTGTATCGGCCCCCAGGGGGAGCGCACCCGTCCCGGCACCGCTCAGCTGCGTCGTGGCGCGGCCTCGCCCAGGCGCACCAAGGCGTAGCGCGTGAGTGCCGGACCCGCGATCTCGAACAGCACGGTCGAGGCAACCACCAGCGGAAGCACCGACGCGCCAGCGGCCCTAGGAACGCGACTCGAGAGCCGAGCTCCTAGCACGCGCAGCGCGCCAGCTCGGCCAGGCCGTCGGTTGGCCCGATCACGACCAGGTGGTCGCCGCCCAGCACCTCGGTGTCCGCGGCTGGCACCAACTGGATCGGCTCTTCGCCGCGCTTCAGCGCGACGACCCGCACGCGCGGGGTGCGCGACTCCAGGCCCGCGACGGAGAGGCCCACCAGGGCCGACGCCTCGCCGACCCGCACTTCTTCCAGGTCGACCGCTTCCCCCCGGCGCGGGCGGGCGATCTCCAGGAAGTCCACGACCGCGGGGCGCAGGATGCCCGCTGCCACGCGCTGGCCGCCCATCTGGTAGGCGGAGATCACCTGAGTGGCGCCGGCCAGGCGCAGGCGGCGCGCCGCGGCCTCGCTCTCGCCGCGCGCGTGGATGCGGATTCCGGGATTGCTCTCTCGGGCCGACAGCGCGATGAACACATTGTCGGCATCCGAGCCGGTCGCGATCACGATCGCGCGCGCCCTCGCAATGCCGGCGGCGTCGAGAACCTCGTCCAAGAGGGCCGACCCGATCAGGTAGGACATTCCGCTGCGCTCGAGCTCCAGTGTCTTCGCGGGGTCCTGGTCTACGATCACGATCGGCACGTCGTGCCGCGCGAGATCGTCGGCGACCACCCGGCCGAAGCGGCCGTAGCCGCACAGGATCACGTGGTCCACAAGCTTGTCGATGCGACGCTCCATGATGCTCCCCCGCAGGATCTGACGCAGACGTCCCTCGACCAGCACCTCGCCGATCGCGGTGAACAGATAGATGGCGGTCCCCACGCCGCTCACGATCAGGCCGATCGTGAACGCCTTGCCCGCGCCGTCGAGGTTCACGACCTCCTCGTAGCCGACCGTGGACAAGGTGATCACGGTCATGAACAGGGCATCGAGCCAGGCCATGTCCGCGACCGCGACGTAGCCGACCGTGCCGACCGCAGTCAGCAGCCCGAGTCCAGAGATCGCGATCAGCAGTCGGCGGACCGGGCTCATGCCGCGCGGGCGCCCCTGCCTAGTCGTCGGCGCCGGAGTCCTCGGGCTGGCGCTGCGTCGAGAACCTCATCGCGGTTCCTCCTCCGAATCGGTTCGAGGATACACCGCCGGCAACGCGCATACCCGCCTGCGCTGTGGGAGGGTCGTCCGCGCTCGAGCAGACTGAGGCTATCTGACTCAGTCAGATCCAGATCCGAGACCACAGGCCTCATCCCGAGCGGAGCGACGCACCGGCCTGGACGAGCTGAACGAGCCGCTCGCGCGTAATCGCGCCGACCAGCCGGCCGTCCGCAAGCACCGGAAGCTGGTTCACTCCGCCCTCGGCCATCTTGCGGAAGGCCTGCCAGGCGCTCTCGCCCGGGGCCACCACGACCAGCCCGTGCGCGGGTCGCATCACGCTCTCGACGGCGGTCGCGGCGCGCTCTCCCGGCGGAATCGCAGCCAGCTCCCCCAGCGTGACCAGACCCCGCAGCTGCTCTCGCGCATCGACCACGTAGAAGGTGCGAAGCCCCCGCCGCAGCACAGCGGTGTCGATCACGCTCGCGGCGCTCTCGCTGCCGTCGAGCAGCGCGCCGGACACGGACTCGACCAGTTCCCGACAGGATACCGGTGCCAGCACCTGCTCGAGCTCCACCTGTGCGACCGAGAGTCTGGCCGTGCTCAGCAGGAACCAGCCGATGAACACCAGCCACAGGCCCCCAAGCACCTGACCGCCCAGCAGGGCGGCCAGCCCGCCCAGGCCCATCAACCCGTAGGCCAGGAACGCGCCCGAGGCAGCGGCCATGCGCGTCGCCTGCTCGAAGCTGCCGGTGGCCGCCCAGGCGACGCCGCGCAGCACACGGCCGCCGTCGAGCGGAAAGCCCGGCAGGACGTTGAAGACCGCGAGCATCAGGTTGATGCGGCCGAGCCAGCCCGCCACCAGAGCGGGCCCGTCGGGCAGCCCGGCCGCCAGGCCCAGGAAGGCGGCCCCGAGGAGTGCACTGACCAGAGGACCGGCCACGGCGATCAGGATCTCGTCGCGCGGCCGGCGCGGCTCGGACTCGAGCGCCGCGAGCCCCCCGAACAAGAACAGCGTGATCGAGCGAACTCGTACTCCGAGGGGCAGCGCCGTCAGGCTGTGCCCGAGCTCGTGGAGCACGATCGAGGCGAAGAACAGCAGGCTCGCCGAGAGCGCGGCGCCCCAGCGCGCGGCCACCGGCCAGTCGGGCCGCTCGGCCGCGAAGCTCCCGCCGAGCGAAAACGTGATCAGGAGGAAGATCAGGATCCAGCTGCGGTCGATCGCAATGGGGATCCCGGCCACCCGGCCAAGCGACCACGCCTGTCCCCCGAACACGCCTCGTACCACGGCTCTGGCCATGCCCTGCCCCCGTGCAAGCATAATGCCCCTCTCCGAGAGCGTCGGCCCGCGAGCTGGCACGGTTGCTGCTGAAGGAATCGTGCGGGCAGCAACGCCCGCAGGAGAAATCGACCATGAGCGACCTGGATGATGCCCTGTCGCGCGAAGTTGATCAGCTGAAGACGCTGCGCGACGAGCTGCGCGTGCAGATGCACCTGGCCAAGAAGGAAGCCCAGCAGGTCTGGAGCGCCGCCGAAAAGAACTGGGAGCATCTCGAGAGCCGCTTGCACCAGATCAAGCGCCAGTCCGAGGAGCCGCTGGAGAAGGTCGCGGATGCGAGCCGGAACCTGGTGCACGAGATCGGCGAGGCCTACCGGACCATCAAGAAGCTCGTCTAGGAATCGACCCCCCAGGTCCGTGCGCCATGCGGCGGCTATCCTGCTCCCCGTGCCGGGAGAGGATCGCCGCGCGAGTCGGCGCAACAAGCTCGACGGGCTGCGCGCCCGCCTGCGGCGGCACGGACTGGTCCGGCCGCCCAAGCCGATCCGTTCGCGCATTCCCGTGCGCGGGCTGCGCTACCTGGACGGGAATCGCATCGAGCTCTACGACACGGGCCGCGCGGGCCTGGCTGCGATGCTCGGCGTCATCGAGTCCGCGCGCGAGCACGTGCACCTCGAGACCTACATCCTGCGCGGCGACGGCGTGGGGCGGCGCTTCATCGAGGCACTGGCCCGACGCGCGCGCGCCGGCGTGGCCGTGCGGCTGCTCTACGACGCCGTGGGCTCGCGGGGCCTCGGCACGGACGTACTCGCCCCGCTGCTCGAGGCGGGCGGCGACGTGGTCGAATTCAACCCACTCGCCCACGCTATCTGGCGCTTCGTTCCGCGCCGCCGCGACCACCGCAAGCTGCTGATCGTCGATGGCCGGACTGCCTTCATCGGCGGCCTGAACATCGGCGACGAGTACGAGCGGGGCATGGGGGAAGGCGAGCCGGGCTGGCGGGACGCGCACCTGCGCGTAGAGGGCCCGGTCGTGCGCGACCTGGCCGCCGTGTTCCTGGAGAGCTGGTTTCGGGCCGACGGCCCCGATCTCTCCTGGTACGGCCTGCTGGCCGAGGACCCGGAGCCCCGTGGCAACACGCGCTGCGCCGTGCTGGCGGACGGACCGGTCTACCGGCGCCGGAACATGCGCGAGATGCTGATCGCGTCGCTCGGCGACGCGCGCGAGCGCGTGCTACTCGAGAGTCCGTACCTGGCGCCCGGACGGCGCGTACTCGACGCGCTGTCCGCGGCCAGCCGGCGCGGTGTCGAGGTCGACCTGCTGCTCGCCGGGCGTACCGACCACCCGGTGCTGCGCCGCGCCGCTCGCTCGATCCTGCCGCGCCTGCTGGCCTGCGGGGTGCGCGTGTACGAGTACGAGAAGATGATGATGCACGGCAAGGTCGCGGTATTCGACGATGCCTGGGCGGTGATCGGCACCTCGAACCTGGACCGGCAGAGCTTCGAACACAGCTACGAAGTGAACCTGGTGATCGACGACGCAGCACTGCCCTTGCGCCTGCGCGAGCGCTTCGAGCGCGACCTCGAATTCTCGCGCCGCGTGGACCACGACTCGCTCGAAGCGCGCGGCTGGCGTGAGTGGCTGGGTGACCGGCTGGCCGCGCAGCTGCTGCGCTTCGTCTAGCCGCTACGATCAGCTGCAGGGGCCGGACTCCCGCGCCGCCCGCGCGACACAGAGCCCCAGCCTGGGGCCGTGGGTGCTCGAACGGGCCCACGGCAACTAGGTCCAGGCGGCGCGTATACTGGGCATCAACCGCCACACGCTGTACCGGCGTGGCGAGCAGAAGAAGGAGTCGCCAAAGCGCGACGCCGAGGGAGCAATAGCGTAATGGAGATCAAGACGATCCTGGTACCCACGGACTTCTCGGAGCATTCGACGGTGGCGGTGCAGACGGCCGTTGACCTGGCCAAGACGCTCGGAGCGAGCCTGCACCTGGTGCACGTGCTGCACTTCCCGGTGCTGGTGGCCGCACCGGGGCAGGTCGCGATCCCCCAGGACCTGTGGACACAGATCCGCGACGGCGCGGCGCGCAAGCTCGAAAAGGCAAAGCAGGGTGTGGCGGCGAGCGGCGTCGCTGCGGAGACGCACCTGTCGGAAGGTGCGAACGCGCAGGCGATCGTCGAGCTGGCAGAAAAGGTCAAGGCCGACCTGATCGTGATAGGCACACGCGGCCTCTCAGGCCTGAAGCACGTGATGCTCGGCAGCGTCGCCGAGCGCACCGTGCGTCTCGCGCCCTGCCCGGTGATGACGGTCAAGGCGGACGCGGAGTGAGCCAGCGCGCCTACCGGCGGATCCTGGTGCCGATCGACTTCTCGGAGTCGTCGCGGCACGCGCTGGCCTACGCGCTGGACTTCGCGAGCAAGCTCGGACCGGCCCGGCTGCTGCTGGTGCATGCCTACTACGTTCCCCCGGAGATCGAAGCCTTCGCGCCCGACCGGGTGCCGGGCTACCTGGGTCAGCTCTCGGAACAGGCCGCCAAGGACCTGGAGCAGCTGCTCACCGAACTCCAGGACGCACAGGTCACCGCTGAGTACCTGGCCGAGCCGGGTGCGCCCGACCACGTGATCACGAAGCTCGCGCGCGAGCACGAGATCGACCTGATCGTGCTGTCCACGCACGGGCGCGGCGGCTTCTCGCGGCTGGCCCTGGGCAGTGTCGCTGAGCGCGTGGTGCAGATGGCGCCCTGCCCGGTGATCACGGTGAAGGATCAGAAGCATGAGTGACGGTCCACGGTTTCCGACGATCCTGGTGCCGACGGACTTCTCGCCGACCGCGCGCCGCGCGCTCGACTTCGCGCGCGACCTGGCGCGCGCCGCCGGGCCCTCGCGCATCGTGCTGGTCCACGCGCACTTCGTACCGCTCGAGATCGAGGCCCTGGCCACGCGCGGCGTGGCGCGCGTCTTCAGCGAGATCGAGGAGCAGGCTCGCCGCGATCTGGGCGAGCTGGCTGCGGAGCTCGAAAAGGACGGCCTGCAGGTGAAGGTCGTGGCGCTCGAGGGCGCCCCCGAGAGCGTGATCCTCAAGGCGGTCACGGACGAAGGCGCCGACTTGATCGTGATGGGCACGCACGCGCGCAAGGGCCTGGGCCACCTGTTCCTGGGCAGTGTCGCGGAGCGCGTGCTGCGCCTCGCTCCGTGCGCCGTCGCAACGGTTCCGCCCGCGGCCTAGCGGTCCCCGGCAAGGACGCGCCGCCGCGGCTACCCTTCGCGGCGCATGAAGTTCCGCACGGTGGGGTGGCTGCTGGGCGTGGTGTGGGCGGGTCTGGCCGTCGTGCAGCTCGTGCCACTCGGGCTGGCGCTGGCGCGCTCCGAGCCCTGGGAGCCGTTCGCGTTCTCGGCTGCGGGCGCGGCGGCCGGCGGCGCGCTCCTGCTCGTGAGTCTGCGCCGCGCCGAGCGGGCACTCGACCACCGGGCTGCCTTCCTGGCCGTCGCCCTGATCTGGTTGTCGATCTGCGTGCTCGGCGCGGTCCCCTACGCGCTCAGTCCAGCCCCGCAGCTCGGCCTGATCGACTCCCTGTTCGAGTCCACCTCGGGCTTCACCGCGACCGGCGCCACCGTGATCAGCGGGCTCGACCAGATGGCCCTGTCGCTGCTCCTGTGGCGCAGCATCACCCAGTGGCTCGGCGGCATGGGCATGGTGATCCTGGGCGTCGCCATCCTCCCGCTGCTCGGCGTGGGCGGCATGCAGCTCTACAAGGCGGAGTCACCCGGCCCCACCAAGGACAAGATGACCCCCCGCATCGCGGAGACGGCGCGCATCCTGTGGCTGCTCTATCTGGGGCTGACCGCCGCCGCGGCGGTGCTCTACCTCGGCGCGGGCATGTCCCTGTTCGACGCGATCTGCCACGCGATGACCACGATCGCAACCGGCGGCTTCTCCACGCACGACGCATCTCTCGGCTACTTCGACTCCGCAGCGGTACACCTCGTGGCGATCGTCGGCATGATCGCGGGCGGGACGAGCTTCGCGGTCCTGCACCGCGCGCTGACCGGGGGGCTGGTCTGGGCGGAGCAGCCGGAGCTGCGCACCTACGTCGCGATCATGGTCCTGGCCAGCGTGCTGATCACCGCCGACCTCACCGTCACGCACTCCAGCCAGTTCGCCAGCGCGACCGAGGCGCTGCTCCACGCGACCTTCCAGGTGGTCTCGATCCTGACCACCACCGGCTACGCCACGCGGGACTTCGACCTGTGGGGGGGCACTTCGCACGTGGTGATCCTGCTGCTGTTCTTCGTGGGCGGCATGGCCGGATCCACCGCGGGCGGCGTCAAGGTGATTCGCGTGCTGTTGCTGGCCCGCCTGGTCGGGGCGCAGTTCTTTCGGCTGCTGCACCCGCGCGCGGTGAATCTGCTGCGCCTCGGGGGCCGCACGATCGAGGACGAGATCGTGGTGAGCTCGCTCGGCTTCGTCGGCATGTGGTTCCTGCTGATGCTGTTCGGCGCCGCGCTGCTGTCGCTCTGGGACTCGGACCTGTCCAGCAACGTGACTGCGGCGGCGGTCACGCTGGGCAACATCGGCCCGGGCTTCGGACACGTGGGCCCGTCACAGACCTTCGCAGGGCTGGCCCCGGGCGCGAAGCTGGTTACGTCGGGCCTGATGATCCTGGGCCGGCTCGAGATCTACACCTTGCTGATCATCCTGACGCCGGCGTTCTGGCGGCGCTGAGCGCGGCCGGCCCCGCGTTGCCCGCATGAGCCAGCCCACGCTGCGCCGCGCGCTGAACGCTGCTGGTCCTGTACGGCTTGGGCACCACGATCGGCGCGGGCATCTACGCGCTGATCGGCAAGGTCGCCGGACAGGTGGGCATGGCGACGCCGCTCGCCTTCCTGCTCGCTTCGCTCCTGGCGGCGGCCAGCGCCGGCAGCTTCGCCGAGCTCAGCTCGCGCTTCCCGCGCAGCGCCGGCGAGGCCGTCTATGTGCGCGAGGGGTTCGGCGTCTCGTGGCTGGCCACGGCGACCGGGCTGCTGGTCGTGCTGGCCGGCTCGGTGTCCGCCGCCACCATCGCGAATGCGTTTGCGGGTTACCTGGGCGAGCTGCTCGCGTTGCCGCGGCCTTTGGCGATTTCGCTATTGGTCTTGGCGCTGGCGGGGCTCGCTGGCTGGGGAATCCGCGTGTCGGTGTACGCGGCCGCGGCGATCACGCTGCTCGAGATCGGCGGGCTCTGCGCAGTGCTCTGGTTGGCGCGCGACGCCTTTGCCGCCCTGCCCCAACAGCTCGGCGCGCTGCTCTGGCCCGGTGAGGCCGCGGCCTGGTCCGGGGTGCTGAGCGCGGCTCTCCTGGCCTTCTATGCCTTCCTCGGCTTCGAGGACATGGTGAACGTGGCCGAGGAGGTGCGCGACGTGCGCCGCACCCTGCCGCTCGCGATCGTGCTGACGCTTGCCGTAACCACCTTGCTCTACGCGCTGCTCGCATCGGTCGCGGTCCTGTCGACGGATCCGGCCGCACTCGCCGCCAGCGACGCGCCGCTGGCGACGGTGGTCCGGCACGAACCGGCCGCGGCCACTGCGATCAGCCTGATCGGGGTGATCGCCATGGTGAACGGCGCGCTGATCCAGGTGATCATGGCGTCTCGCGTGCTCTTCGGTCTGGCTGTCGAGAGCGGCGGCTCCAGCCTGGCGCGCATCCACCCGGTCACGCGCACGCCGGTCCGCGCAACGGCGCTGGTCGCCGGGGGAGTGCTGCTCCTGGCCCTGGCCTTCCCGCTGGCAAGCCTGGCGGAGGCCACTTCGGTCGCCACGCTCCTGGTCTTCACGCTGGTGAACGCGGCGCTGCTGAGCGTGAAGCGCTCGGGCCAGCATCCGCCGCCGGTCGTCGCGGTGCCGGGCTGGCTACCGGTCGTCGGCTTCGCGACCGGCAGCGGCTTCCTGATCTTCGAGGCGTGGCGGCGCGTATTCTAGGAGTCGAGCGTGGCAATCACGGGTGCGTGGTCGGACGGGCTCTTGCCCTTGCGCTCCTCGCGGTCGACCCGCACCTCCCGGCAGCGCGCCAGCAGCGGCGCGGTCATCAGCACGTGGTCGATGCGCAGGCCCCGGTTCTTGGGAAAGCCGAGCTGCCGGTAGTCCCACCAGGTGTAGGCGACATCGTCCGGCCGCAGCTCGCGGAAGCTGTCGTGCAGGCCCCAGGACAGCAGCTCCCGGTAGGCCTGGCGCTCGGGCTCGCTGCACAACACCTGGCCCCGCCACGCATCCGGGTCGTGTACGTCGGCGTCGGCCGGCGCGACGTTGAAGTCGCCCAGCACCGCCAGCGGCTCGGCGGGGTCGGCGTGCTTCTCGAGCCAGCGCCGCAGCCGTGCCAGCCACTCGAGCTTGTACACGTAGTGATCGTGGCCAACGCTGCGGCCGTTCGGCACGTACACGCTGACCACCCGGATTCCGCCGACCCGCACCGCCAGGAAGCGCGCTTCTGAATCGTCTCCACCGTCGCCGAATGCGCGCGCAGAGTCGCTCGGCGCCTCGCGCGACAGGATCGCAACGCCGTTGTAGGTCTTCTGGCCAACGACCTGGCTCGCGTAGCCCGCTTCCGCGAGCGCGGCGGCCGGAAACTGCTCGGCCACGACCTTCGTCTCCTGCAGACAGACGACATCGGGCGCGTGCCGCTCCAGGAAGGCCAGCAGCCGGTCGTGGCGGGCGCGCACGGAGTTCACGTTCCAGGTGGCGAGCTGCACGGGGCCTACCTTAGCAGGCCCCGGGAGGCCGTCAGTCGTCGACGCCCAGGCTCATCAGCAGCCGGCCGACCAGGCGCTCGACTACGAGCGCGTCCTGCGTGAACGGGATCTCGTCCCCCGAACGCAGGCGCTCCGCGGCTCCGCCGGGCTCGAGAGCGACGTACTTGTCGCCGAGCACGTTGAGCGTGTGGATCGCAGCGCTCGTGTCCGCAGCGAGCGGCAGGGCCGCATCGACCCGGAGCCGCGCGCAGGCGCGGAAGTTCGCATCCAGCTCGATCGAGGAGACGCGGCCCACCGCGATGCCCCCGATCATCACGGGATTCCCGCGCTCGAGCCCGCCCGCATCGTTGAAGCAGGCGACGAGCGCCAGGCCGCCCGGCACGCCGAGCAGCGACGTGGAGCCCAGGGCAATACCCCCTAGAGCCGCGAGGACGAGCAGGGAGATGCGCAGCCGGGAGGGGTTCACGGGACTCCTTCGCCGGGGAGCGGGCCGCTTCCCGACACAAGCGGTATCGGACCGTCCTGTCCGGTCTTGAGCCCCGGTGGCCCGCGCCCCTCTGCCGGCCGCTGTGGCGCATGCGGCCGCGCTGGGCTAGCTGGTGCTGCGCTTCGCGAGAGGACGTTCCGTGACTCAGCCGATCGAAATGTTCCGCGACCTGGCGCGTCCGGCGGCCTTTTCGCCCGCTGCCGTGATTCGTGAGCTCGGCGACGGCCTCGTGCTGCGCCAGGCTGGGGCGGCCGACTGCGAGGCCCTGGCGGAGTTCAACCGCATCGTTCAGGCCGACCCCCCGGAGTTCAGGCCCCTCCAGGGGATGGCAGACTGGACGCGTGACCTGATGTCGGGCCATCCACGCGTGCGCCCCGGCGACTTCCTGCTGGTGGATGACACGCGCCAGAAGCGCGTCGCGGCCACCGCGATGCTGCTCTCGCACCGCTTCAGCTACGGCGGCACGGAACTCGAGGCCGGTCAGCCGGAGCTGATCGGCACGCACCCCGACTACCGGCGGCGCGGCCTGATCCGGCAGATGTTCGACGTGCTGCACGCCTGGTCGGCGGAGCGCGGCCAGCGCCTGCAGGTGATCGGCGGCATCCCCTGGTTCTACCGGCAGTTCGGCTACGAGTTCGCGCTGGAGCACGGCGTAGAGTGGCGCGCCGCAGCGTCCGACCTGCCAGACCGGCTGGAGCCGGGGCTGCAGGTGCGCGACGCCGTGTCGGGCGACATTCCGCTACTGATGCGACTGTATGAGCAGCGCTCGGCCCGGCACCGCTTGGTCTGTCTGCGCGACTCCGAGCAGTGGCGCTACGAACTCGAGCTCCGGCGCGAGGGCAGCGATCCAGCCTGGACCTTCCCCTTGCTCGAGCGCGCGGACGGTACGCCCGTCGCGGTCTGCGCCCACCGCCGCCAGCTGCTCGGCGGCCGACTCCAGGTGGTGATGCTCGAGGTCGCGCCCGAGACAGCGCAGGCCGAAGCCGCCCAGCCGCTGCTCGCCCTGCTGCGCCAGCACGGCGAGGCGTTCGCGGCGCGCGACGGCCAGAGCTTCAGCCGGCTGAGCTTCTACCTGGGCAGCGAACACCCCTTCCACGACGTGACGCGGGGACAGGTCGAGCGCGAGCCGGGCTCCTTGGCACTCTACGTTCGGCTGCCCGACCTGGTGGACTTCCTGAGTCACGTCGCTCCTGCGCTCGAGGAGCGCCTGGCCGAGTCCGCCTTTGCAGGAGAAACGGCCACACTCGAGCTGTCCTGCTATCGGGAAGGGGTGCGGCTGCTGCTCGAAGGGGGCCGGATCCGCGCGGTCGAGCCCTGGCTGCCCTCCACGGCGGCTCGCGGCCACGTCGCGTTCCCGGAGCGCTCCTTCCTGCAGCTGCTGATGGGTTTTCGCTCGCTAGCAGAACTGGAGCGCTTCTATCCCGACTGCCTGATCTGGGACGAACGCAGCGGCGCGCTGGTGGAAGCGCTCTTTCCCAAGCAGCAGACCGGGCTCTGGCCGACGTTCTAGGCCCGCAGCCCGGAAGACCCGATGCGAGGCGACGCGGATCGCCCCGGATTCACCCACCGGTGCGCTCGGCCGATAGGAACGCTCGAGCCCGTGCGCTCCGGCCTGGCGCGCGTGTCGGGACCGGACACAGGGGACACGGGATGGGTGACGGACCGCTGGGACAGTTCCTCGACCAGATCGACCTGATGATCCGGTCGCGCTACCCGGCGATCTACGTGGTGACCTGGGAGGAGCAGCGCCTCGAATCGCTGCTCTACGACGTGGCACGCAAGCAGGGCAAGAAGCTCCTGGTCTGGACGGCGAGCAGCGGCTTGCGCGAGTACGACGGCTGCACGCAGGGCCTGCCGGAGGCGCCGCGCCATGCCGCTCCGCTCGAAGTGCTCGCGCACGTGGAGCGCTGGAGCGGCTCGGCTCTGTTCATGCTGAAGGACTTCCACACCTGCCTCGACGACCCGGCGGTGGTGCGCGCGCTGAAGGACGTGGCGCGCGAGCTGAAGAACTCACACAAGACGCTGATCCTGGCCGCTCCCTGCATGAAGCTGCCCGTCGAACTCGACAAGGAGCTGGCGATCGTCGACCTGCCGCTGCCATCCCCAGCGGAGCTGCGCGAGCTGCTGCGCTCGCTGTGCATGGAGCTCGAGCGCCGCGACAGCGACGCCGTGCAGCTGGAGGCCGACGACGTCGAAGCGCTGGTACGCGCCGCACAGGGTCTGACGCTCTCCGAAGCCGAGAACGCCTTCGCCAAGGCCGCCGTGACCAGCGGCGTGCTGCGCGGCGAAGACGTCGGCCTGGTGATGAACGAGAAGCAGCAGGTGATCCGCAAGTCGGGCATGCTCGAGTTCTACCCGCCCGACGCCACCCTGGCCGACGTGGGCGGCCTGGCCAGCCTCAAGGAGTGGCTGCGCCGGCGCGGCAAGGCGTGGCAGCGCGACGCGCGCGAGTATGGACTCCCGGCACCACGCGGCACCCTGCTGCTCGGCGTGCCGGGCTGCGGCAAGAGCCTGATCGCGCGCGCGATCGCGCAGGCATGGACCTTGCCGCTCCTGCACCTGGATCTGGCCCGCATCTTCTCGGGCCTGCTGGGCAGCTCCGAGGAGAACATGCGCCGCGCCTTGGGCGTGGCCGAGAGTGTGGCCCCCGCGGTGCTCTGGATCGACGAGATCGAGAAGGGCCTGGCGGGCGGCACTGGCTCGGGGCAGAGCGACGCGGGCACGGCCGTGCGGGTGTTCGGCACCTTGCTCACCTGGATGCAGGAGCGCAGCTCCCCGGTCTTCGTGGTCGCGACCGCAAACAAGCTCGAGGCGCTGCCGCCCGAACTGCTGCGGCGCGGGCGCTTC